>JBFHVA010000397.1:0-1559 GCA_041589735.1 Gammaproteobacteria bacterium | reverse complement strand
TCCGGATCATTCATGATGTAGCGCATGAACACGCCGTAAGAGATCCAGAACGTCTGGATAAGGACGATGACCGCGCCCATGACCATCAGCGCGATACTCAAACGCGTCGCCGCCCGATAAATTGTGTCCACGGTGCCGGTCACGTCATTCACCTTTCGAGATAAAAAGACGGCCGGGTGAGCCTGGCACACCCGGCCATAGCCTCAGTCGCTTCAGCTACCGGGAGTAACTTTTGATTGTTTCGATCAGCTGATTGGCGGTTTCCTTGGAACAGGTCGCGAGCAGCTCCTTGTTCCAATCCGGCTGGACGTTGGCCACCAGCCGCTTGCTCTCCGCCAGCGGAAGAGAAACCGCAGCGCCGCCGCCCTTCATCACCGCGTCGCCAACGCGCTCGTTGACCCACGCTTCATAGCGGGGCTTGAGCCAGACCTCCGCTTCCCGGCCCGCGGCCAGCACTGCCTTCTGATCGGCCGCACTCAGCTTGTCGAACTTGTTCTTGTTCATCATGTACATGATGTTGCCGTAGAAAAGACTGGCGTTGACCATGTAGGGCATGACTGTCCACAGCTTCCACGAGCTGTAAGTCGCGACGCCCATGTTGATGCCGTCCACCACGCCCCGCTCCGCCGACTGAAATACTTCTTTCGGCGCAACGAATACAGGCTTGCCGCCCCACTTTTCGATCATCATGCTCACCAGAGGACCGATGCTTCGCACCTGCTTGCCCTCGAGCTTAGAGATGTCGGCCACTCGATCCTTGAACCACCACTCCTGGTCATAGGAATAATTGGACGAGAACACGTTGACGAGACCCATCTTGGCCGCTTCGTCGGCCAGGATCTCGGTAATCCTCGCATCCATTTCGATCTGCTTCTCCAGATCGACAACGGCAGGATAGAAGGCACCCGCGCGGTAGCAGGGTAGCCGCTTGTCCGCCGAGATCCAGGCTACGTCGGCCACACCGCCGACTACCGCGTCCACCCCGTCGGCCCAGCCGTGCAGAGTGGCAGAGGGGAAGATTTCGACCTCCACGCGGCCTTGGGTCTTTTCTTTGACCAGGTCGGCAAAGTACTTGAACCCCTCGTAGCGGACGTCGACCTCATTGACGTAGGTCGACAGCCGGATCTTTTCAGCCGCCGAGACACTCACCGCCGGCGTCAGCATGGCCCCGGCCAATGCGGCAACGCCGATCGCGGATGCCGCGGTTCGAATTGCTTTTCGTATTTTCATTTCACTCTCCTCCGTCAGCTTTTAATCTTAAAAATACCGCCTGTTCTTGTACGCTTCCCTTGAAATCCTTGGTAGCGCTTCAGTGCGCCACGAACAAGTCCTGATAGGCATACAGCGCAGCCGAGCCGCCCGTATGCAGAAATACGACATTCTCGTCGGGGCTGAATCGGCCGCTGCTCACCATCCCGATGAGTCCCGCCATGCCTTTCCCCGAGTACACCGGGTCGAGCAGAATGCCTTCGAGACGCGCCATCATCTGGATCGCCTCCACCATCTCGGCAGTCGGTTGACCGTATCCGGGACCGACGTAAGCGTCGTCTGCCCGGACG
>JBFHVA010000396.1:0-1658 GCA_041589735.1 Gammaproteobacteria bacterium | reverse complement strand
CGCCGCGCTGCTGCAGGCGAGCCTGTGGTCGAATATCGGGAGTGAACCCAAGCGCGACTTCAGATCTTCAAGCGCCGCGTTCATGCCTTCGGTCACGTCGCTCGCCACCGTGGACGGTCCCTGCCCGGAAGCCAGAACACGAACCGGATCCAGCGCCACGGCGCGCAACTTGGTGTAGGTGCTGCCGAAGTCGATGAGCAGGGCGTTCACTTCGCCGTCCTCCTGGATCCGGATTCGCGCGCCTCGAAGTCGGCGTTCAAATTCTGAATGACCTCGTCGGTGCGGGTACCCGGGGGAAACGCGCGGTCAAAACCCATTTTCAGAAAACGCTCTTCGACTTCCGGCCACGGCTGTTTGCCGACTACGAGATTGCCGCCAACATAGAGCAGGATCTCATCGAGGCCGGCCTCTATGCACAGCTCGCGAAAGCCACGGCAGTCGAGCTCGCCCTGACCGTAGAGCGACGACACCATCACGCCGTCGGCGGCTGTCTCGATGGCGGCTTTGATGAATTCCTCCGCCGGGGTCAGCGCCCCCAGCGCCACCACTTTATAACCCGCTTGTTCCAGCGCCATGCTCAGAATTCGATTGCCGACAATATGGGTGTCGGCTCCGATCACGCCGGTCACCAGGGTGTGCTGGCGGGGTTTGGATCGACTTTCCATCTCAGGCGGCCCGCAGATGTCGATCTTTCAGGTGGCGTTCCAGCACTTCCCGGTCAATTTGCGGAACGAATGCCTCGGGCAACACCAGGTTGCCGTCTTCCACCTGCAGGCGTTCTCGAAAAAGACTCGCCGAAGTCTTGAGGAAACCGTTCATTTCGCCGGCGTTGTCTATCGCGCGGGCGGCGACGCACGCTTCCATCCAGCAGCCGAGGTCGCAGGCCACGCCGTTGCCCAGCACAGGGGTCATTCCCAGCGCGCGTATCCGATCCAGCGCCGCCTTGAGCTTTTGGAGACCGCCGGCTTTCATCAGCTTGAACTTGATGAAGCTTGCCGCCCCTGATTCCGCAGCCCGCTCGACGTCATCCATGGAGTAAATGGATTCGTCGAGCATAAGCGGCACCGCCGAAACCGTGGCTACGCTGGACGCCGCGCTCCAGTCATCCGCCCTGCAGGTCTGCTCCAGAAGCTCGATGTTCGCAGGATTTAGAGTGGCGGCGAAACGACAGGCGTCCGCTATGGAATACCCCTGATTGGCGTCGATGCGGAGTTTGCCGCGTGCGGAAAGTATCGACTGCACGGCACGCACTTTATCCAGATCCTTATGCACGTCAAAACCGACCTTGAGCTTGAAGGTGCTATAACCGCTCGAAAGGTGCGCTTCGATTTCCGCTTCCAGCGCGCCGGCAGTTTCTCCATGGAGCGGGGCCAGCAGCGGAACGCGCGCGCCGCCGTGGACGTTTAGCAGCGGCGCGCCCTGAAGCATTTCCAGTGCGGTAAAAAGCGCCGTAGCGGTAAAGGGTGCAGCGGCGGTCAGCGATTCGATCTTCCGGCTCGCCTTCTTGAGCGATAAGCCGATGATGGCCTCGGCCGTGTCACAGGCAAGGCGATAGCTTCCTTCGATGGTTTCCTCGGTGTAGCCGGTCAGCAGCGTAGCTTCGCCCCAACCAGATCGTCCCTCGCTGTCCCGGGCGTAGGCGAGAACGGTATCGAAAT
>JBFHVA010000395.1:0-1994 GCA_041589735.1 Gammaproteobacteria bacterium | reverse complement strand
GCAGCGGATGCCTTCATAAAATATGTTCCGTACTCCGGCTTTCGATTCCAGCACAACCGCAAAGCGAAGTACCTCATCAGCTCCCATCGAGACGGAGGTTGGATCGATGAAATATTCGTAGCGCCCGTTGAAAAGTTGTGGGTCCAGGCGAACCAGATCCGCCTCCCGCGGGACACCCGGATACTTTATCCCGTCGGACTCGGACCATTTTTTCTCCGGCGAGGAGAGGAATTCGTCCCCCTCCGACACGCTCCTGTCCGGGTTCCGCTGCGCATAGACACTTTGAGCGAGGCTCAGCAGAAGTCCGAGCAGAATGCATTCCAGCCGATGTATCGGCGACGAACTTGAGCCTGCGGCAGGGGTCATTTGGCGCGTAAGTGTACTCCGTCAACTGGCCCTAATCGACCGGAAACGAACAAGGGGCGAAGCTCAGAGCCCGCCTGAAGTCTAAGTTGAAATGCTCGATTAAACAGAATGTTGTAATCAAGATGTGATCTTGATACTCAAACCGAGTTGCGGGCAGTGCCCAATTGGGCCAGCGTGCTATGTAAAGCAGATTAGTCCAGATCGGCGACCAGCGCCTCGCGAATGGCTGAGGGAAGGGGATCCACCGATTCCCGGTAATTCTCATGTTCGATACCGAGCGCAATCTCAGCACCCGATTTCGCCTTGCCCACGTCGTCCGGGCTCAGCTCGAATCGCAAGAAGTGAACCGACGAGGTCTTGTCCTCGTCTTCACGCTCCATGTCCTCATCGGCGATGGCGAAAATCCGCTCGCCCTCCCCCACCCGGACCCAGACCTTGTCCTCGATGCCGATGAGTCTCGCCAGCTGCCGGCGGCGCTCTTCAACGTCGTCGTATTCGAGCATGAAGGTCGCCTTGAGATTGGAGCCGTCAGGTATGAGCGGGTTGTAGGCCGCGAGCTCGTCCTCGATGCCAGATTTCTCAAAGATCCGCTCCACCCGCAGCATTTCCTGCACCTGGTACTGAACAGTGAGCCGATCCTCGAAGTAAATCGTCGCGTTTCGGCCGACGGCAATTTTTCGGTTCTTTTTGTGTTCTAGGGCCTTTTTCCGGAATTCTTTTCGCGCCTCGGCATATTCCTCGAGGCTGTAGAGGTCTTTGCGTTTCAACGGCTCCATGTTTATTTCCCGTATGCCTTAGGTAACAGCGTGAGCGGAGGCACCGCCCGGGTGCCGTCATTAAGCCCGTGTTCGATGTGGCGCGCCGTGATGGCGCTATCGCTGGTGTAGTGGTCGGGTTTGGCGCTTTGCACCCGGTCGACGACAGGACGGCCGATCTTTCTAGATATCTGGTGAAACTCGGTCTTGACCGCGTCGGTGCCGTCGTGGCCCGAGCAGCCCTCTATGACCGTGACGCGGATATATAGGGCACCAGCGCAAATACGTCAGGGGTCTTCAGGCAGATGTTTTCCACCCGCTGGTGACAGGCAACATGGTACGCGACGCTCCCCAGAGACTGCTTGAAGTCGTTTTTAATCTTCTTCGCCTTATGCCGCAACATCAGATATTCGAAGGGTTCGAATATGGCATCCCCGGCCTTGGCCACCGCCTCCTCGTCGGGGAACAATTAAGGCAGCTCCTGAATGCGGGATCTTGCCGCTCGATGGAATGCCGCTCGGCCGCCTCGAGACCGCCCTCGCCCCCGGGTTGTTTGACGTGTTCCACCATGGGGCTTCGGCAACAATCCGGATCCGGGCACCGGCGCCCGAACCACAACCTGAACCATCAGGTAAAAACGAAGGAGCGGGAATGCCCGCTCCTTCGTCTTAGCCGCTTTGAGGTATGAACTCTTGAATTTACCTTCGCCCAGCCCCCGTGGTGGGATCAGGCGAGATCGAAGCGATCCAGGTTCATGACCTTGTTCCACGCCGCCACGAAGTCGTTCACGAACTTCTCCTTGGCGTCGTCACAGGCGTAGACCTCTGCAATGGCGCGCAGCTCCGAGTTCGAGCCGAAGACGAGGTCGGCGCG
>JBFHVA010000394.1:0-2018 GCA_041589735.1 Gammaproteobacteria bacterium | reverse complement strand
TGAAAGTTTTCGGTGGAAAACTTATCGAGATTCAATATACGAAAGAAGTAGCTCACGCCGATTATTACGCTCTGCACCCAGTAAACCAGCATCAGGTCAACAAGCCGCCAGCCGGAGACAATGGCGACCGCGATGGCAATGATATTGGAGATAGTAAGCAGCAGGATGGAGCCGTCCGCCTGCACCGGCGGCGCTGCTTCGTCTGAGCCCGGCGGCATAAAGGTCTTGGCGGCCCGTTTAAGATACGCCTGGTACTTGTGGTAAGCGATACCGCAGGCGGGGCATTGCCAGGTAGGCGCCTGAGTCTCCGGCTCGCGAATATGTCCGCACTTGGGGCAGGCCGTCAGCGCGCTCATGTCTCGATCTGCCCCTTCGATTAATCAGAAGCCCACGGCCTTCTGTTCGCTTGGCATCAAGCCGCCTTCGGACTCCAGGCTGCGCATGAATTTTTCCGCATTGATGAAAACGTCGTCCTCGCCCACCTGGTCGAACGGGTTCTCCAGGTGCTCCTGGATGTTGTCCAGGCTTACCAGGATGACCGTGAACAGTATCGGCATGATGTAGCCGAGTCCGTAGGCGTAATCCTGGGCGATGTGCACGAAGTAGGGGCCGTAGAGCGGCGGCAGCACGGTGATGAAGACGTCGCTGAAGGATCTCAGGGTGCGCGGCGTTCTGTACTGATAAATATGCTTGATGCTCTCGAAGGCCACCACCATCTTGCTCAGATACTGGTTGCAGCGGGAGACCTCTCCGGAGGCGAGCCCCGCGCCCCGAAGGTCGTGCTTGATGAATTTGGAAATCTTCGAGAACTGGTCGTAGACGGCCTTCTCGTTTTTGGGCATGGCCTCCAGCGGCTCGGCGAAGAGCGTTCGGCAGGCCTTGAGCAGATCTCCCATCAACACTTTCGCCTTGTCGAGGGTCTCGGGGCTCGAGTCTTCGAGCCAGTCCCGGGCGGCGAAGAAGATCGCCCGCCCGTGGGCCTTGATTGAGCCGTACTCGTCGAGCGCGTTCTCCCGCCGCTTGTAGGCCCCGCTGATGGAGAACACGATGGGAAACACCACCGCGGTGGCGATGAGGGTGAGCGGAAAATCTGCCACCAGGTTGAATTTCTGGCAGAGGTAGGTAGAGGCGACCGCCAGAGTGGCGATGACCAGGGTCTTGAAATTCAGTATCAGGAAAATGCTGCGAAGTCTGCTGCTCATGGGCCCGTTCTTCTCTTATTGGGAGGTCGACTTGGAATGAGTATAGGCAGGAAAATCGCGCTTTTCCGGCAGTTTCCGGGAGCCTATTGCGCGGCCATGGACGTTTGATTTACGCCGCGTAGGGCGGGGGCCGGCGATCCGGCTTAATCGTCGCAGCTCCTATAACGATTTAGGTGTCTTGCTTTTTTGCAGTGTGGAGAGCGGACGAGTTAAGAGGGGGAAGATGGCCGAAATAGATCAGAGTGCGAGATATTCGTTTGCATCAGAAAGTGCTTCAGCCCTTGCAATTTTCTGCGTCTGCAACGAGGAGGTAACCCGTTAGGTCAAACGAGGTCGCGTTCGATGTCGATATTCCAGTACCGTGAATAGACGAGTTTTTTGTCCTCGTAGGCATCTAGGTCCGCTGAAACCTTGAAACGAGACGGATCGCAGGAGAGCACCGTACGCGTGACCGTTTCGACCGTCCAGCCTCCACGCTGTATGCCGCGCCGCCATAGTGTCTCGCCCTTGGCAGAGGAAAAGTCGTCGCCCTGGTAGCTGTATCGCTCCTCGGCCTTCTTTCGCAGCTTCAGTTCGACATCTCCCAGCTCAAAGTAACCGTCGTCGTCGATGACCTCGAGCGTCGACCGGTCTTCCGCCAGATCACGGATCACCCGCCAGTTGTGGTGCGTCTCACTCAGCACCTTGCGCGCACCGCTGGCGGCGCCCTCGGCCTCCTCGAAGGTGATAGTTTCTTCCCGATGCGCCCGCTCCGGCAGGACGAGTTCGCTGGCGCCCGCAAAGATCGTCAGACGCACCGGCTCGGGCGGCGGCCAG
>JBFHVA010000393.1:0-2026 GCA_041589735.1 Gammaproteobacteria bacterium | reverse complement strand
GACCATTCCCTCATCGGATTTGACCCCGGCTTCGGAGACCAGGTGACGCAGACGATGTCCCAGTGCCTCCGATTGCGACAGGGTGGTCATGGGCAAAAGCGCGGCAAACTCTTCACCGCCGAAGCGGGCGAACACGTCCGATCCCCGCACCGCGTCCAAACAGACCCTGGCGACCTCCACCAGCACCTCGTCCCCTTTGGCGTGACCGTGGACGTCGTTGATTTCCTTGAAATGATCGAGATCCACAACCATCACGCTCAAGGGATGCTTGTAGCGGAGGGACCAGGCCGTCTCCTTTTCCGCGATCTGTAAATAATGCCTGCGGTTAGGGAGCCCGGTCAGGGGATCCGTGATGGCGAGCTTTTGCAGCTCCTCCTCCGCGCGCTTGCGCTCGGTGATGTCCTTGAACACCACCACCGCACCCACAATCTCGTGATCCTTTCGAACGGGCGTGCTGGTGTACTCCACCGGAAAACTGCTTCCGTCTTTGCGCCACAGCACCTCGTCGGTCACCACGTGGAGCTGACCGTCGGTCAGCGCCGCGTACATCGGACATTTTTCCAGAGGATAGCGGGTGCCGTCGGGGTAGGTGTGGTGGATCAGTTCGTGCATGAGCTTGCCGATCAGCTCGTCCACCTCATAACCGAGCATTGCCGCCGCCGCGGGGTTTACAAAGGTGGTATTTCCTTCCAGGTCGAGTCCGTAAATGCCCTCGCCGGCGGACTGCAGGATCAGCCGGTTTTGCTCTTCGGCCGCACGCAAATTTTCCTGCGCCTGCTTGCGCTGGGTGATGTCGACAATGGTTCGCTGAATGGCGGGCTCGCCATCCCAGGTGATTGCCCGGCCCCGGTTCTCGAGCCAGATGCGGGTTCCGTCTTTCTTGACGCCTTCGAACTCGTAAGCCGGAATGTCTTCTCCGCGAAGACGCGCTTGCCTGAATTGCTCCATGCGCTCGTGCTCGTGGAGCGCGACGTGGTTACGGGCGGTTTCCTGCGCCAGAATTTCTTCCGGGGAGTCGTAGCCGAAGATATCTGCGTAGGCCTGGTTGGCGAACACCGGCTTGCTGTCGATGTGGATGAGCACGCCCTGGATCGATCCCTCAATCAGATCGCGGTAGCGACGCTCGCTCTCGCGCAGCGCTTTTTCAATCGCTTTACGATCCAGAGTACTCGGTTCTTCGTCGACGGCCA
This sequence comes from Gammaproteobacteria bacterium, assembly GCA_041589735.1. Lineage (GTDB taxonomy): Bacteria > Pseudomonadota > Gammaproteobacteria > HK1 > HK1 > CAMYJH01. Next base: position 836 of record JBFHVA010000393.1, on the reverse strand, counting down.
TCGCGCGGACTTAACCTATCACCTTGTGCGGCGCTTCTTATTCTTACGGGGGGCTGCAAATTGCGCCCCGTCGGCCAATTTTGACCGCTCGTGCCTCGGGACGAAGGCATTAAAGTTGTTTAGTATCCGCGCATAATGTTGCATTGTCATTCGGAATCTAATTCGCAATAGATTTGGCTCACGGGCCGAGCTTTTTTTTGGAAGCTTTTCAATAACCTGAGAAAGATTCCGGTTACAGTTCACTCTCAGTTGGCATCGGTGCCGATTTCGAAACGCTGAACGAACCAGCGCACGCGTCGAGCGTTGGTGCCCAGATCGCCGCGGCTGCCCGCGACAGCACGGCGACAATTTCCCAGCCGTGATCCCGCGCCGCACTCGGCGCGCGGGAGATTGCCTCCGCTGGTTCTACCTATAGACTCGAAACGATAGCCCGTCACTGCAGCCAAGGCGGGGGCTACCGCGAGTCGGCCAGCGCGGGCCCGATTACGACGACAATTTGCATCTTTACAAGAATGTCATAGTCGAGGCAGAAGGGATCCGCTCCAGACGACAATCACTTGTCGCCGGCCAATTTTTATTCAGAGGCAGAAATAATTAGAAGATGACACTCTCGTAATCCAAAGGTGCGGTGGTCAGCTCAGGTTTCAGCTGGCGGCCGGCGTTTACGCCGCCCTTGAACTGAGACTGCCATCACGGCTTGGTGATGCGCAGGTGGCGGGTCTACCTCAGTCTTCCGCCTTTGACGGTACGGCGGTGCTGCTGCGCGCAAAACGAGGCGCATCGTCGATCAGCTCAAGCCACGGCAACTGGCTCTGCGTCCACACGTGATCATCGGG
>JBFHVA010000392.1:0-2055 GCA_041589735.1 Gammaproteobacteria bacterium | reverse complement strand
GAGCTCGGTGGGCTTCACCACCATGCAGTTGTTGCTGGCGATGGACGGCGCCACCTTGTGGGCCACCATGTTCAAGGGATGATTGAACGGGGTGATGGCGCTGATGGCGCGCAGCGGTTCCCGCAGGGTAAAGATCCGGCGCTTTTTACCGTGGGGCGTGAGATCGCAGGCGAAGATCTCACCATCGTCAAGGATGCACAGCTGGCCGGTCAGGCTGAAGACGTCGTAGGCGCGGCCGACTTCGTAGAGCGAGTCCTTTTTGCACAGCCCCGATTCCAGGGTAATGAGATTGGCGATGCTCTCACGGCGCTGGTGTAAAAGCGCTGCGGTGCGCAACAGGATCTGCTGCCGCTCGTAGCGGCTCAGCTTGGGTTTGAAACCGGCCGCAATTTCAAACGCACGCCGGCAGTGCTCCGCAGATCCCCGCGGCACGGTGCCTACCACCGTATCGTCATAGGGATACAAGACCTCTACCACGTCGTCGGTGTCGACGCGCTCTGCGGCGATGCGCATGGATTCTTGTCGCACTGCGCCTGGCTTTACCGCCTGTGCGTGCTGCGCTGCTGTCATGGGTGCCTCCGGGAAGTCAGCTGACGTGGTTTAGCGCCACGTCGAGGATGTCAAAATTTCTCAAGCGGCGCTCGGGCGAAAGTGTCGGCGCCTTGCGATTCACGATTAGCGGCACGCGCTGCTCGGAAAGTCCTCCGTGGGAGCGAAGCGGCACCTCCAGACCACTCAGGTCGTGTTTTTCCGGTGCGCTGCCGATAACGCTGTCCGCTTTGGAGATGACCACCAGATCGCCGATGCGATCAGGGGGCAGCTGGAAGCGCTCACAGGCGAGTTCCCGGGTCAGGCAGCATTCCACCCCCTCGAGTTCGCCGATGCGCTTGACCAGCGCTGCGGTGTCTGCGTCCTCTGGCAGGTACAGGGTGGCAAAGCCGCCCAGGGCGCCGTGGTGAACCACGTAGGGGTCGGTGATGGGTAATATGACTCGCGCCTGGCCCGCTCCGAGCCACTGGTCCAGCAGCGGCTGCAGATAAATCACGTTGGGCCGCCCGTCGGTCGCGTGCTTGGCCTTCATGCCGTGGTCCGCGGTGAGCGCCACCGTGGCGCCGAGCTCGTCCAGCCGGGACCAGTAGCGATCCATCATGGCATAAAAGGCGTTGGCCGCGTCGGCGCCGGGAGCGTGCTTATGCTGCACGTAATCGGTGGTGGAGAGGTACATCACCTCCGGGCGAATCGTTCCCAGCAGCATTACCCCGGCGGCGAAGACAAACTCGGACAGGTCGGCGCTGTACACCGACGGGAGCGACAGCCCCACTTTTTCCAGCACCCCTTCTATGCCGTGGGTTTCGAGTTCCGCCTCGTTCGCCTTCTCTGCGGAGAAGCAGACCGCACCGTCTTTACCGAAACGAAGCCCGTGGCCCAGCAATCTTCTCAGCTTGTCCTTGGCGGTCACCACCGCCACCCGGGCGCCCGCCTGGTCAAACGCCGCCAGCACGGTGCCGGTTCGAAGCAGTGACGGGTCGTTCATCATCACCTCGGCGCCGGTCGCTGGGTCAAAGAAGTAGTTGCCGCAGATACCATGAATTGAGGGCGGAACGCCGGTGACGATGGAAAGATTATTCGGGTTGGTGAAAGACGGCACTACGCAATCGGCGAGTCGCACCGTGCCCTGATCAAACACTTTCGCCATGAACGGCATCTGGCCGGCCGCCATGGCGCGTTCGATATAGCCGCCGCCGTCGCTGCCCGGATAGTTGGGCTCGCTGCCGTCGATACACACCACCACCAGCGGCCGCTGCGGCCAGCGATAGCTCCGCCCGTTGACCGAGATTTCCGGCTTCGTGGATGACGCGTTCAATGGCGTGCCTCCGTATGCTGTCTCAAGGCGCTGACCGCGGAAAATCTTTTACGCCCCGCGGCGTTAGAGGTGCGCTTTATATCGCGTCGCCACACATAAATCTAATCGATATTGAATATGTCCTGTATAGATTCGCCCAATAACACCTCTCACCCGGGTTACCGGCGCAGCGCCTTCGGCGGGCGCGGGTT
>JBFHVA010000391.1:0-2090 GCA_041589735.1 Gammaproteobacteria bacterium | reverse complement strand
GGAGAGTCCTACCAGCTCAAGGACGGCGCGGTGGTGTTCGCGGCGATCACCTCCTGCACCAACACCTCAAATCCTCAGGTGATGGTCGGGGCGGCACTGCTGGCGCGAAACGCCAGCGCCCGCGGCCTCAAGGTGAAGCCCTGGGTCAAGACCAGCCTCGCCCCGGGATCCAAGGTGGTCAAGGACTATCTGGAGAAGGCCGAGCTGATGGACGATCTCGAGTCTCTCGGCTTCCACCTGGTGGGCTACGGCTGCACCACCTGTATCGGCAACTCCGGGCCGCTGCCCGACCACATCGGCAAGGCCGTGCGTGACGGCAACCTCATCGTCAGCTCGGTGCTTTCTGGCAATCGCAACTTCGAGGGCCGTATTCACGCCGACGTGAAGATGAACTTCCTCGCCTCTCCGCCCCTGGTGGTGGCCTACGCACTGGCCGGTACCGTGGATATCGATCTGCAAAAGGAACCGCTCGGCACGGACAAGAAGGGTAAAGACGTTTACCTCAAAGACATCTGGCCTTCGTCCAAGGAAATCCAGGAAACCATCGCCAAGTGCGTGACCTCCGTAATGTTTCAGAGCAGCTACAAGGACGTATTCGAAGGCGACGAACGCTGGAAAGGGATGGAGGTGCCTGACGCCAATCAGTTTTCATGGGACTCGACCTCCACCTACGTGCAGCACCCGCCTTACTTCCAAGGCATGACCATGAAGCCGCGCGGGATCCCTGAAATCAAGGGCGCCCGGGTTCTGGCCCTTCTGGGCGACAGCATCACCACCGATCACATTTCGCCGGCCGGCGCCATCAAGCCGGACAGCCCCGCGGGCGAGTATCTGCAGGAGCGTCAGGTGCCGCCGAGGGAGTTCAACTCCTACGGTTCCCGCCGCGGCAACCACGAGGTCATGATGCGCGGCACCTTCGCCAACGTGCGCCTGCGCAACCGCCTGGCGCCCGGCACCGAAGGCGGCTGGACCACGCACCAGCCCTCCGGCGAGCAGATGACCATCTTCGATGCAGCCATGCGTTACAAAAAGGAGGGCGTGCCGCTGGTCGTTCTCGGCGGTTCCGAGTACGGCACCGGTTCCTCTCGGGACTGGGCCGCCAAAGGCCCCCTGCTCCTCGGCGTGAGCGCGGTCATCGCCAAAAGCTTCGAGCGGATACACCGCTCCAATCTCGTCGGCATGGGCGTGCTGCCGCTGGTGTTCGAAGACGGCAAGGACGCAGAATCACTGAAGCTGACCGGCGAACACACTTTCGACATCGAAGGCCTGGATAAAGGATCAAAGCAGGTCGATGTGGTGGCGCGCGGCCGCGACGGATCGGAGACGCGTTTCAAAGCCAATGTGCGCATCGACACGCCCAAAGAGTGGGAGTACTTCGAGAACGGCGGCATTTTGCATTACGTGATTAGACAGCTTGCGGCCTAAGGTTGTTGCCGTCGAGGATCTGGTCGACTTCTCCGTTCGCCGGCTCCTAGTTTTTACCCCCTTCCCTGTTCCTCCCCCATCAAGGGGGAGGGAACCGTTCCGAACCTACAAAGTCGGTAAATTTTTTTAGCGTCCAGTTTCTACCCATCAGCTTTAGGCCCTACTTTTTGATGCCTCCGTGGGTAAGCGCCTCGGGATCGAGCAGCCGACTGAGCTCTTCCTCGCTCAGATCGGTTTCCTCCTTGGCGACGTCGATGACGGCGCGGCCCTCGGCGTACGCCTTCTTGGCGATGGCGGCACCGCGCTCGTAACCGATGACCGCGTTGAGCGCGGTGACGAGTATAGGATTTCGGTCCAGCGCCTCCATCAGTCGCTCCTCGTTGACTCCGAATCCGGCGATGGCCTTATCGGCAAGAAGAGTCGCGGAGCTCGACAGAATCGAAATGCTTTGAAGCAGGTTGTGCGCAATCACCGGCAGCATCACGTTGAGCTGAAAGTTACCCGACTGACCGGCGACTCCGACGCATACATCATTGCCCATCACCTGGGCGCACGCCATTGCGACCGCCTCGGGAATCACGGGATTCACCTTGCCCGGCATAATGCTGCTGCCCGGCTGCAAGGCCGGAAGCTGGATCTCTCCCAACCCTGCCAGCGGACCGCTG
>JBFHVA010000390.1:0-2210 GCA_041589735.1 Gammaproteobacteria bacterium | reverse complement strand
CGCAAGCGCCCACACAAATTGCCTGACCAAATTGTTAAAGAGCGAACCTGGGCCTCCCAAGACCCAGGGGAAGAGCGAGAATTATACGCCCACCGGCCCGGCAATCAAGACAATTCGCGCAATTTTCGCAAGGCACAAGGTCGCTCGCTGACGGCCCGGGATGACTCTGGCGGACCGCGCGGCGCCGGCTGGGTCGAGCATTCCACGCCCTTGCCCGGGCCCCCGGATCAGACCAGACGCACCCGGGCAAAGCGGCGTTTACCCACCTGGTAGACGTGACTCGACCCAGCCCGAAGCTCAAGGCCGGCATCCTCCACCCGCTCGCCGTCCACGCGCACGGCACCCTGACGGATCATTCTGAGCGCCTCCGAAGTGCTCTTGGTGAGTCCCGCATCGCGAAGCAGGTTTGCCAGCGGCAGCGCTCCGTTGGCCGCCTCCAGCTCCACCTCGGTAATATCCTCGGGCATCTCCCCCCGCCTGAAGCGGCGCTCGAACTCGGCCTGGGCGTGGTCCGCGGCGGCGGAATCGTGGAAGCGGGCGACAATCTCCTTAGCCAGCGCCACCTTGAAATCCCTGGGATTGGCTTTTCCGGCCGAGGCGCTGTCGCGCATGCGGCGGAGGTCGTCGTCAGAATTTTCCAGTGACAGCAGCTCGAAGTATCGCCACATGAGCTCGTCCGATATCGACATCAGCTTGCCGAACATTTCCTGCGGCGGCTCAGTGATGCCGATGTAATTGTCCAGCGTCTTCGACATCTTCTGAACCCCGTCGAGACCCTCCAGTATGGGCATGGTCACGACAACCTGGGGAGACTGGCCGTACTGTTCCTGAAGCTGCCTTCCAACGAGCATGTTGAATTTCTGATCGGTGCCTCCGAGCTCGACGTCCGCCTTCATGGCGACCGAATCGTAGCCCTGTACCAGGGGATAGAGAAATTCATGTATGGCGATGGGCTGCCCGGTTTTATAGCGCTTCGCGAAGTCATCGCGCTCAAGCATTCGGGCGACCGTATGACGGGCGGCTAAGCCGATGAGATCGGCCGCGTCCATCTTATGCATCCAGTTGGAATTGAAACAAATCTCCGTTTTGTTTTCATCGAGGATCTTGAAGATCTGCTCCCGATAGGTAGCCGCGTTAGTTTCCACGTCCTCCCGCGTCAACGGCTTTCGAGTGACGTTCTTTCCTGTGGGGTCGCCAATCATTCCGGTGAAGTCACCGATGAGGAACATCACATGGTGTCCCAGGTCCTGGAACTGGCGCATTTTATTAATGAGTACGGTATGACCCAGATGGAGGTCCGGTGCGGTGGGATCGAAGCCCGCCTTCACCCTGAGGGGCCGACCCAGTCGGAGCTTTTCGACGAGATCCTTTTCCACGAGGATTTCGTCAACGCCCCGGCGAATTTCCTTTAAAGGATCCATACTCCTGAACCGTAAAGCTCGTAGTTCCAAAGTCGGACTCGACGGGCGGCAGAGAGTAGCACAGCCGCTAAGGCAGGCTCACTCACTGATTGTCGTTGACCTCACGAGTCGCAAACGGTATGTTGAGCCCGCCGTTTAAGGGTGGCAATTCAAACAATTACGGCTACATTATAAGAATTTGTTGAATCCTGCATCGGGGGGATTGAGCCATCATCGACTACCACGTTGAGCGGGCCCGCGCACCGGTACGCCGCCGCCTTCGCTGGCCCGCAATGGCAATCGTCATAGTTGGCGGCTTCGCACTGTTGGGGCTGGCTCCACGATCTGAGGGAACGTCCACCGAAACGGTCACCCTGCCCCTCGAAATTCCGGTTCCCGCCGATACCAACTCGGCCGCGGCGAGCTCCGCATCGTCCGCAGAAAGTGTGAACCCGATCACAGATTCACCCGCTATCGCAAGTCTTCCCCCCGATCCTGTCTACGCCACGCCGATTAACGAGGTCGAGCTGCTGGAGGAGATTATTGGGCCGCAGGAGGCCGAAGAGACTGCGTACTCGACCGAGACGGCCAAAGTGGGTAGGGGCGAGTCGCTTTATTACATATTTAAAAAGCGAAAGCTCGACCCGGCGGAGCTGATGCTGCTGCTTAAGGCCAAGCCTCACGGACGGCGGCTCGAGCGTTTGATGCCCGGGCAGGTTCTCGAATTCACCCTCGACGACTCACGCTCCCTAGTGGCGCTGGATCTTACCCTTGATCAGACTCGAACATTAAAATTCTTCCGCCATGGTG
>JBFHVA010000389.1:0-2410 GCA_041589735.1 Gammaproteobacteria bacterium | reverse complement strand
CTCAATCCATAAGGTCAATGGGGGATCGGAAGCGCGGTCGTGGGACGTCTGGCTCATAGGCGTATCGTCCGAAGCACGCTTCCAGCGCGCGAATAGTCACCTATAACTGATTGATCTTATTGACCTTTATTCTCCGTCCAAGAAAAATCAGATTTTGGTCACGTCTTTCGGCCGCCGGTCGGGTGGAATACGCTCCCACGGAATCTGTCGAGTTTGCAATTCACCTGCCGGGGCGCGCATATTCTATCGCGACTCCTGGCGAGATTCGGGAGGATATCGACATGGCAACCACCAAACAGCGCACGTTTCGCCTGCTGGCCGGCCCCCTCTTCGTTGCTCTCACCGTCATGCTGCTCATGCCCGCCGGTACCGCTTATGCCAGCCACATGGACAAGTTCGGGCTGATCAAGCACACCTGGGACGGCTTGGCGATTAAAGGCTATGACCCGGTTGCGTATTTCGAGATGGGCGAGGCAGTGAAAGGATCTGAGCACTTCCGCCACGAGTGGCTGGGGCAGGAGTGGCGTTTCGCCAGCGCCGAGCACCGCGACCTGTTCGCCTCCGATCCCATCAAGTACGTGCCGCAGTTCGGCGGATACTGCTCGGAAACGCACACCGTAGCCGAGGTTAATCCCACCGCGTGGCAGATCGTCGGCGGACGACTCTACCTGTTCTTCTCCGAAAGGAGCGCGAAAAAGTTCGCCCGGGATGAGCTCGCGCAATCGATGCTGGAGAGGCACTGGGAGACCGTGAAAGACGGGCTTTCCCAGTAAGGTTCATTTTCCGAATCCAGAGGTCCGGAGAGCGTTCTGCTCTCCGGTTTTATACTCGGCATTGGCAATGAACGCGCGATTGAAAAAGCTTGCTTCGCTCATTCCGGCGCTCATGCTGACGGCTTTCCCCATCAGCTCGCTGGCAGATCACGCACCCCTGCCGGAGGGCATCACACCCATCGCCGGCACCTGGCTCTGGGGTCATTACCTCATTCCGGGAACCATCAGCAAAGACGGCTCGCCTTATCGCTACGCTTATCCGCACAAGGACCCCAAACGGATCATCGATCCGCCCTGGACCGAAGTCGCGGCGCGGCATATCAAGGAGGATGCTACCGCGCCCGCGGTCGTAGTTCTCCACGGCTGTTCCGGACTCATCCGGGGCAGCGTCGGTTACCGTATGCTGATATTGGAAGAGGGCTTTGCCCTGTTCGAACCGGACGCCTACGCGCGCCCGGGTCACTCATGCGAGCAGAGCTCGCCGGCTCTGCGACGCGAGGAGGCCGGTTACGCGCTGGAACGGATCCGGGAGCTACCATGGATCGATCAGCGGCGCGTGATCCTCATGGGCTTCAGCGAGGGTGGAAGGGCGGCTGCGCTCAGGGACGAGCCCGGCTTTGCGGCCCTCGTCATTCTCATGGCGCCGGCGATACCCGCCGGACCGAACGGCGTGCCGGTTTTGTCCGTTGCCGGTGCTAAAGACACCTACGCGAACCCCGATGCGTACCAAACCGTTGCGGCCAACGGCGCTGACGGTTCCAGGGCAATTCTGATCCGCGAGCAGGGCCACGACATCCTCGCTCACCCCGAGTTCAAAGCAGCGCTCAAGGAGTTCCTGCGCGAACAGGTGCAATAGCTGCCTCCCACAAAACGCGCCGTGCTCGAGTTTTGAGCGTAAACTCCCGGTTTCCAGACGCGCTCTGGGTATGGGCGGTCGGGCGTCGAACTGGACCGTATCAACGCACCCCTTCGTGTCTCGATCGCTAAACCAACTGCAGGAGAGAAGCGATGGTCGCAGTCAGCAATGACATTGTCGTCGAAGCCTGGAACACGGTGCTGTTCGATAAATTCGTGCGTTTCAAGCATCTGCTGATCGAGGGCCTCTCCGGCCATAGCGAGGAGGCACTTGCGCGGCACCCTCACCCGAAGGGCAGCCGGGTGCTGGACGTGGGCTGCGGCTTTGGCGACAGCGCCAGACGCATTGCACAGACGGTGGCCCCGGGAGGTGAGGTCGTCGGGGTGGACTGCGCCCAGAATTTTGTCGACGCCGCAACCGGCGAGACCGAGGAGGCGAAAATCGACAACGCGTCGTTCTTCGTTGCTGACGTACAGATGGAAGATTTACGCGGGCCTTACGATTACGCCTTTGCCCGCTTCGGCACCATGTTTTTCATGTCCCCCGGCGCGGCTTTACGCAACATTCGCAAGGCGCTCAGACCGGGAGGCGAGTTTACCCAGATCGTGTGGCGGAAACGGGAGGATAATCCCTGGCTGTTTGAGGCGGAGCAGCGGGTCCGGGACATCGTGCCGGTGATTTCCCACGAGGACACCGATCAAGTCCACTGCGGACCAGGTCCTTTTTCGATGGCTGATCCCGATATGGTCAGCAGCATGATGAAGGGTGTCGGCTACGACCG
>JBFHVA010000388.1:0-2421 GCA_041589735.1 Gammaproteobacteria bacterium | reverse complement strand
GATCCGAGAAGCTAAATCAGGAACTCTCGACAGAGCGCGCCAAAGCGGTTGCTTATTATCTTTCCAGCTTTAATGGCGGCTATAAAATTACGTTTACCGGGTACGGTGAGTCTTATCCAATCGCGTCTAATGAAACAGCAGCGGGACGTGCCACCAACCGACGTGTTGACCTGGTGGTATCAGTCAAACTTTAGATAAATGATATCTGGAACTAGAAAATGAGGATTCTCAACCTCTGACACCCCTTGTCAGAGCATCAAACTCAAACCACCCCCTCAATAATTAAATAATCATCTCCGGGTCCGTCCTTCCTGCGGTGTTGGAAGGACGGATGCCGCGTAAGCTTTCTTTTCTGCTCGCCAATCCGCATTCAGTGAGATCACTGAAAATCCCTTGACCTTGTCTCGAGCTTCCCAAGCAAACGGCTGTGATCTTCCAATCGTCCGGCGATTAGGTGCACCACCTCGCCGTCGCGCTCGACGGTGCCGCTAGCGACCAGCAGGCGCGCGTGCAGCACGATGCGGCGCTGGCGCTCCGCCACCCACGGCCACACCACCAGATTGATCTGGCCGGTCTCGTCCTCGAGGGTGACGAAGATCACCCCGCTGGCGGTGGACGGGCGCTGGCGGTTGATCACCAGTCCCGCGGCGCGGGCAAAGGTGCCGTGATTGGTCACCCGAATATCGGCGGCGGTGCAAAGGCGCATGCGGTCGAAGTGCTTGCGTAAAAGCGCCAATGGGTGCCGCCCCAAAGGAAAAAATGGGGTTAGCGCCCTTTTTCGATCTCCCCTGTTGCCGATTTCGGGATGAGGCGTCCGAAAAAGGTGTCCGACCCCTTATTCCGCCTTTTTTCCGCAAGCATTCCACGCTCGCCCCGCTCCAGGGTGCAGTCGTAGCGGCTCGCGTTGACATCCGGCCCGCGCACCGCCACGCCTTGGCGGCGGGCGTCGTTGATCAGTTGCGCCGGCGCGTAGTTCACTGCGACCCGTTTTTCAGCTCGGCAGTTTCCAACCGGTCTCAAATGTAACGTAGTTAATTAGAACAGACCGGCGCTCTTTCTCGATCGTTTTTTTCTCAAAGCCATGCCATGTATCGGATCCGGGAGCGAAAAAATAACCGGTGTTATTCCGATAGGGAATGGTTTTCACGACGTTCCCGGACGGGTCGTAGATATCGGTGCCAAGATTTTCGGATTCACCGACCAGATTTACGTAAAGCTGCATGGACATCAGCTTTTCTTTGATATCTTTGTGCCGCTCCAGCCAGAATCCGTTTTGGTCTACGATGACCTCTACCCGAAGGAAGGCTTCGCGGAGGTCGCGTTCGATGAGCTGTCCAACGTAGGCGATCGTATCAATATCTAGCAATTCGCCCACGAGCCCCTTGAGCGCCGGAAATGCGCCGATGTTCTCTGGCGTCACATAGCAGCGCAGTGCCGCATCGAGTCCGCCTCCGCCATGATCAGCAGCGCGCGTTCCGTCGTAGGCCCGCCGACCCTCTGGCACACCGGTCGCACCTATCTCGGCGACCATCTCCGGACTCAAGGCGGCCTCTATAATCCAATGCCGAAACGGCACATCGAAACGCGTAGCACGATGTTGCAGAGCATGCATAATACTCATTCCAGTCCCATCCGTTCTTTGATTAGCCGGGCGATCCGCGGGGTGTCGTCTGGCGGATCGTAGCGCCAATCGGCAAGTTCACCCGTGAATGGTCGCGTTATGCCGGCATCCCTGAACATCGTATGGAACCGGCGAAAGCGTGGGTTCGGCCGCTGCTCCGTTAAATGATGTACGAATACCGGGCGTCCTGTCGAAGCCGCTTCGGTGACCATGGAAACCGAATCCCCCGTGACCACGAGGTAGGATGCCCATCCGAGCGCGGAGACGTAAGGGTTTGTCCCGGTCCCATCCCAGACAAAGTGCTTGTAACCGAAGCGTTGACTCAAGCGTTCAAGCGCCCAGCGCGGGGTGCGATTCGAACCGATGATTGCGACTTGAACATCATTTTTACCGGTCAGCAGTTCGAGCTTCGAGGCGAGGGATTCGATGTCCTGCTCCGAGAACGCGTAGTGCTTGTTTTGTCCGCCGATGAGCACGGTGACTAGGGGGCGATTGCGGGCGCGAAATGGAACCGCTTCCGGTGCGTTACGGGCCGCCGCCAGACGCCTTTCGGTCACGTAGTGGAGCGCGCCCATCGTCAGGTAGACATTGTCGCCCCGGATTCCGTCGTGCATTGGCGCCACAACGAGGTCGAAAGCGGCCGGATCGACTTTCGGGTCTTGAATGTGCACTGTGAACACGCGGTCACCGAACCGGCGCTTCAACACAATTGACGGTACGACGCCGTGTCGTCCGCAGGAGATGGCGAGCCGCGGCGGTAAGCTGTCCACGAGAGGTGGAAATCCGCGTAAAGTGAAGAG
>JBFHVA010000387.1:0-2428 GCA_041589735.1 Gammaproteobacteria bacterium | reverse complement strand
CCACGTCACGGTGGTGAAAGGCATCGCCCAGTCCGGGTCCATGTCGATGGCTTTGAGAATTAGCTGCCGGGCGATGGCGTTGTCGTCTTTCGTGGAACGCCGAAAATGTTTCCAGCCTTCGAGCCAGGTGAGATAGGCCTCAAAATTATCGGTGCCCTTCTGCCACACGCGCCCGTGCTCGCCGCCCGTGAGCTTGACCTGCAGCGCGGTGAAAATCTTGCGCACGAGTTCGTCCTGCACGGCGAACATCGCGTTTACGTCACGGTCGTACTTGTTCGCCCAAAGATGACGTCCGGTGAGCGCGTCGATGAGCTGCGCATTGACCCGAAGGATTCGACCCTCCTTTTGGAGGCTGCCTTCCAGCACGTAGCGCACGCCCAGGTCCTCGGCCACCTGCTTCACTTTGACGGGCTTGTCTTTGTAGGCAAAGGTGGAGTTGCGAGCGATAACGAATAATTCCGGCATCTGGGCCAGGGTGGTGATGAGGCTCTCGGTAAACCCGTCGGCAATGGCATCCTGTGCGGGATCGCCGCTCATGTTGTCAAACGGCATCACCGCGATGGAGGGCTCTGAAGGCAGCGGAAACGCCATTTGCTCGACGGAGGCCGCTTCTTCGATCGGCTGCCAGGGACTGATCCAGGCGAATACGCCGCCGGCGATGGCTAGGCAAGCGATGAATGCAATCGTAATCCGCCGGCGTTTGGATAAATTGGATCGGGCCTTGAAGGTACGCAGGTGCGGCTCCGGCGCAGGAATCGTTTCACCGGATTTGAGCGTGACCCGGTAGGGACGCACGGGCTCGGTGAATCCTTTAAGCGTTTGCTCGCCGAGGCTTTCATATGCGAAAGGCAGTCGACCCGGAACTGCTTCGTGTATCGCGCCTTGAATACAAATGCCGCCCGGTTCGGCCAGCTGCTCCAGCCGCTGGGCCAGGACCACGCCCTCGCCGGTGACCGTGTTGTCGGCGAACACCACCTCGCCCAGGCTGATCCCGATTCGTAGCGTCGGCTGGATGCCGTCGCTCAAAGAAGAGTTAATGCGAGCGTTTTCTTCCTGAAAAGCGAGCGCAGCCTCCACCGCGTCCGAGGCGCGGTCGAACTCGGCTACCAACGCATCGCCGCGAATTTCATGGGTAGTGCCGTTGTAGACGGTGATGGTGCTCGAGAGGCGCCCGAAGGCCTCGCGGATCCGGGCGTGAGCCAACCCTTCGTCCTGCTGGACGAGCGCGGTAGAGCCGACGACATCCGCATGAAGAATGACGGCGAGCTTTCGCGGGTGACGCTCTTCCATGGGACCCCCTGGGGGATTGGCGGAGCGTATTTAGTTATCTTACCGCGCGGTGTCCCAATACGCGAGCGGACTCTGGGGTGGTTGAATTCCAGCCGGCGAAAGCACCGTGGGCCAGTAAGCGTTTAGCCAGCGAATGACCGACGAACCTTTCAATGGCGTCGCTCGATTTTATTTACATGCCTGATCCCGTTAAAGCTTCATTCACGCAAGTTGAGACGTCCGCGTTCCAATCTGCGGCCAATGTTTCAGCCTTTTCCACCTGTTGACGAGTCATTTCTTTTTCCAGGTTGTACCTATATTCCTCTGCGGCGGTGTAACCGGCTTCTGCCGCCAGCCGGAACCACTTGAAAGCTAACACTGCGTTCTTCTGCGCCGGCGCCCAGCCGTTCTGGTAGTGAAAGCCGATACTAGAGCGGGCTTCGCCGCTACCGTCCACTGCGTTCTTACAAAGCGAGCGCCACTGTGTGAGATGCACTGCGCCGCTCGACAGTGAGACTGAAGGCGAGCTGCTTCCCGCGACAACTTCACCTGTGTTCATGTCTTCAATCCAGATGTTGTTCATTTCGAAACCGTGCCCGAAGTCGTCCCAGCTCTGTTTCAGGGAGTATGAGTGACCCGCCACGACGGTAAATGAAATCGGATGTTCTACTTCCGATTTCGATTGCCCTCCATTTTTTCGGCCCTTAATGGTTTTCAGGAGAACGATTCGATGTTCGCCAGGTCTTAAGTCGACTCTGTCTGGGCGATTGTTAATTTTGTTTCCGTCGATCGTCAGGACTTTTATCGCTTTAGCCGCTGACAAGTCGAGAACCGCGATTTGTTGATCGGGTTGTAACGTGGAGGCTATAGTCGAGCCGGTGGAATTTATACTTTCGGGTCTTTCCGCGGCGCACTCAAGCGCAACAAAATAGCTTATGGTGAAAATAACTAGAACATTTCTCACAGTTGCCGCCGATGAATGCTCTCTGAACATATTCGCGCGATGATGCGATTTCACAATATTGTTATGGTTCAAAGTAATAGACAATGTTTAAAAATTGAAGCGAAGTCTCAAAAATCAATTCGTTCTATCAAATCTTTGATTTCCGCTTGACTCAACTCGGTGCCCGCGCAGCGATAACCGATGGCGACCCGATTG
>JBFHVA010000386.1:0-2463 GCA_041589735.1 Gammaproteobacteria bacterium | reverse complement strand
TAGCAGCATCCAGATTACACCGGCGACAACGATGATTGCGATCAACAGAGCCGCAGGCGCAAAGTGTTGAGCGCCGCTGCGGCCCGCGATGCTTACCTTGGTGGTGGGATCCTCTGAGTAGGCCTGCGGGGGAGGGGGCGGCACCTCCCGGACTATTGAGACCGTTCCATTAACGATGTCGTCGACGAGGGTGCGCCGGCGATGTAGATATTCGCCCTCCTCGAGGTTGCCGAGCGCATACTCTCGCGCCAGCTTTCTCAGTTGCGACTTGTTCATGACGATATTCGACGACATTTCTATACCAGCGCCGTCCCTACGGCGTTTTTACCCAATGCGACTAACCCAAAACCCTCATTTTTATTATTTTCGCCCACGATCGCCCATACCTCCACCCGAATATCGCCGTGATGCGGCCGTGTCGGGGGCTTCGCCCGGTTGCTTGAACTGTCTCCTGGAGTCATTTTCTGCCTTGTCACGATCAGCTCATCTCGCGGACCAGGCGGAAGCCCGTTATCCCGTCCGGCTGACCGCCATGACTGCGTGAGATGGAAGCGTCGCAGCGGGCAAGCGGATCCTGATAGGTCCCGCCACGGGCCTTGAGTCCACCGGCCGTCCGTACCCACTCCTGCACGTTGCCGACGTAGTTCGCGAGCCCCCACCCGTTCTGTGCCCCCGAGGCGGCGTCCACCGGGGCGTGGCCGGAAATTACGCTTCCGCCGGCGGTCACGCGGCAGTTGTATTTCTTGGTCGGCTGGGCCCCGGCCGCATTCGCCGCGTGATCCCACTCTTCGTCGGTAGGTAGGCGATAAACGATTCTGCGCTTCTCGGTCTTGCTTGCCTCCTCGGACAACCATCGGGCGTATGCCTCGGCTTGTTCCGCTGAAATGCTAGTTAGTGGCAGTCTTGCCTTGTTCCCCGGCAGGCTTTTGCATCTGCCCGTCGCCTTGCAGTACTCGTTGAAGTCACTGCCGCTGATCTCGTATTTGCTGATGGCAAACGACGCGCTGATGGCGCCTCCCGCAGGGACTACCACCATCAGTGGCCCCTTCGTGCGGCCCACAAGGTCCCAGCACTCGCCGCCCCGCCTCCGGCCGTAACCGGCGAGCTCCTCGCTGCATTCGCCGCGGCGTGCTGGCTCAATCTGGATCCGCCGGAACTCCGGATTATCCGACCAAAGCTGCTGGATCGAGGCGTGAAGGTTATCGAACTTCGCCTGATCTCGGGTCGATCTCGAGCGGGTCGCGGCTTTAGCATATTCCTGATACTCGCTTCTCGCCTTGTCCATGCTGGCGTTGAGCGCTCGTTCGAAGGCCGGCACGTCCGCGTGCGTCGGGTCCTTCTTTCGAGCGGCCTCCAAGCTGCTCCGGGCCGCGTTGAGCCGGCCCGATGCAATCAGTCTCAAGCCTTCGGAAATTTCTTTCATCGGCAGCTCGATCTCGATACTGCTGAACGATGCTTCACCGAAATGTTTGATCGAGGCTTCCAGCAGACTGGCCGCTGCGAGCCTGTCAGTTTTCTCCAGCGCCCGGATCCGCTCAGCGAGCTCGCTGCTCAAGTCATTGCGTAAGGATGCGTAGCTGGTGGGAGAGAAAGCGCGGAATTCGGATAGCGGCCCGGACAGTATTTCCAGATCTCGCGCGCTCAGGATGCGAGCCGCCCTGATCCTCTTTTCGACGATGGACGCCAGTGATTCGTGGAGCGCTTGCGCCTTATCCGGAAACAGGGCCCTGTATTCTTCCATGCGCTGATGGAGCAACAAGATCCGCAGGTCCTTTGAGTTCGCGAGCTCGCGGATCCGGTTGCCACGGCTTTCGGCGAATTCCCCTCGCAGGCCGGGAAATCGTTCTGGAAATTCGGTTTCGAGCTCCTCAAGCTTCGACCTCGTCGCCGACACGTCGATTGCGCCGCTGTCATCAAAGAGCTTGCGAAGCGCGATTTCCAGCCGTCTTGTATTGAGCTCCAGCTGATAGTCGGCGGCGGCGAGGCGAAGCTCTTCCAGATCCGGAGCAATTTCTAAACCCTTGTTGGCAAGCGCCAGCGCCTGCTCGAAGTCAGGCCGTTCACCCTCAATCCGGCTCCGGGCCAGCCGGAGATAGGCGTTGGCCAGCGCCAGCGGCGCCTCACGGGCGAGGAAGGGACCGTCTGCCCGCAGGCCTTCGGCCCTGATGACGGCGAGCTTGGTGCTCGCGTCCTGGACGTCACTTCGTTCCGCGGCCGCCCTGAAGTCATTCTTCAAGGCGTCGATACGCGCCAACCGCTGTTCTTCTTCACGCCGCTTACGCCAGTTTTCCTGGGCGGTGACAATAGCTGTTTCAAATTCGTTGAAATTCTTGAGCCCGGGATAAAAAACCCGGCCGCGGTCAACAAAGGCCAGAGCCTCGACAAAACGTTCGGATTCGAGCGCGGATTTGGCGTTCTGCAGATAAAGGCGCGCTGTTTGGTTGCGCACCTGCTCGAGGACCG
>JBFHVA010000385.1:0-2547 GCA_041589735.1 Gammaproteobacteria bacterium | reverse complement strand
TGGCAGGGAAGCCAGTGCGGGCGTTGCTGCGTCGCTCTACGAGCGCCACCGCCCGGGGCGGACCCTTCTTCACCAACTTGTCTAACAACACTACCCCGCGTTTAAGGCGCGCCTGGCGGCTCGGGGAAGCGCATTGCCGCGGTATGTCGAGCGCGAGTTCGAGGCCTACCTCAAATGCGGTTGCCTTGAGCGTGGCTTCCTGAGAGTTCGGTGCGACACCTGCCATGCCGAGCGCCTGGTGGCGTTCAGCTGCAAACGACGGGGATTTTGCCCCAGTTGCGGCGCCCGGCGCATGGCAGAGAGTGCGGCGCTGCTGGTGGACGAAGTCTTTCCCGAACAGCCGGTACGCCAATGGGTGTTGAGCTTTCCCCATCCATTGCGTTTCCTGTTTGCCAGCGGTCCGGCGATCATGGGCCAGGTGCTCAGCATCGTTTACCGCTGCATTGCCACGCGCTTGATCAGGAAGGCCGGATGTACCCGCAAGGTGGGCCACACCGGTGCGGTGACGTTTGTCCAGCGCCGCATTCAGGGGTTCGCGCCGAGGGGCGCTCCTACATTAGAATACTCGCCCGCACGCGCCCGTAGCTCAGCTGGATAGAGTACCAGGCTTCGAACCTGGGTGTCGGGGGTTCGAATCCCTCCGGGCGCGCCAGAATTCCTGCTGAATGCTATCCGTACTCCAGGGATGGAATACACATCGCTGTAAAATCTTCCAACGATTGTCACGTTCTCAACACACTTTAAATAAGCGTGTGTCTTTCACTGTCGCCCCGGCTGCGGAACTCTGAGAGATTGGTGCCCTCTGAATCGGGTTGTCCTAAACTTTCATTCGTTGCACCTTCTTTTCGTCATCGATAACCGATATTCAATTCATGGATGGATTCACTTCCATAATCCGAGTCTCCCGCCTCTCAATGCGGTATGTCACCGGAACATCTCAAGTTGACGCAATCGTTGATGTGGATCTGGAGATCGCGACGGGGGAGCGGGTCGCCGTGATAGGCCCGTCGGGCTGCGGCAAGACGACACTGCTGCTGCTGATCGCGGGTCTAGAGCGACCGACGCAAGGAAGCGTCGCAATCAACGGAGCGATTCTGGCAGATCTGGACTCGAATGCGCTCGCCGACCTTCGCCGCGATCATATCGGGATCGTATTTCAGTCATTTCACCTTGTTCCGAGCCTGACCGCGCTCGACAACGTCGCGCTTCCGCTGGAGATTGCGGGCAAGCCTGATTCCCGAAAGCGCGCCGTAGCGATGCTCGAGAAGGTAGGGCTCGGCGCTCGGGGACGCCACTATCCGTCCCAGCTCTCCGGCGGCGAGCAGCAGCGGGTCGCGATCGCCCGTGCTCTGGTCCACCGGCCGGCGGTGATTCTCGCCGACGAACCCACCGGCAACCTTGACGATCACACCGGCACCCTGGTGGGCAAGGTACTGTTTGATCTCGTCAAGGAAACCGGCGCAACCCTGGTTCTGGTCACCCATGATGCCGAGCTGGCACAAAACTGCGACCGCGTGCTTAGACTGCACGACGGCGCGCTGGCGGATAAGGCTAACGCGTCCGATGACGTACACCGCGCGGTTCATCGCTAGTCTTGCCTGGCGCGACCTTCGCGCCAGCGGCCGCTACCTTTGGGTGTTCTGGGCCTGTCTCATGCTGGGCGTGACGCTGATTTCGGCCAGCGGCGGCCTGTTCAAGCAGGTGAGCGAGGGACTGCTGTCGGATACGAGGGTACTTTTCGGCGGTGACCTCGAAGTGGAGCATCGCTCGCCGCTTCCTGACGACGTTCTGGCCTGGATGCGAGAGCGCGGAACGGTGTCACTGCTGATCGAGCTACGCACCATGATGCTCGCCGGTGGACGCCCGCAGCTGGTGGAGCTGCAGAGCGTCGATGAAAACTATCCGCTTTACGGTGACGTTGAACTCGAACCGACAATGCGGGTGTCCGAGGCCGTGTTCGAACGTGACGGCTCCTTCGGGGCGGCCATCGACCCGGTGCTTGCCGCCCGGCTGGATTTAGGGGTCGGTGACCGCGTGCAGATTGGCGCGCTTTCGATCGAGGTGCGGGCGCTGATTAAGCGCCAGCCCGATCGGGGATTGAGCGCAGACTGGCGAGGGCCTCCGGTGTTGATCGCGGCAGAAGCGCTGGGCAATTCCGGACTGGTGCAGCCGGGCAGCAGACTCGAGTACGAGTACCGGGTCAAAATCGACGGCGATCCGAACGACTGGCGCGACGCCGTCAGCTCGGCGTTTCCGGACGCGGATTTCGAAGTGAAGACCTTTTCCGACCGCAGCCGCCGCATGAGCGAGGTGCTGGATCAGGTGGGCTCCGCCCTGTTGCTGATCGGCTTTAGCGCGCTGTTCGTCGGCGGCCTCGGCGTTTTCAACAGCGTGCGCGCTTATCTCGACGCCAAGCTCGCGACTATCGCGATGCTCCGGTCCGTGGGCCTGCGCGAAGCAAGGCTGGTGGCGGTCTATCTCTGCCAGATTCTACTGCTGGCGGGATCGGCGAGCCTGGCCGGGACGCTGGCTGGTGGAGGCCTGGCA
>JBFHVA010000384.1:0-2628 GCA_041589735.1 Gammaproteobacteria bacterium | reverse complement strand
CGTGGAGCTCAACAGTGGCTCCCCCAGACTTTCCAGCAGACTGCTTGCAACCACATTGTCCGGAACACGGATCCCCACCGTTCGACGTTTTGGATTCTGAGCCCTGCGCGGAACCTCGCGACTGGCTTTGAGAATGAAGGTGTAAGGTCCCGGGGTAAAAGCCTTGAGCATGCGAAACGCTGTGTTGTCCACTCGGGCGTAGCTTCCGAGCTCGGACAAGTCGCGGCAAACCAAAGTAAAGTTGTGCTGTTCGTCCAGTTTGCGAATCGCGATGATACCTTCCAGCGCCTGCTTGTTACCCAGCGCGCAGCCGAGCGCATAACAGGAGTCCGTGGGATAGGCAATCAGCCCGCCGTTGCGCACGATAGCAACCGCCTGAGAAATGAGGCGGCGCTGCGGATGGGTCTGATGAATGCTGAAATACTGTGCCATAGTCAGGTTTCCGACAATCCGGGTTGCGCCCGATCGGGCGCCCAACCAAGGTTGCCGCCGGCGCATTCTATCAGCGCGACCGGTGCAAACACACGTGGGCCGTGGTCTTCGGCAAACCTGGGCTATAATCCGGCCGCTTTGGAGTAGAAAACGCTCGCTGGCAAAGAATCAGACGTCGGATGGGGCCATCCGGATCCCGGATCTCCGGTGTTCGAAGATGTAAAACGGTAGAAAGTAGACGCCAGATCGGGGCGCTTAATGAAAACGTGCGCCAACCCTGTCTACCGTCTACTGTCTACCCTCTACGAAACCTGTGTCCCCTTTCGAAGCGCCTGATTTGAGGAATCTCGAGCCGGCTCGCCCCCTAAAGCGGCCTATTTTTTCGATATCAACTCACGCATGAACAAACACGGCACCACATGAAGCTTCTCTTCGACTTCTTTCCCGTCCTGCTCTTCTTCATAACATTCAAGATGCACGACGATCCTCAGCGCGGCATCTTGATGGCGACCGCGGTAATTATAGTGGCGACGCTGGTTCAAGTGGGCGTGACCTGGTTTAGAAATCACCGTGTTGAAAGAATGCACGTGGTGACCCTGGTGCTGGTGGTGATTTTCGGTGGCGCAACGCTGCTTCTCAAGGACGAAATCTTCATCAAATGGAAGCCCACGGTGGTGAACTGGCTGTTCGCTGTCGCTTTCATGGCCAGCGAATTCATCGGCGGTAAGAACCTGGTGCGCCGAATGATGGAAGGCTCGGTGCAGCTCCCGGATTTCGTCTGGCGCCGGCTCAATCTGAGCTGGGTCATGTTTTTCACCATCATGGGAGTGCTCAATCTTTACGTGGTATACAACTTTGACACCGACACCTGGGTGGACTTCAAGCTGTTCGGCCTTCTGGGTCTTACCCTGGTATTCGTGATCGCTCAGGGGTTCTACCTTGCCCGGCACGTGCATGACGAAAACGCCGAGGAGGAACGCTGATGCTTTATGCCATCATTTGCGAAGACGTCGAGAACAGTCTGGAAAAACGAAAGAGCGCCCGCCCGGCACACCTTGAACGTCTCGAGGCATTGAAGGCAGACGGTCGCCTCGTACTGGCGGGACCACATCCCGCGGTGGACTCCGACGAGCCCGGCGAAGCCGGATTCACGGGCAGCCTGATCGTGGCCGAGTTTGATTCGTTTGAGGATGCAAGCGCCTGGGCAGATGCCGATCCGTACAAGCCCGCCGGCGTGTACGCGCAGGTGATGGTGAAACCCTTCAAGAGGGTCCTGCCCTAACCGGTGATCCGTGACGCGACTCTATACCCAAGCCCGCTGTAGGAGCCAGCTTGCCGGCAAATTTATTTAAGAGGCTCTTAATGATACGAGGGCAAGATCGCCCCTTCATCCTCGCTTGACGGGCAAGGCTTTGAGTCTGACCCCCGAGATACGACATACGAAACAAAAAATACGAGCCATGTCCCCCACCCTCGCCCTAGCGATGGAGCTCATCTCACGCCCGTCGGTTACCCCGTCGGACGGCGGCTGCCAGGCGCTTGTTGCGGACCGGCTTTCCGCAGTCGGATTCGACTGCCGGCACTTGGATTTTGGTGAGGTGACGAACCTCTGGGCGCGGCGCGGCACCGATTCGCCCCTGTTCGTTTTCCTTGGGCACACTGATGTGGTGCCGACCGGGCCGGAATCCGAGTGGGAAACACCGCCTTTCGAGCCGACCATCCGCGACGGCTACCTTCGCGGGCGCGGCGCTGCGGATATGAAGGGCAGCGTTGCCGCGATCGTCACCGCCCTGGAACGATTCACAGCAACGGGTGCGGGTCATCGCGGCTCCATCGGCGTATTGCTCACCAGTGACGAGGAAGGTGACGCCGTGAACGGCACCGTAAAGGTAATGGACGCCATTCATCGAAGCGGTGAAAAGATCGACTGGTGCCTGGTTGGTGAACCTTCGAGCCGCGAACAAGTCGGCGACGTGATCAAGAACGGAAGGCGCGGCTCACTCACCGGGCGCATCACCGTCCTGGGACGACAGGGTCACGTCGCCTACCCCGATCAGGTTATCAACCCCGTCCACGCGTTCGCCCGCGCGTTCGCGGAGCTGGCGGACACCGCATGGGATGAGGGCAACGCCGACTTTCCGCCCACTTCGTTCCAGGTTTCCAACGTTAGCGCGGGGACCGGTGTCGAAAACGTGG
>JBFHVA010000383.1:0-2633 GCA_041589735.1 Gammaproteobacteria bacterium | reverse complement strand
CCGGGCCGTTTCAGCAGCCGGCGGATAATTTCCACGCCGTTGAGCTCGTCACCGTGTATCGCCGCGGAAACGAACACTCTAGGACCGTCCTCGCGGCCGCGGATGATGTGAACCGGCATTGGAATGGGCGTGTGGGTGTAAAACCCGGGCAGGTCCAGATCGACCACGCACCGCGTTCCCGGCTTGATGACCTCGCCGTTGATGGTGATCTCGCGGGGCTCAGCAGTCATCCGGTTCCCCGGGTCCGGGTCTTTCCAGGCTTGGCGTTCTTCTCGATGAATTCGAAGATTTTTCCTGCCACGTCCAGTCCCGTTGCTTTCTCGATACCCTCGAGCCCTGGCGATGAGTTTACCTCAAGCACCACCGGCCCGTGGTTGGAACGCAATATGTCCACGCCGGCGACGTTCAGTCCCATTTTTGAAGCCGCCCGCACCGCGGTAGAACGTTCTTCCGGAGTGAGCTTTATTCTGGAAGCCGTACCGCCCCGGTGAAGATTGGAGCGGAACTCACCTTCTTTCGCCTGCCGCATCATCGCGGCGATGACGCGATCGCCGATGACCAAGCAGCGAATGTCGGAACCGCCGGCTTCCTTGATAAACTCCTGCACCAGAAAGTTGGCGTCCAGATTTCGGAACGCGTCGATGAGACTTTCAGCCGCCTGGTACGTCTCCGCTAGAACCACCCCTTTGCCCTGGGTTCCCTCCAGCAGCTTCACAACCAGCGGCGCGCCGTTGACCAGATCGATGAGCGCCTGGGTGTCGTCAGTAGAGTGGGCGAAGCCTGTAAGTGGCAGCCCCACACCAGCGCGTGCGAGGATCTGCAGGCTGCGCAGCTTGTCTCGGGAGCGGGTGATGCCCACGGATTCGTTCAGCGGATACACCCCCATCATCTCGAACTGCCGCAGCACCGCCGCGCCGTAAAAGGTAATGGATGCACCGATGCGCGGAACCACCGCTTCGAACCCTTCCAGCTTCTGCCCTTTGTAATGAATGCTGGGCCGGTGCGACGCGATGTCCATGTAGCACTTGAGGGTGTCGAAGACATGGACGTCATGACCGTGCTCTTCCCCTGCCTCAACCAGCCGACGCGTGGAATACAGCTTTTTGTTACGCGAAAGAATTGCAATCTTCATTCAGAACCTCCATAAACCTCCAGCACCGGTTTGCCCGCCAGATAGGAAGCCGATGGATCCACGGTAAAGCGTTGGTTGATAGCCGTGCGTCCCAGCAGCATTCGGAACCGCATGGTGTCTCGATCGGTCAGCGTAAGCTCGATGGGCCAACACTGATCGCCGATGATCACCGGCGTACGTATTACCATCCGCTTTTCCTGATGACCGCCGGAATCGGTCACCATGCGTTCATCGAGTATGTCCGCTTCGCAGATTTTCTCGATATCTGTGCGTCGTTGTCGCGGATGAATGCCGAACCGGACGCGAGCGCGACCGCGGCTTTGAAATTTTTCGAGAAAAAACGCATGCAGAGCGGAGCTCCTTGCGCCCGTGTCCACCTTGCACTTAATTCGTTTCAGACCGAGCTCCGGCAGCGCCACCCACTCCCGCCAACCGAGCTGGGGTAGATCCTGCCGCGACTCGCGTTTCCTGCTGCGACCTTTCCCGACCTTTTTTCGAACGTCGTTCATGAATCTAAAATTGGATTCTCTTTAGTGCAGGAGTCGCGTTTTCGCGCTGCGTATTGACGCGCTTCATTAAAGATTTGAAGTGGGAATAGACTCAGGAAGGGCTGAATAAACTATTTTACTACGAACGCCGTATCGCGTGCCAGAAAAATGAAACGATGCGGTAACTGACGATTGACTTTTGGCTGAAGAATGTTTTCTTCCTTTCTCCATGGAAAGGAATCAAGAGGTTGGTGAGGCGATGATGAAGAATGCAATCCTAGTAAGTCTTGTCGCTGCGCTGGTGGCGGCAGCAGCGCTGTTGATGCTTGGGCATCGAATTCCGATAGGTCCGGTGGTTCTGGCACTTGGTTTGATTCCGATAACCGGATTATTGCTTGCCAGGCGGCGGCTTACCGCGGCAGTGCCGGATATGATTTTCGGCGCCATAGATACCGGTCTGCTGGTGATCCCGGCGCTGTGGGGTGGAATGGCGTTCGGCGTTGCCGGCGCCATCGCCGGTGGCGTCATAGGGGACGCATTGACGGACGCCGTGGCCGGTTTTTTCGAAGGTGGTGTCGCCGAATGGCTTCGCGGCAAAGGCATTGAAGAATCCCGCGAGGCAGTGACCTCGTCACTGGGCAAGATGTCGGGCTGTCTGCTGGGGGCAGGGCTGGTCCTTAGTCTGGCCCTGGCCGCTGGGATCCGACCGGATTTCCTCTGAATCGGAACTCGGCATCATCATCGGTCGTCTTTAACCGCGACTTTATGGACCCCCGAGCGAAACAGGTACAATTCCGGATCCAACTGGACGTAGCGAATGATCGAAAACTTCACTCCCATATCCGGAGCCATCGGCGGCATATTGATCGGGATCGCCGCAATCCTGTTGCTTGCGGGATCCGGGCGCATCGCCGGCATATCCGGGATCGCCGGCGGGCTGCTGTCTCGCGTTCCCGGCGACAACGCGTGGCGACTTCTGTTTTTAATCGGGCTGGTGCTCGGCGCCGGCTTCT
>JBFHVA010000382.1:0-2643 GCA_041589735.1 Gammaproteobacteria bacterium | reverse complement strand
ATGCACAAAGCCAGCCGGCTGTTTCTCGACGCTTATGTCGGCGACAACCTCTCGCTCTCGGAGTTCCGGCGCCGGTTCTCCCTGCCCAATTCGGACTATGTGGCGCTGGCGTCTTGCATCGCGGATCAATGAGGAGCCGTTGCCGTTTTCCGGACTTCAAGCCTGCGGAAGAGGATCGCGCAGGCGGTCGCGATTAATAAGAGCAGGCTGCCAAACAGGAGCGGCGCTACGTCGAGATTCGATAGATCGCGGGCCCATCCCGCGATTCCGGGCAGCAAAGCCATGCCAAGATAATAAAGGGTGAAAAAGATCCCCATGCCGAGGTGACGAGAACTTTGGTCGAGCGCCCGGGCGGGCAGTGCCATGATGATGCCACCCGCCGGCCCCGTCACCAGTCCGATGAATGTGAGCATGAGCAACGGCGATTGCACGGTGAGCATAAATGGCATACTCAGCGCCATCGCTATGAAGCAGGTCAGCATGATTTCATGGCCGCGACCGGTGCGGTCTGCTAGATAACCGCCGATGGGTAGTGTTGCAATGAGTGGCCATGTAGCAAAGCTCGCTACGATGGCCGCATTACCCGCATCATGACTCTTCACCGCCAGCAATCCCGGAGCGAAGCTGACCACGATAATGTAGGCGACGTTGTATAGGGTCCAAATCAGGCCGGCCATGCAGGTGAGCTCAAGCTCCTGCCGGCTCAACCGCCACGACAAGCGAGGCATCGACTCGTCGCCGGGCGAATATTCGGGGTCGCGGTATATCAGCGCTACGAAAATTAATGCCGCCGCGCATACCCAAGCCGTGACCTGGATGGCAAAGGACCAGGAGGTGGCCGCGGAAAGCGGCCCCAGCAAGACTAGTGCTAAACCGATTCCTGCGGGCCAGCTGACCACCAGTATCCCCATCGCGGTCGCGGACTCCTTGCCTGCGAACCAATCGGCGACCATTTTCGTGAGGAGAACGTTGAGGAGCACCGCTCCCGCGCCGCTGACAAACCGGCCCGAAAGGGCAGTCGCGTAGCTATCGGCATTTTCGACCACAACGCTTCCAAGCGCCATGACCACTAGCCCGAACAGGACGACCTGTTTATCGCCGAACTTGTGGCCCAGCAATCCACCTGGGATCGAAACGAAGACGCCCGGCAGCATCCATGCGCCGATCAGCGCTCCGAGAAGGGCGAACTCGATGGCCAGTTCCTGGATGAGAAGGGGGGAAACGGACGCGATGGACTGGAACTGAAAAGCCATCGCCGAGCGCGCGGCGAAGAGCACCAGGAGGATCAGCCATCGGTTCGGCTTCATGCTATCCCGCGAGCTCGACAGGCGACGACCGGCGCCCGGTCAGGTGGACGAAATTAAAAACTGGTTGAACTACGGCTTATTTCTCACTCGTCCAGCGTAAAGCCCACCTTCATCGTCACCTGCCAGTGCGCCACCGCATTGTTCTCGATATGGCCGCGGACCTCGTTGATCTGGAACCATTTGAGATTGTGAATGGTCTTCGACGCCCGGGCGATGGCTTTGGTCACCGCATCCTCGATGTTCTTCGTGGACGAGCCCGTGAGCTCGAGTGATTTATAAATATGATCTGGCATCGGCTTCTCCCGCAGTCTGATTGAGTTGACAGATAGTGGAACGACTCACCTGTTCTTCACATGTTAATGGTCATCCGCAACGAACTTCACGCCATTGTTGCCTTTGCTATCCGGGCCCAGCAGATAAACATATCCGTCGGCGACTGATTCGGGCGTTTTATAGCTGTTGGGATTCTTGCCGGGGTAGGCGGCCTGACGCAGCCGGGTGCGTGTCGGCCCCGGGTCGATGCTGTTGACGCGGACGTTGGGCGTCGCCTCCAGCTCGTCGGCGAGCACGTCCATCATGCACTCCGCTGCGGCTTTGGAGGCGGCATAGGCGCCCCAGTACGCTCGACCCTGGCGGCCTTCGGCGGCGCCAGTGAAGACGACGCTGGCGTCATCAGATTTTCTTAGCAACGGCAGGCAGGCGCGGGTGAGCATGTACGGCGCGTGAACATTGACCTGAAAGCTCAACGCCCAGTCTTCCAGGTCGGAGTTTTCAATCGAGCTCAACGCTTTGAGATGCGCGGCGTTGTGCAGAAGACTGTCTAAGCGGCCGAACTCCTTGTCGACGTTCTCGGCAAGCTCGGCGTAGTGCTCGGCGGTGGCGCCTGCAAGGTCCATGGGATAGATGGCGGGTTTTGGTCCCTTCGCTGCGACGATGGCATCGTAAACCTTCTCCAGCTTTCTCACCGTGCGCCCAAGCAGGATCACAGTGGCGCCGAAGGAACCGCAGGCCAGCGACACCGCTTTACCGATGCCATCGCCGGCGCCGGTTACCAGAATAATCCGATTGGCGAGCACTCTTGGCGGCGGGTTGTAAGAGGGCAGTGAAATTAGCTCGGACATTGGTTCTACGTGTAAATTCTGATGATGAACATCTAAGTAAAGGTCGGATCTTCCTGTCCGCCGTCCACGATGTTCGAATTCCGATTTCTCATACGCCCATCTTTTTGGCCGTCCGCCACGCGAGCCAGAGCTTACGCAGCGGCGTGATCATCGGCGGCTTTTCCAGCACCCGGCCGCCCGAGCGGGCAAGTGCCTTGAGCGTCGCGCGCTCCATT
>JBFHVA010000381.1:0-2645 GCA_041589735.1 Gammaproteobacteria bacterium | reverse complement strand
GAACGCATCGATGATCTGGCGATTCACATTCAGACCGAGACGGTGCGCCGGGCGAGGGTGAGAAGCGGCAAGATCCCCTTGACCGGGACCTTGACGAGCGCGCTCAAACGTATCGACACGGTGCTTGCCGGGATCTGGGGAGAAAATGACGTCATCGCCGGACCTTACATGGACGATCGAAAGCAGCTTTTTCAGTCGATCCAGCCGGGCTGCGATTTCCGCATCATCGAGGACGCCGGTCACTGGGTCATGTACGAGCGTCCCGAGGCGTTCAACGCCACTTTGCTCGAGTTACTGGCGGCGGCGGAAAAACGTTAAACCTTATCCCTCGAACGTATTGCTCAATGTGCCGATCCCGTCGATGGTGATCTCGATTACGCTGCCCGGCTTCATGGACCCGGCGCCCACCGAAGTGCCGCAGGCGATGACATCTCCCGGAAGCAGAGTCATGTCGCCGGAGATGTGGCTGACGATCTCCGCCGGCGTGAAGACGTAATCGCTCACCGGGTAATTCTGCCGCTCCTGCCCGTCCAGCACGGACCGGATAGTGAGCGCGTTGGGATCCAGGCCGGTGGCCACCACCGGCCCCATGACGCCGAAAGTATCGGCAGCTTTTGAGCGAACCCATTGCTGCATGATCGGGCTTTTGTTCAGAAGATCGATGGAGGTGACGTCGTTAATGCAGGTGCAGCCGAAAAGATAATCCAGGGCTTTGTTGACGGGGACATCACGGCAGGTCTTGCCGATGACGAGGCCGAGCTCACCTTCGAAAATGATTTTCCCCTGATACGCCTTGGGACGGCGAATAGGCTTTCCAGCGGGATGAAACGAGCTGTTGGCCTTTAGCAGATACATGGGCTCATCCGGCACGCTGCCGCCCATTTTATTTATAAGCGCATGCAGATTATGCGCCAGCGCCACCATCTTGGTGGGCTCGACAGGCGTGAGCAATTCGACTTCCTCCACGGCAACGCTTTTTCCGGTCGCCTTCGGCGAGCTGAATAGGTCACCCGCGTACTCTTTGATTGTGTCGCCCTCGAGCTGTCCGAAATGAACCTCGCCTTTGTGCCGATAGCGTGCCCAGTGCGCCATTTTCATCCTCCCCTTTAAGTGCAGTTCAATATTAAAGCCCGCGAGCAGGTCATTTTTTGCTGTGATACCACGCTGGCGAATTCACCCGGTCGTCTTCGAGCGATGGCCGCGGCAAGCTGGAATTCAACCGTATCCCGGTATCCCGGCGGGGCTTCAGCGCGGAGCATTTTACGCCACCCGCCGGCGCAGTGGTGCTCGGCGAAGGGATTGCCTCGAGTCCGGATCGAACCGAATTGCGAGCAATTAAACGCCCTCTCGAGCTGGCTTTCCATGTTCCGGGCGCGCCGGCGGAGCATAGTGTGAGAAGATTGACGCGTCGCGGAAACTCTGACGCCAGAGTTAAACCATAACGGCTTCTAGAAAACCGCCGGATCAGGTCTTTTGCGCAGACGACGAACGGCACGTATGAGATTAAGGGTACTCCCAGGTGACTCACGACCCGCTGGATCAGCTGCGGACACAGTGACGCGCGCCTTTTTCACAACTTTGCTGGGCGCCGCGCTGTTGTTTTCGAGCGACGGCGCGCAAGCCGCATCGGCCACCGAAGCCAAGGGACTCGAAACCATGCGCGCGCTGGCTCTCGAGTTGCTGCGGGCCGAAGACTACGACCGGTCCATCGAGGTTTACCGGGAGATTGTCAGGCAGACGCCCGACGACGCGACATCTCACTATGATCTCGCCGCCGCACTCTCTTTTATCCAGCTTTATGAGGAAGCTGCCCTACCCATCCGTGCCGCCATCCGGCTCGAGCCTGACAATCTCAAGGCCCAAGAAATGGCCTCGCTCATTTTTCTGAAGCTGCGATGGTACCAGCAGGCATTCGAGGCAACGCTGAAAGCGGCCCTGCTTGGCGAGCCCACCGCGATGTACAGCCTGGTCAACATGTACGAAAGAGGAATGGGCGTGGCCGCGGACGCCGAACAGGCCGTGTACTGGGCCATCCAGGCGGCGGAGAACGGCCACCTGGGGGCCATGGCGCTGATGGAGAACGTGTATCGCGATGGTCGATTTGGCCGCGGCGTCGACGAAGCCAAAGCCGAAGCCTGGGCCCAGCGGCTGCGCGACGCACAAACTGCGCCGAAGTGATTGAATAGAAGCTCGAAACGAGCGTGGCGAAAGCTGCCGATAGGTCATCTCGAGCACGACTTCAGATGCTGGTACAGGGAGATAATCGATGTTGGCCCTATGCGCAGCGGCAGGCGGGTTTTAGCTTATGCGGCCCGGCGCGGCCGGGCGATTTATTGCGCGGAGGTTGAGAGATGCTGGTAGGTGTTCCAAAAGAAATAAAAGTTCACGAGTACCGGGTGGGGCTCACGCCGCAAAGCGTGCAGGAAGTGGTGCACCACGGCCACGACGTCATCGTGGAAACCAACGCCGGTGTCGGGATCGGCGCAGAAGACGCCCATTACGAAACCGCCGGGGCAAGAATCGTTTCCACCGCGGCCGAGGTGTTCGACCGGGCCGAGATGATCGTCAAGGTCAAGGAGCCCCAGGCAAAGGAACGCGCCATGCTCAAGGAAGGCCAGGTGCTGTTTACCTACCTGCACCTGGCG
>JBFHVA010000380.1:0-2655 GCA_041589735.1 Gammaproteobacteria bacterium | reverse complement strand
TGTTCAGGATTTTTCCCCGAAGCGGCATCACCGCCTGGAACTCCTTGTCCCTGGCCTGCTTGGCCGAGCCGCCGGCGGAGTCTCCTTCCACCAGGAACAGCTCGCTTCGCTCGGGATCCTGGGCGGTGCAGTCGGCCAGTTTCCCCGGCAGCGCAGGTCCGCTGGCGATCTTCTTTCGCGCGACCACCCGGCTCGCCTTGAGTCTTCGCTGAGCGTTGCTGATGGCGAGCTCGGCGATTTGATCCCCTGTTTCGGGATGTTGCCCCAGCCAGAGGCTCAACCGATCCTTGACCACACCGGAAACGAAGGCCGCGCACTCCCGCGAGGACAAACGCTCCTTTGTCTGCCCGGTGAACTGCGGATTACTCATTTTTACCGAGAGCACGTAGCTGGCGTGTTCCCAGACGTCCTCGGTGGCGAGCTTGACCCCCCTGGGGAGCAGTTTTCGGAACTCGCAGTACTCGCGTATCGCTTCTAACAGCCCTGCGCGAAATCCGTTCACGTGGGTACCGCCCTGGATCGTCGGGATCAGGTTAACGTAGCTCTCGGCGATCCCTTCGCCGCTGTTTGAGAGCCAGACCACGGCCCAATCCACCGCTTCGGTGTTGCCCTCAAGGCTGCCCGTGAACGGCGACTCCGGAAGATGCTCGATCCCTTGGAGGGCGCCTGCAAGATAGGCGGCGACGCCGTCCTCGTAGTGCCACTCCTCCCCTTTGCGGCTGCCCTCCTCGCGGTAGGTCACGGTGAGACCGGGGCAAAGCACAGCCTTGGCACGCAGCGCGTGCTTCAGTCGGGGTAGCGAAAATTTCGCCGAGTCGAAGTACTTGGGGTCGGGCCAGAATCTGATTGTGGTACCGGTATTGCGCTTGCCGACGGTACCCGCTTTCTTGAGCTTGGAGGACTTTTCGCCGGAGGCGAATTTCATCGTGTACTCGACGCCACCGCGACGTACCCAGACTTCCAGCCGCTTGGAAAGTGCGTTGACCACCGATACCCCGACCCCATGCAGTCCGCCGGCGAAACGATAGCTCTTATTGGAAAATTTTCCGCCGGCGTGCAGTCGGGAAAGAATCAGCTCGACGCCGGGCATGCCCTCTTCCGGGTGCACGTCTACGGGCATACCGCGGCCGTCGTCGCTGACGGAAAGAGAGCCATCCTTATAAAGAACAACGTCGATCTGGCGGGCGTAACCGGCAATAGCCTCATCGACGCTGTTGTCGATGACCTCAAGCGCAAGATGATTGGGTCGGGATGTATCGGTGTACATCCCGGGGCGTTTGCGGACCGGCTCGAGACCGCTTAAGACCTCGATGTCGGACGCGTCGTATGTTCGGCTCATCCGCGCATCAGTTGCCGAATGGATCGGGGTCGCTTAGCTTGGGGCGGCGCTGAATTCCTGCGGGATCGTTTTGCGCGATACGTTCTTGCACTTGTTTTTCGTTAAGGGGCCAGCCGTTGCGATCGCACACATAGCGCTCGGCGAGGAGCCTGCGATAGTCGTAGGGACCTGTGCTTTTCAGTTTTCGCCAGGCTTTCGACGCCAAGGCCTTGAACTCTCCCGTTTGGGTAAAATAAGCATAGGTTTTGAACTCCGAGGTCGCACACCGGATTCCCTCGTAGAAAGTATTGCGTGCCCCGTTGTTTGATTCCAGCACCACGGTATAGCGAAGCACCGTGTCACTTCCCATCGAAATCGACGCGCGGTCGATGAAATATTCGTAGCGCCCCTCGATCAATTTGGAATCGAGGCGAACGAGATCTCCCTCATGCGGAGCGTGCGGGAATTTTATCTGATCGGATTCTGACCACTTTTCCTCGGGGGAGGAGAGGAACTCCCTTTCCGGCTGGCCAATGTCTGGGTTCCGCTGCGCATGAAGGCTTTGAGCGAGGCCCAGTAAAAGTCCAAGCAGAAGGTACTTCAGCCGATGTATCGGCGACGAATCTGAGCCTGCGGTGGGGGTCATTTGGCGCGTAAGTGTACTCTGTCGATTAGACCTAATCGACCGGGTAGCGCGCAGAAAGTAAGCTCAGATTGAATGTTAAGACCTGGATTAATACGAAGACTAAACAATAGATTAGGACAATATTTTAGCCTGCGGCACGAAGTCATACGAGGGCGCACCGCGACGGGCCCTTGTTTAGCCGGGACAGGCTATCAAGGTGCTCAGTTCAGATCCGCGACCAGCGCGTCACGCACCGACGGCGGCAGCGGGTCTACCGATTCGCGGTAGTTCTCGTGATCGATTCCGACCCGAATGTCGGCGCCAGACTTGGCCTGCTTCACGTCCTCGGGCTCAAGCTCGAAGCGCAGAAAATGAACCGATGAAGTCTTGTCCTCGTCCTCGCGGTCCATATCCTCATCTGCAATGGCGAAGATCCGTTCGCGGTCACCTACCCGGACCCAAACCCGATCTTCGATGCCGATAAGCTTTGCCAGCTGCCGGCGGCGCTCGTCCGCGTCCTCGTATTCGAGCATGAAGGTGGCCTTGAGATTGGTGCCGTCGGGGATGAGCGGATTGTAGGCGGCGAGCTCTTCTTCGATGCCTGCTTTCTCATAAATCCGCTCCACGCGCAGCATCTCCTGGATCTGATACTGGATGGTCAGCCGGTCCTCGAAATAAAGGCTCGCGTTTCGACCCACCGCCACTTTGCGGT
>JBFHVA010000379.1:0-2673 GCA_041589735.1 Gammaproteobacteria bacterium | reverse complement strand
GGACCCAACTGTCCCGGAATCATCACTCCGGGGGAGTGCAAAATGGGCATCATGCCCGGCTCGATTCACAAAGCAGGCGTCATCGGAGTGGTCTCCCGCTCGGGCACGCTGACTTACGAGGCGGTTCACCAGACGACCCAGAACGGCCTCGGTCAGAGCACCTGCATAGGCATCGGCGGAGATCCGATCAACGGATTGAGTTTCATCGACTGCCTGGAATTGTTTCAGCAAGACAGCCAGACCGAGGGTATCGTCATGGTCGGCGAAATCGGCGGCAGCGCTGAAGAGGACGCCGCCGAGTACATCAAGGCGCAGGTGACCAAGCCCGTGGTGGCCTATATTGCCGGCGTCACCGCACCCCCCGGGCGCCGCATGGGGCACGCCGGGGCGATCATCTCCGGCGGCAAAGGCACCGCGGAGGCCAAGTTCGAAGCTCTGGAGTCCGCAGGGGTGCGCACCGTAAAATCTCCCACCGCCATAGGCGACGCCATCAAGGAATCCATGGGCGGCTGAACGACCAGGCGTCTCGAGAAAGATCCAGCGTAAACGCCTTCAATCACGCGATCGCCGCGTTTAAGGGGGATCTCTCAATCCGTCGAAAACACCCTGGGTTTAACCCGTTACTTTAGGCCTAAAAGCGATGAAAAAAATCGAAGCGATAATTAAACCATTCAAACTCGACGATGTCAGAGAGTCCTTGTCAGAAATCGGCATCGCCGGTATGACCGCCACCGAAGTCAAAGGCTTCGGACGCCAGAAGGGTCATACGGAGCTCTACCGTGGCGCAGAATACGTGGTGGATTTTCTTCCCAAAGTCAAAATCGAAATCGTCGTTACCGAAGAGCAGGCAGAGCCGTGCATCGATGCCATCACCGAAGCGGCGCGTACGGGAAAGATTGGTGACGGCAAGATCTTCGTCACGCCGGTAGAGAAAGTCATACGCATACGCACCGGCGAGCAGGATGAGGCCGCGATTTAAACAAACTTTTTTCAGCCGTCCCGCAAGTCATTAGGCAGCGTACCGGTCGGGCGGCGTACTTTTGCTTTACCGTCGTGACGTCGCCTCAGCTGTGCGTCAGATGACTCAACCAAAATGCCGGATTATTGTTTGCGGGCGATTTCACCCTCACCTCTATCGATGCATCGACAAGCGGCATCCCGTGTCGCAGACGCACCAGCAGGCGCCTGCGCTCCATCTCCGGACGCTGGAATTTGCTGCTCTTGAGTCGCTCGAGCGATTCTAGATTCCGTTCTCCCAGGAAGTAAGACGAGTAGCTTCGCAGGCTTTCGAACTGATCCCGAATACAAGCTTCACACCACGCGGCATGCTGGTCGCCAGGGTCGATGCTATCGAATTCGGGTGAAGCGGGCAGGAAGGGCCAGCCAAACGCGCCGGCGAAACTCCCGCCGAGATCCATGAGCTCCCGCAGCGCCTCCACGGCCTTAGACCTGTGCCCGAGCGCCCAGGCGATCCTCGCCAGGCTGTTGAGACGCGCCCCCGGGTCGACCTCGGGAATTGCCTCGGCGGCGATTTTGAACGCCGCCTTTAAGCTAGACAGTCTGCTTGAGGGCGACGACCCGGCGTCGGCGGCCGCGACGTAGTGGCCAAGCATGCGCATCCAGTGCCGCCCGGAAGCCGTGGTCCCTGCCTCCAGGCAGGACTTCCAGCCGTCCAGTCGTGACCTGGAGTAACTCCTTGAAAGAAAATAATTCCAAACCTCATCGTCACAAGCGTGCCGGGCGACCGAATCTTCCACATCGTCCTCTGCCAGAATACGCTGGTTGATTAGTGCTTTTTTCCGATCGTCCTTACAGGCAAACATGTTGAGCGCGTACGAGTCCAACGGCTCGGACAGGTCGAGCGGTGCAAGCAGCTCGAGTCCGGGGATCAGCCGGAAAAGCTGATACCCGAGGCCTGAAATTTTTTGCGCCAGAGCGAGATCCACGTCTTCCATGCTTTTGATCTCGAACATAACCAGAGGTGATTCCTCGGCAAAGAAACGGCGACCGCCGTCGATAATCTGCTTTTCCGCGCCTTCCGCATCCAGCTTTACGAAGTCCACGGACTTAATATCGTACTTATGCGCGCAATCGTCGAGCCTCCAAACCTTGACAAGCTCGCTTCGTTCAAATTGTGTTGTGTCACACACAAGCCGGTTGAATTCTGCACCCAATTGCACCGACAGCTTGAGCTCACCACCCTGATCGCTCAATGCAAGCTGCAGAATCTCCACGGTTTTGAACCCGCTCAACGCCACGTTTGCACGCAGCCATCTGGCAGTCGTCGAAGCCGGTTCAATGCTGAAAACGCGGCCTTCTTCGCCGACGCAGCGGGCCGCAAGCAGCGTGTACACACCGAAGTTAGCGCCGACGTCTAAAACGCGCATTCCGGGGGAGAGGAACTTTCGCAAGAATCCAGTCTCGTCCTCGAACCAGTCCTCCTGTTCCAGCAGCACGTACGCGGTGAGCTGATTGAGATCGTCTGGCAAAACCATACGGCCTGCGCCACAGGTTTCAATTTCAAGGGCGCCGTCTACGTGGATCGGAGCTACTTTCGCCCCAAGCTTTCGTCCTTCGGATTCGAGCCACCGTTCCCAGCACTCCAGGTAGCTCGTCTCGAGCGCCTGGACAAAACTTCGCGCATCGCAGAGGGCCGATTGGCTCATTCGATCT
>JBFHVA010000378.1:0-2681 GCA_041589735.1 Gammaproteobacteria bacterium | reverse complement strand
TTGACGCGGCGGGAAAGCTCGCGCAGATCGTGCAGGTTGTGGGCGAGATTCAGCACGCCGCGCTGGCTCAGCATGATGTTGTAGTTGAAATCCTGACTCAATCCCTCAAAGAGCTTGAGCGACTTCTCGTAAAGATGCGCGCTCTCGTCCCACAGATAGTTGGAGCGAATGATGGTGGTGTTGCGCCCGGTGTTGCCGCTACCGAGCCACCCCTTCTCCAGCACCGCCACGTTGCGCACCCCGTGGAGCTTGGCCAGGTAATAGGCGGTGGCGAGCCCGTGCCCGCCGCCACCGACGATGATCACATCGTACTTCGACTTCGGCTCGGGGCTCCGCCACGCCCGCGGCCAGTCGCGGTGATAGCTCATCGCGTTGCGGGCGAGGGAGAAGATGGAGTATTTCACGGCGTGGTTGCTGGAGTTTAATTGATTACTGGCAAACGGATTCAGATATCGGTCGCAATTTAATTGTCAATACTTGGTGGAGGATTCGGCCTCTGATCAAAGGAAGTCAATTTTCTACTGGATTCCCGCTTTCGCGGGAATGACGGAGTGCCAATTCGATCCGCAGTTCCCGATCTCTGAATCGCCAACTCTTATCAGCGCACGCAAAAGAATCGGCCCGAAAACAGGAGGCACAATTTAACTACTTCCCGATGGGTGTCAACTTCGCGGCCGAAACCTCCCGATCGCCGCCAGGAACCCCTGCTTTCCGTCATTCCCGCGAAAGCGGGAATCCAGTCAGCCAATCGAAAAAAGGCGAAGCCTATTTTCTCATCCGGTGAGCACGGCACACGCAACGTTACTTTCCCCGAACGCGCTCCCGCAACTAACACTCGATGACGTTGACTGCGAGACCCCCGCGCGCGGTTTCCTTGTATTTGGTCTTCATGTCGGCGCCGGTTTCGCGCATGGTTTTGATCACCTTGTCCAGCGACACGAAATGCTTGCCGTCGCCGCGGAGCGCCATGCGCGCGGCGTTGATGGCCTTGACCGCGGCGATGGCGTTGCGCTCGATGCACGGCACCTGCACCAGGCCGCCCACCGGATCGCAGGTCAGCCCCAGATTATGCTCCATCCCGATCTCGGCCGCGTTCTCCACCTGCTCCGGAGTGCCGCCCAGCACTTCCGCCAGCGCGCCCGCGGCCATGGAGCAGGCCGAGCCCACCTCGCCCTGGCAGCCCACCTCGGCGCCGGAGATGGACGCGTTCTCCTTATATAAGATGCCGATGGCGGCCGCGGTGAGCAGAAAGCGCACGATGCCCTCGTCGTCGGCGCCCTTGCAGAAGTGATGGTAGTAATGCATCACTGCCGGGATGATCCCGGCGGCGCCGTTGGTGGGCGCGGTGACCACCCGTCCGCCGGCGGCGTTTTCTTCGTTGACCGACAAGGCGTAGAGGTTCACCCAGTCCATGACGATGAAATGATCGTCGGCGGCGGAATGGGACTGCGCTTTGAGCTTGCGGTAAAGCGCCGGCGCGCGCCGTTTTACCTTCATCCCGCCCGGCAGCACGCCTTCATGTCGATAACCGTTGGCGACGCACTCCTTCATCACGCCCCAGATCTTCAGCAGCCCCTCCCGGATCTCCTGCTCGCTGCGCCAGGCCTTTTCGTTCTCCATCATCAGCGAGCTGATGCACATGCCTTCCTGGCTGCATAGCTCGAGCAGCTTGACCGCGGTTGTGAAGTGGAAAGGCAGCTTGGTGTCGTCCTCCATGATGCGATCGGCGCCGGCCGCTTCCTCGTTGACCACGAAGCCACCGCCGACGGAGTAATACACCTTGGCGCGGACTTCCTCGCCGGACTCGTCAAAGGCGGCAAAGCGCATGCCGTTGGGGTGATACGGCAGACTCCTGCGGCGATGAAAAATGAGGTGCTCGCGCTCGTCGAAAGCGACCTCGTGCTTACCCAATAGCGAGATCTTGTTCTGCTCGCGGATCCGCGAAAGACGATCCGGGATGCTCGCCGGATCGATAAGCTCCGGCGCTTCCCCTTCCAAACCAAGAAGCACCGCCTTGTCGCTGCCGTGGCCTTTTCCGGTGGCGCCTAAGGATCCGAAAAGCTCGGTGCGCACGGACGCGGTGCGCTCCAGCAGACCGTTCTCCTCCAGGCCCTTGGCAAAGGTGAGCGCCGCGCGCATCGGCCCCACGGTATGCGAGCTCGACGGCCCGATACCGATCTTGAACAGGTCGAAGACGCTGATGGCCATGGCTGAGTTCCGGTGACGTGTTACACGTGACGCAGGATACGAAGTTTAAGGACGCCCGCTGCAGGAGCCCGCTTGCGGGCAAACCTTCCACAACGCGTGGAGTGAATGATCAACGGCAGAATAAGGAAGTTTTGTCCACTGGATTCCCGCTTTCGCGGGAATGACAGATTACCGTAGGGCGCGCCTTGCAAACCATTCCTTAGATTGAGCCGTTTAGCAATCGAGTGAACTTTCCCTCCCCAACGCGAGACCTCGTTCCTAACTGCAAACTGGCCGGATCCGCGTGTTAATACGGTTAATGTTAATACGGGGACAGTATACGTATTTGTTCTCGGCACGGCGTTTAACACTACGGACATTGAGTAAATCCAGTAACAAGTCCGTTGACTTCAACTACGTATACTGTCCCCGTATTAACGCTGGCTTGCCCACGAATTTCCATTACGCTCTGCAACGCACGCATACCGCGACCT
>JBFHVA010000377.1:0-2712 GCA_041589735.1 Gammaproteobacteria bacterium | reverse complement strand
CAGCTCGACCCTCTCAGCGTCTTCCGCCGGCGGACGATCGGAATACTCAATTGAGCCGTCGGGCAGGCGCCACTTGTAGATCTCGGCTCCGGCAGACGCCGCAGCGAGTATCAGCGAGAGCATAAGAATCCAGCGCTTCATGTATCAAACATATATCAGGGAAACCACCGTCTCAAGAAGAAAGCCTCAGTAAAACGGTAGCTTACATAGACTTACGTTCGTATTCGGAAGGTCATCGTAATTCTCCCTCGCGTGCGGCGCGTAACTGAAAGCGCTGCTCGCTTAGCAGCCCTAGCCGACATCGAACTTCAACCGATGAGGAGATCAAAAAAGGGCGGAGGCGCGTTTGAGGTGAACGGTTATGGTGCCGGTGCGGGCGATTTCGGCGCCTTTCTCGTCGACGATGGTGGCGTGGATCCGGTGGCTTCCCCGGGACACGTCGCGGAGCGTGGCCGCCGCCCCGCTGCTGCGGCTCACCTTCTGCCCGTCCATGAAGACGTCGATGGCGTGCCCGTCAACCAGCTTCGGGGTAACGGCAAAACTGATCGTGAGGTTGCCGGCGTTATCCCGGATCGCCGCCTCGTCGGCAGGCGAGGCGATGGCGAAGCTTTGGTATCCGTCGACAGCCCCGGCGCTTTCCGCCTCTGTCTTCGCCGGTGGTGTCGATGTCGCCGGCGGAGAGTAGGTCACCAGGGGCTTGAGCTCCACTTTTTCCGCGCCTTCCACTGGCGGCTTATCGGAATACTCGATTGAACCATCGGGGAGGATCCACTTGTAGAACTCGACCTCGGCGGCGGTCGCCGCCGGGGTCAGAACGAAAACCAGGACCAGCCACTTCATCTATCAAACATAGAACAGGCGACCCCTGGTCTCAAGAAAAAAGCCCCCGAAAATCGGGGGCTTACGTGGAGATTCCCGTGGTTCGGGAAGCCATTGCGGTGCCCGCTTGGGGGCATTGAATGGAGCTTAAGCAGTCTGTTTTTTACAAGCTGTAGTACATGTCGAATTCCACCGGATGGGTGGTCATGCGGAAGCGCGTGACCTCGTCCATCTTCAGCTCGATATAGGCGTCGATGCAGTCATTCGAGAACACGTCCCCGGCCGTCAGAAATTCCCGGTCCGCGTCCAGCGCCGCAAGCGCCTGGTCGAGCGCGGAACAGACCGTGGGGATGTCTTTTTCCTCTTCCGGCGGAAGGTCGTACAAATCCTTGTCCATGGGCGCGCCCGGCTCGATCTTGTTCTGAATGCCGTCGAGGCCCGCCATCATCATGGCCGTAAACATGAAATACGGGTTGCCGTTGGAATCTGGGAAACGCACCTCGATGCGCCTCGCCTTGGGATTCGACACGTAGGGAATGCGTACCGAAGCGGAACGATTCTTGGCCGAGTAGGCGAGCAACGTCGGGGCTTCGAAGCCCGGAACCAGACGCTTGTAGCTGTTGGTGCCCGAGTTGCAGAAGGCGTTGAGCGCACGGGCGTGCTTGAAGATGCCG
Organism: Gammaproteobacteria bacterium; assembly: GCA_041589735.1. Classification (GTDB taxonomy): domain Bacteria; phylum Pseudomonadota; class Gammaproteobacteria; order HK1; family HK1; genus CAMYJH01. The sequence goes on along the minus strand of JBFHVA010000377.1, from coordinate 1,219 downwards.
CCGATGTACCAGAGGGCTTCCTGCGACAAACCGGCATACTTGTCGCCGGCGAAAACGTTGTTTTTGCCCTTGCCGAGCGACTGGTGCACGTGCATGCCGTTACCGTTGTCGCCTACCAGGGGTTTGGGCATGAATGTGGCGGTCTTGCCGTACGCCTGGGCTACGTTGTGCACACAGTATTTGAGTATCTGCAGCTCGTCCGCTTTGCGCACCAGCGTATTGAATGCGGTGCCGATCTCCGCCTGGCCCGCGGTCGCCACCTCATGGTGGTGGACTTCTACGGTGAGTCCCATTTCCTCCATCGCCAAGCACATGGCGGAACGGATGTCGTGCTGCGAGTCCACCGGAGGGACGGGAAAGTAGCCGCCCTTTGGACCGGGACGGTGACCCATGTTGCCGTCGTCGTATACGCGTTCGGTATTCCACGCCGCTTCTTCCGAGTCGATACGATAGGAAGCGCCCCTCATCTCGGCGCTCCAGCGCACGTCGTCAAAGACGAAGAATTCCGGCTCCGGCCCAAAATATGCGGTGTCGGCGATACCGGTGGATTTGAGATAAGCCTCCGCGCGCTTGGCCAGTGAACGGGGGTCGCGGCCGTAGCCTTCGCCTGTGGCGGGCTCGACCACGTCGCAGCGCACGTTGACGGTGGGCTCGTCGGAAAACGGATCGAGAACGGCGGACGTTGAATCAGGCATCAGGATCATGTCGGATTCCTGAATGCCCTTCCATCCGGCGATGGATGAACCGTCGAACATTTTTCCGTCTTCGAAAAACTCGGCGTCGATTTTGCTCGCGGGCACGGTCATGTGCATTTCCTTGCCGCGGGTGTCTGTGAATCGAAGGTCAACGAACTTGACCTCCTTATCCCTGATCAGACTTAGGACGTCTTCTGCGGACATTTCTTTACCTCCACTGTCGGGTCCATTTGATTTGATTACCGCGCCTTATCGCCCGGCGATGATGACGGGGGGCAAAGCAGAAAGCGTGCCACCATCGTGTGCGGGCCCAGGGCCATCCAGGCACCAAGCGCTCACCCTTGCAAGAGCCCTTCGCTCTCCCCCCGCGGCCGTGAGTTCGGGTGTAAGAGGCCCACGGGAATCAGTCACTTGGGAGCGGGTCGAGCGGTGATTCTCCGGGCCGTTCACGCACGCGTGCCGCCCTCCTTCAAGCAGCCACTTTCGCCGGCGACCTAAGGCCGGCGAGGGAGTCGGGCGCCATT
>JBFHVA010000376.1:0-2727 GCA_041589735.1 Gammaproteobacteria bacterium | reverse complement strand
GGACGGTATTCGAGGCCTCGCTTTCCAGGCACCGGGTTTTAAGCAGGCAAGGAATCAGCCGCGAGCGGCAGCGCTTCGGCGCGCGGCCCGCGCCGGGGAAGCGTCCGCGGCGGTATCGAAAGGCCGGTCATGGCGAAGCGCTGGGATCATGCCTCGAACTTCGGCGACACGGGCGGCGTCGACCTCCGCATAGATAATCCCCGGATCAACCCCTGCGTCGGCGAGCACCTCGCCCCAGGGATCAACGATCAGCGAGTGACCGAAAGTCTCCGCTTCGCCATGGCGCCCGCACTGGCTGGGAGCGAACACATAGCTTCCATTCTCGATGGCCCGCGCCCGGATCAGCACATGCCAGTGCGCCGCTCCGGTGGTGCGGGTGAAGGCGGCGGGAATAGTAATAAAGTCCGCGCCGGATTTGGCAAGCGCCCGGTAAAGATGCGGAAAGCGAAGGTCATAACACACGCTCAAACCCAGCGTGCCCCAGGGAATTGCCGCGGTCACCGCGGCGCCGCCGGCAGAGAAGCTGTCGGATTCCCGGTAGCGCTCGCCGTCTTTGAGGTCCACGTCGAAGAGATGGACTTTGTCGTAATGCGCAGTGACCTCGCCGTCGCCATTCAACAGAAACGACCGGTTCCTGACGCCGTCTCCGGTATCGACGGCAAGAGAACCGAGCAATAGCCAGGCATTCAATTCAGCCGCCAGTTCACGAAACGCTTTCAACACCGGGTGGGCCGCCTCAGGGTGAGGATCGGCAAACAGCCGGCGTTCTTTAAGCGTGAGGCAGGAGAAGAATTCCGGCAGGCAGATGAGCTGTGCCCGCTTTGCCGCTTCGCGCACCTGTTCCGCCGCTTCGGAGACGGTGGCTTCGCGATCTTCCGTGGCGCAGTTCTGCACGCAGGCGACGGTAAAAGGAGTGCTCACGTTCCGGGGGCCTCAAACCATTAGTATCGCGGCACGCCGGGGTCGACTTCCCGAGACCAGGCGTCGATGCCGCCCACTAAGCTGTACACCTTGCTGAAGCCCTGCAGGCGGAAGTGTTCCGCCGCCGCCTGGCTACGCTGACCGAAGTGGCAGTAGAACACCAGCGGCGTGTCCTTGGGCAGGGCGATGATCTCATTCATCACCGCCTCGTCCAGCGGTTTCGAACCTTCGATCCGGGCGCGCTCGATCTCATGCGATTCGCGAACGTCGAAAAGAGCGATCTTTTCACTCAAGTCGAGCATTTTTTTCAGCTCGTGAACCTTGAGTGGCGTCACCGGCGCCGGCGCGTTGGGGTTCTCTATCTTCAGTCCGCGCCCCTGCAGGGTATCCTCCATGCTCACTTTCATCCCTTTCGCTTTCTGCGCCGTGGCCACGTCCATGAGAATTTCGACGCCGTTGGATTCTGCCCTCACCTCGTGGCCCTCCACCGGGCCGAGGGAGAAGTTGTGCTGCCAGCGGGAATCGATGCTCAGGTGCACCGCGCTGCCCGGCTGGGATTCCAATGCGTTTCCAATCACCGACGCCGCTTCATCCGAGATGCTGATTTCGGGCGGCGTGCGATCCGGCGCCGGCACCCCCAGGGCCTGATGCAGCGCGCCGGTATTGAACATTTGCTTGGCAACGTCGCAGCCGCCCATGAATTCGCCGTTCACGTAGAGCTGGGGAATGGTGGGCCAGCTGGAAAACTGCTTGATGCCCTCGCGGATGGCCTGGTCTTCGAGCACGTTTACGGTGGTGTACTCGGGCACGATTGAATCCAGGATACCCACGGTTGCGGCGGAAAAGCCGCATTGGGGCATCTGGCGTGTGCCTTTCATGAACAGCACCACGCGGTCGGACCCGACGATGGATTCAATACGTTGTTTGAGCTCTTCGCTGAGCGCCATGGGACCTCCGTTGCCTTTAGATAATCGCTTTGCAAGCCGATCACCGTAGCCAAGCGCAACCCGGGGTGCAAGTGCGCGCTTTTCCCATTACCGGTTTTGCTTCGACAAGGACTCCGGGGCAGCGTTCCCGCGCCGTCGTGAGGCTTACTTGCCGACCCACCCCTTAAGCCGATGCGATGGGTTAGCATGGGCGGAAACCCCCGGGCGGACACCCTCCCGGGCCGTCGTCTGCGTTGTTCCCGGTGTTCCGAATATGTCCAAGTCGGCTCTTTTACGGCAAACGCTGAGCAAAAAGCCTTTGACCCATATCATCGGCGCCCACAATCCCCTGAGCGCACGGCTCGCGGAGGAAGCGGGATTCGACGGCATCTGGGCCAGCGGTTTCGAGCTGTCTGCTGCCTACGCGGTGCCGGACGCCAGCATCCTCTCCATGACCCAGCACCTGGACATGACCCGGGCCATCTGCGCCGCGGTGGAGATCCCGGTGGTGGCCGACATCGACACCGGCTACGGAAACGCCGTGAACGTAATGCACACCGTCGCCCAGTACGAGACGGCGGGCGCCGCGGCGATAGTCATCGAGGACAAGAAGTTCCCCAAGGACACCAGCCTGCTCGAGGGCGGCCGCCAGGAGCTTCTGCGGGTGGAGGAATTCGCCGGCAAGATCGAAGCCGCCTGCGCAAGCAGAGCATCGTCGGACTTTCTTGTCATCGCCCGCACCGAGGCGCTGATCGCGGGACAAGGGCAGGAGGAGGCGAATCGCAGGGCCACGGCTTACGTCAAAGCCGGCGCCGACGCGGTTCTGATCCACTCCAAATCGAAAACTCCCGACGAGATCGTCGAGTTCTGCTGCGGCTGG
>JBFHVA010000375.1:0-2744 GCA_041589735.1 Gammaproteobacteria bacterium | reverse complement strand
GCGGCTGGGCCGCCCGCTGCGCGCTCCACGGGATTGACGTGGTGGTATTCGACGTGGACGGTGAAGCCCAGCGCAAGCTGGACGAGGTGCTGGCTAACGCCCGCCGCGCGCACCAAGCGCTCACATCGGTAAAAGCTAAGCACGAAGGCGCGGTGCGCGTGGTTGCGGACCTGGGTGAGGCCTGCGCCTCTGCGGACTTCATCCAGGAGAGCCTGCCCGAGCGGGAAGCGCTGAAAATCAAACTGCTCTCCGAGGCGAGTCGCGTGGCGCGGGCGGAGGTGGTGATTGCCTCTTCCACCTCGGGCCTGCTGCCGTCCAAGCTGCAGGCGTCTATGCGAAATCCCGAGCGTTTCGTGGTCGCCCATCCCTTCAACCCGGTTTATCTCATGCCGCTGGTGGAAATCTGCGCCGGCAAGAAGACGTCCGGCGAGAGCTGTGAACGTGCCGCCGCGTTCTACCGTTCAATGGGTATGAAAGCACTCCGCGTGCGCAAGGAGATCGACGCCTTCATTGCTGACCGCCTGATGGAGGCGCTATGGCGCGAGGCTTTGTGGCTGGTGCACGACGACGTCGCCACGGTGGAGGAAATCGACGACGCCATTCGATACGGACCGGGTCTTCGCTGGGCGCTGATGGGGAGTTTTCTCGTCTATCGCCTAGGGGGAGGTGAAGCAGGCATGCGTCACTTTCTGGAGCAGTTCGGTCCGTCGCTTCAATGGCCGTGGACCAAGCTCACCGATGTGCCGGAATTCAATGATGCGCTGATCGAAAAGATCGCGGCGCAGTCCGACGCCCAGGCCGCGGGCCATTCGATACGCGATCTCGAGCGTATTCGCGACGACGGCCTGGTGGCGGTCATCAAGGCGCTCAAAGGACTCGACTGGGGCGCCGGCAGCCTGCTGGCCGAGTACGAGCACAGCAAACGATCCGAGCGGTCATGAGCACAAGCCCAAATCGAAATCATTGGAGTAGCCCATGGATTTCGCACTGACACACGAGCAAGAGCTGGTGGTCGATACCGTGCGCGGATTCGTCGAGCGCGAGCTCTATCCGCTGGAGGCAGATCTGGAGAAAAGTGGAGCGCTGCCGCGGGAGGTGGGCAAGGAGATCCAGGATAAGGTACAGGCGATTGGTTTCTATGCGCCCAATATTCCCGAAGAATTCGGCGGCGGCGGGCTCGATAACCTCACCTTTACTTTGCTCGAGCGAGAGCTCGGGCGCACGGCGATGGGACTAAGCGTGTGGTGGGGAAGGCCGTCCAACATTCTTCTGGCCTGCAGCGAATCCCAGCGAGAGCGTTATCTCATTCCCTGCGTCGAAGGCAAGCGCATGGACGCGCTTGCCATGTCCGAGCCCGAAGCCGGCTCCGACGTTCGCGGGATGAAGACTTTTGCGAAGCGCGACGGCGACGATTTCATTATCAATGGAACCAAACACTTCATCAGTCACGCGGACATCGCCGACTTCGTGATCCTGTTCGCAGCCACCGGCGAGGATTCGACTCCGGCGGGACCGAAGAAGCGCATCACCTGTTTCCTCGTGGATCGCGGTACTCCGGGTTTCGAGGTCCGCGAAGGGTACAGCTCGGTTTCCCATCGCGGCTACCACAACTGCATCCTGAACTTTGACGACTGCCGCCTGCCCGCGGATCAGGTTCTGGGCGAGATCGACGGCGGCTTCGATGTGATGAACGAGTGGCTGTTCGCAACTCGCTTGACCGTGGCCGCAACTTGCGTCGGCCGGGCACAGCGCGCCTTCGACCTGGCGCTCAAGTGGGCTGCCGAGCGCAAGCAGTTCGGACAGACCATCGGGCGCTTTCAGGGCGTGTCCTTCAAGCTGGCCGACATGATCACCGAGATCGACGCCGCCGACTGGCTGACGCTGGCCGCCGCCTGGCGGCTTGACGCAGGCCTGGATGCCGGCCGTCAGATTGCGCAGGCGAAGCTCTACGCCTCCGAGATGCTTGCCCGGGTGACCGATGAGGCGATTCAGATCCACGGCGGCATGGGACTGATGGACGATCTGCCCCTGGAGCGCTTGTGGCGCGATGCCCGGGTGGAACGGATCTGGGACGGCACCAGCGAGATCCAGCGCCACATCATCAGCCGCGATCTCCTGCGCCCGCTCGGATCGTAGTAGACATGGCGAGCATTTCGCCCGAGCACAGTCCGTCGCAATCCCGGCGCTTGGATCTCACACGTCTGCTTCGACCCAAATCCGTAGCCGTCTATGGCGGCCGCTATGCGGAAGCGGTGATTTCACAGTGTGAGGGCATGGGCTACGACGGCAAGATCTGGCCGCTGCACCCGACCCGGGACGCCATTCTCGGCAGACCCTGCGCGCGGCGCGCCGCGGATCTTCCTGAATCACCTGACGCGGCGTTCATCGGCGTCAACCGCGAGGCGAGCGTGGAAATAGTGCGCGAGCTCAGCGCAGTGCAAGCGGGCGGCGCGGTGGTCTTCGCCTCGGGCTTCGGTGAGACCGGGAAGGAGGGCTCCGCGCTTCAGGCGGAGCTCGTAAAAGCCGCCGGCGAGATGCCGATACTCGGACCGAACTGCTACGGCTTCATCAATTATCTCGACGGCGCGTTGCTTTGGCCGGACGCCCACGGCGGAAAGCGAATGGATCGCGGCGTCGCGCTGGTGATGCAGTCCAGCAACATGGCGATCAATATCACCATGACGCGGCGCGCGCTTCCCCTCGCTTATCTGATTGCGCTCGGCAATCAGGCTCGGGTGGGTATG
>JBFHVA010000374.1:0-2771 GCA_041589735.1 Gammaproteobacteria bacterium | reverse complement strand
TGTCGCTCCGCTTCCGGACGTCGCCCGGGAAAGGACAACAAACCTAGTCAGCCGCGCGGGCCAATAAACGGTTGGTTCCTGCGTCAGGCATAGCGCGCCCCAATCACACTTTATCGGTTACGATCGACGTTCAGTTCAATCGTCGTAACGTCTAAGACACATCGTATTTGTTTTTAATCTCCGCCAACCCGGGCGGTCAATCGGGTCCTGTGCTACCCTATTTTTCGCTCTCCTTTGAGAGATCTTGGCGGCTATTTCAGGAGGCTAATAATGACAACGTTTCGTGAACTCAGTCGTTCCCTCGCTTTGCCCGTGGCGCTGGTGATGTTCCTGAGCATGGGTCCTATTCCCGCGGCGCACGCGGCAATGATATCGACGGATGATGTAATCGGGCAAAGCGCCGTTTCGGCTGACAGGGAGCGAGTTCACGCACTTCTCGCGCGTGAAGATGTTCGCTCCCAATTGGAAGCCATGGGCGTCGATCCGAATTTGGCGGCCATGCGCGTCGCGGGTCTGTCCGACGGCGAAGTGCAGCAGATTGTCAATAAGCTCGACGAGCTGCCCGCCGGTCAGAGCGCCGCAGGCACCATAATCGGGGTCGCGCTTGCAATTCTATTGGTTTTACTGATTACGGATATTCTTTGCCTCACCAAGGTCTATCCGTTCACCCAGTGTGTTGCGAGAAGGTAAAGCGCGACGCGCATGGATTTCGCCTGACGCCGGGGTGAATTTATCGGCACTGACCACTTGCTTGCCCGACCGGAGCTTTGGCCGTCGTTCTAACTGAACGGCGAACGGGTGCTACGAAGTTCGGCATCTCGCCAGTGTCGTCTTCACTTCGTCCATGGATTGGGGCCGGTCCCCCGGCGTCTTGGCCATCATTTTCAGGATCAGGGCTTGGAGCGCCGTCGGGCATGACTTATTAAGACTTCTCGGGGCCGGCGGGTCCTGAGTGAGCACCTGGGCGAGCACCGACTGGGTATCACCCTGGAACGGCAGCCGGCCGGTAATCATGTGAAATAGCGTCACTCCCAGGGCATAAATGTCCGTCCGCGCATCGACTGAGCCGCCTTTCGCCTGCTCGGGGCTCATGTAGGCGGGGGAGCCCAGAACCGTGCCGGCCTGGGTGTGCACGCTGGACTCCGAAAGCTTGGCGATTCCGAAATCACTTATCTTGCAGTGATCGTCCTCGTCGATGAGCACGTTCGCGGGCTTGAAGTCCCGGTGGACCACGCCTTTCGCGTGGGCGTAACCCAGCGCGTCGGCGAGCTCGAAGCCTCGGCGCACCACTTCATTTTTGCTCAAGGCTCCGTTGGACAAGGCCCACTCGAGATCTTCGCCTTCAATCAGCTCCATGGCGATCCAGGCTCCGTGACTCTCCTCGATAAAGTCATAAATCTGCACGATGTTCGGGTGCGGCAACCTCGCCAGCACCTTCGCTTCCTGGCGGAATCGGCGAATCACTTCGTCGTCACCGGGGCCATGGGAAAAGAGCTGCTTGAGGGCGACCGGTCGATCAAGACGTTGATCCAGGGCGCGATACACCACACCCATCGCGCCCCGTCCAAGGATTGTTTCCAAACGGTAGCGGCCGTCGGTTCCCACTGAAGCGACCGGCAGCCCGCGCCGCTGCGACTCCGCCATCACCACTGTCTTTCCCTCGGAGGCGCCTGAGGCCTTGCCCGGCGAATCTGACTCACCCGCAGCGCGCCTCACCGCGTCGATCTCGGTCCCGTACTGTTGCCTTAGCTGCTCCAGTTTTCGTTGCAGCGCGGTCTCCGTGGCCGGGTCGGTCACCAGCGCGGCCGCCTCCCGGTATAGCGTTGCGCTGCGCATAGGCGCGACCTTCGCGATTGAATCGGCTTCCGATTCGAGCTCCCGGGCAACGTGCCGGGCTTGGGTTATTGCTACCGGGATATGAAGCCAGAACAAGCTCAGGACCAATACCGCGCCGCCACCCCAGAGCAGAAGGCGAATAACCTGCTGGCGATTCTTCAGGCGGGGATCGGGAACGGTCTTTGTAACCAATCCGAAAACGTGCTGCGACGTCTGGGGCGGGTAGATGACTTCAAGCACGCGGTCGAATCCCGCGGGAACGAGGCCCGGCAGGACCAGCAGAGCAACGAGCAGAACCACTTGAGCCTTGCGAGCGCTCAGCAGCCAGTGGCGGGCAATAGCCGGTTTACAGCGCATCCCCGGCAAAAGCTTCGAGGTTTCGCGGATATTGCGCGCCAGACGTTGTCTGCCATCAGCCGCGTAGGCCTGCGTCCTGCGAAGGATGGAAAGCTGTCCGAGGTCTGGCATTGAATCCCTCAAGCGTCGGGTACAAGCGAGTAAAAAAGCGTTTGCCGGAGATTACGGTATGGCAAAGAACCGAACAGAATCAAAGACAGCACCGATTCATGAAACTTTATCGACAAGAACGGAACGATTTAAACGTAGAGACCGAATTCAGCTCTCTTGCTGGGAACATCTTGGAAGCGGAATGACTCGATCGCGTCCCGACCTCTGAGCCAGATTGGACGTGTGACACTGAAATCGTGGCGTCTTTGTTCAGAAGTCAGAATTGTCCAATATCCAGCAAATGTGTAGTCATGGAGCCCCGAAATTATATATAGGCTCCTCTGGCCGAATTTCCAACTTGATGAGGCGGATTTCGCTTTCAGCCCGATGATTCGCGATGTTTTCCCCCCGCTGGATTTCATCGCGCGCCTGGCTGCGCTTGTTCCGAAACCGCGGGTGAACCTCACGCGCTTCCATGGCGTATTTGC
>JBFHVA010000373.1:0-2786 GCA_041589735.1 Gammaproteobacteria bacterium | reverse complement strand
GAGATCGGCGACGAGTTCTATCTCAGCATGCTGGTGGACCGCGGCCGGCGACAGGTTGCCATCATGGCGTCCGCCGCAGGCGGAATGAACATCGAGGAGGTGGCGGCTAAGGAACCGGGAAAAATCGTCATGGAGTACATCGACCCGGCCGCCGGGCTGCAGCCTTATCAGGTGCGCCGCGTGGGTTTCGCCTTTGGTTTAAATGGCGCGCAGATTAAACAGCTTGGATCCGTTCTAGGCGGGTTGTTCAAAGTGTTTATTGATAAGGACTTGAGCCTGCTCGAGCTGAATCCGCTGGTGCGTACCAAGTCCGGCGATATTCTCGCACTGGACGCGAAGATCAACATCGACGACAACGCGCTCTACCGTCACCCGGAGCTGGCCAGCCAGAACGACACCTCTCAGCAAGACGAGAAAGAAGTCCGCGCCAAACAGTTCGACCTCAACTACATCACCCTGGACGGCAACATCGCGTGCATGGTGAATGGCGCCGGTCTTGCCATGGGAACCATGGATCTGATCAAGCTGACCGGCGGAGAACCGGCGAATTTTCTCGACGTCGGCGGCGGCACCGACGCGGAAAAAGTGGCCGAGGCTTTCAAACTGATCGTATCCGACCAGAAGGTCAAGGCGATTCTAGTCAACATCTTCGGTGGAATCGTCCGCTGCGATCTGATCGCAGAAGGCATTATCAAAGCGGTCAAGGAAGTTGGCGTCAGTATCCCGGTCGTGGTCAGACTGGAAGGCACCAACGTCAAACGAGGGAGACAACTGCTGGATGAAAGTGGCCTGGACGTGATTTCGGCAGAGTCCCTTTCCAAGGCAGCGGAGAAAGCTATACAGCTTGCGGGCTGAGCAGCGAGCGAACTCAAATCATGAGCGTACTAGTCAACAAAGAAACAAGAGTCATCTGCCAGGGATTTACTGGCAAGCAAGGCACCTTTCACTCGGAGCAGGCCATCGAGTACGGCACCAACCTGGTGGGCGGGGTAACGCCGGGCAAGGGCGGCCAGAAGCACCTCGACAGGCCCGTGTTCAACACCGTCCACGACGCGGTCAGAGAGACCGGCGCCGACGCCACCATGATCTACGTCCCGGCGGCCTTCGCAGCGGACGCCATTCTGGAGGCGGCCAATGGAGGGATCCGGGTTATCGCCTGCATCACCGAGGGCATTCCCGTGCTCGATATGCTGAAGGTGAAAAGTGCTTTGACACGATTTCCTCAGACGCGCCTGATCGGGCCGAACTGTCCCGGCGTCATCACTCCGGAGGAATGCAAGATCGGGATCATGCCAGGGCCGATCCACAAGGCCGGCGTCATCGGGGTGGTTTCCCGTTCCGGCACCCTCACCTACGAGGCGGTGCACCAGACGACGCAGAACGGTCTGGGACAAAGCACCTGTATCGGCATCGGGGGAGATCCGATCAACGGACTGAGCTTCATCGACTGCCTGGAGTTGTTTCAGCAGGATGACCAGACCGAGGGTATCGTAATGGTGGGCGAGATCGGAGGCAGTGCCGAAGAGGATGCGGCGGATTACATCAAGGCCAACGTGACCAAGCCGGTGGTCGCCTACGTCGCCGGCGTTACCGCGCCGCCAGGGCGCCGAATGGGACACGCCGGGGCGATCATCTCCGGCGGCAAAGGCACCGCCGAGGCCAAGTTCGAAGCGCTGGAATCTGCCGGGGTGCACACCGTAAAATCCCCCACCGCCATCGGCGACGCGATCAAGGAATCCATGAGTCGTTAACTTCCGCGCGATTGCTGAGATTGAGCGCAAAGTTCGCGCCCGGTCAGTGGTCAAGTGGGATCGCCGGCTGTCGGAGCCCTTGCTGAACTAAACCGTAACTTCAGGCCCGAACGAGATGAAAAAAATCGAAGCCATTATCAAGCCATTCAAGCTCGACGACGTCAGAGAATCCTTGTCCGAGATCGGCATCGCTGGTATGACCGCCACTGAAGTCAAGGGCTTCGGGCGCCAGAAGGGTCATACCGAGCTCTACCGCGGTGCCGAATATGTGGTGGATTTTCTGCCCAAGGTCAAAATCGAGATCGTTGTCACCGAGGAACAGGCTGAGCCCTGCATCGAAGCCATCACCGAAGCCGCGCGCACCGGCAAGATAGGTGACGGCAAAATTTTCGTCACTCCGGTGGAGAAGGTCATCCGCATCCGCACCGGTGAACAGGACGAATCCGCCATCTAATCGCGTTTCAAGCCTCCTCCGCACAGCCCATCCGCGCGGCCGGGATCCGGAGCGGCCTTTAGCATTTCAGCCGAAATAATGGGGATTTCGACTCATTCTTTCCCGACCCTGCGGGACCAGAAATCCGGATTGCGGTTTTCCGCCGATTTCACCCGCACCGCCCGGGAGACATCGCCGAGCGGCATTCCGTGACGCAGTCGTACCAGCAGCCGCCGGCGCTCCAGCTCGGGACGCTGAAACGGGTTTCCCTTAAGCCGCTCCAGGGACTGACGCCCTTCCTCGTTCAGAAAATAGGAGGAGAAAGTTCGAAGGCACTCGAACTGATCAAGCGCACAAGCTTGGCACCACGCATCGAGCTCCTCTCCCGGATCGACGCTGTCGAAATGAGGTGAAGCCGGCAGGAACGGCCAGTCGAACGCAGCCTCACCCTGATCGCCCAAATCCACGAGCGCGCTGAGGGCCTCTGCGGCTTGAGATCGATATCCCAGGGCCCAGGCAATCCGGGCCAGACTGCTTAGGCGTGCCGCCGGTCCAATTTCCGAACCGGCCCCGGCCACAAGCTCGAACGCGGCTTCGAGACT
>JBFHVA010000372.1:0-2794 GCA_041589735.1 Gammaproteobacteria bacterium | reverse complement strand
TTCAATTCGCGGGTTGAATATACCCTCCGTTACACGCCCCCATCAAGCCGGTCCGACACTCTTTTTGTGCGTTCGCCGGCCGGGTTGGCGGCAATGCGGCGGTTTCCGGGCCGCACCGGCCGGACGTGCCTCAATGCGTCCGAATCCGGTCCGAATCCGGTACATCTCAGCAGTATTCAAACCGCCCCGGATCCCGAACCGGGCGCACATAACAACCGCTTTCTAAGGCGTCGAACGCCAGAGAAGCGAACCCAGCGACCAGCCCAAGGGGGAGACTCATGGACGCAAAAACGAAGAAGCCGGCGCGCAAACGCACCGCGAAGACAGTCGCCACCAGCCGCCGCAAGGGCAACACCGACCTGGAAACCCACGTCAACGCCCCGGGCCGCGCGGCGCTGGTCAAAGAGGTGCGCAAGAAGATCAATGCGCTCGGCATCAGCTACATCTACTATCAGTTCGTTTCCGTCACCGGGCGTATCGTCGGCAAGGGTATTCCGGCGGACCACTGGGAGCAGATCGCCGAGCGCGGCTTCCAGCTGGTCTACGGCTCCACCGCCAACCTGTTCCTGGATCGCCACGGCCACTACATCGGCTACGGCCCTGAAGCCTCAGAGCTGGTGGGTATCCCGGACCCGGAAACCTTCTGCCAGCTGCCCTGGGACAAGCGCGTAGCGCGGGTCTACTGCACCTGTTTTCGCAACCGCGAAGAGCTGGAAAATCCGGGCGGTCACCTGACGTCGGACTGCCGGGGGAACCTGCGCATCATCCACGAGGAATTCCAGAAGAAGCACAAAGGGCTGCATCTTCGCCACGGCACCGAGCCGGAGATGATGTGGCTCAAGCGCGGCGACGACGGCCGCCCCGCCGGCGGCGCCACCAAGCCCAACTGCTACCACATCGACCAGTTCGAGGAGCTGCGCCCCGCCTTCATGAAGGTGATTGAATATGGTCAGGCCATGGGGCTCGATATGATCCAGGGCGACCATGAGGATGCCCCCGGTCAGCTGGAGCTCAACTTCACTTTTGACGACGCCCTTCGCACCTGCGATCGGCTGACCACCTACCGCCAGATCTGCGCCCAGGTGGCAAGAGAGAAAAACCTCATTGCCTGCTTCATGTCCAAGCCTTTCATGGGCGTGTCGGCCTCGGGCTGTCACCACAACATGTCGCTTTGGACAGGCGGCAACGACCAGGTGAACGGTCTGCACCAGAAACCGCTGCCGGGGATGGAGCAGGTCTTCTCTTACCGCAAGGGCGGCAAAAACCTGTTTATGCCGGATTCCAAAATTGACCCGCGCAAGCCGGGTCCCGTGGGGCTTTATTGCATCGGCGGCGTGATGGAGCACCTAGGGGCGTTGACCGCCATTGGGTCCTCCACGGTGAACTCCTATCGCCGGCTGTGGGACACCGGATTCTGGGCGCCGGTATTTGCGGACTGGGGCTACCAGAACCGCACTTGCGCCCTGCGCGTGTCGGCGCCCGGGCGCTTCGAGTACCGCTCTGTGGACTCCATGGTGAACCCCTACCTGATGGCCGGCGCGCTGCTCAAGGCCTTTGACGACGGCATCGAACGCAAGCTCGATCCGGGCGAGCCCGAAGAGCGCAACATCTACGAGGCCATGGAGGCCGGCAAGCTCGTGAATAAGCTACCCATGTCGCTGGGCGAAGCGCTGGAGAAGCTGAAACAGGACGAGGTGATCAAGGCGGCCATGCCGGATGAAATGTTCAAGGTGTTCATGCACTACAAGAACGACGAGTGGGAGCGCTTCAACCACACCGTCACCGAGTGGGATCTCAACACCTATATCGACTGCCTGCCTTAGAGGAGAAACCGGATTGGTCGGAGCTGATTTTTCACTCGAACGAAAACAAGAACAGCCGGGCGCGCCAGCGAAAAACCGGCTTCGATTTTTTTATTTGAGCGGGGACGACCCTTTAAAGGTCAAAGCGAATACGAGTCGTTTACTTCGGAGTAGTTATTAGATGTGCGGAATTGCCGGATTAATCCATCGAGGTAAGAGCGCCAACATAGGTAAAGAGCTCACCCAGATGCTTCAGAGCCTGAAGCACCGCGGCCCGGACTCTACCGGCTTTGCCCTTTATGGTCCGGCGATGGCGGACAAGCATGTCATGCGCTTCAAGGTGGCGGAGCAGGAAGACGTCAGAAAAGGCTTCAAGATCCGCGATCAGATGAAAGAGAGGAAACAGGCCGTAGACGCACGCATGAAAGAAATGGGCGCAAGGGTGGAATCGGAAACCCAAGTGACCGACTACGCCTTCCGCTACGTGTTTTCTTATCACGATGACTTGCGGCGCCTGGCCGAATACATCGAGGACGTGGAGGGCGCGGAGATCCTTTCCATGGGCCATGCGCTCGAGTTAATCAAGGATTTGGGTGACGCCGCCCGCGTATCCGATCAATATCATCTCGGCAACTTCGAAGGCACCCACGCCATCGGCCACACCCGCATGGCGACGGAGTCCGACGTGGACATCCGCTCGGCGCATCCGTACTGGGCCTATCCCTTTGACGACGTCTCGGTGGTGCACAACGGCCAGCTCACCAACTACTGGATGAAGCGCCGTGAGCTCGAGCGAAGAGGACACCGCTTCATGTCCAACTGCGACTCCGAGCTCATCGCCGTGTACATCGCCGACGCTATCAACCGCGGCGAGGATCTGGAAGGCGCTATGCTCCGCTCGATTAACGAGCTGGACGGCGTGTTCACTTACGTGGTGGCCACCAGCGATGCGCTGGGCATGGCTAAGGACACCATGGCGGCCAAGCCCATGG
>JBFHVA010000371.1:0-2809 GCA_041589735.1 Gammaproteobacteria bacterium | reverse complement strand
TTTCGCCGGCATGATGCCGAGCGGCCCGAGCAGCTTGTGATGACTTCCGCCAAGCTGCTGCATCTCCGGGGCGCTGAGGATCAAGGTGTGCGGCGTGACCCAGACGAGAAAGCACGCGACCAGCACCAGGGCGATATATTTCACCAGCCAGGTGTAGCGCACCGCGCCTTCGGTGCGCGACATGCCCGACCACAGGTAGTAGTTGCTGGCAAGAAGAATCGTTCCGATGAGCACCGCCTGGACCACGAACAGCCAGGCGAGAATGCCGCCCATGGCGGTGATGCCCATCTGCTGCGAGTAGGCGTAGACCTCGGCCATGAGCCAGTAGCCCGCGAAGGGCAGGGGAAGAAAGGCCAGGATGGCGATGAAATTCGCCGTGTATCCCATCCAGTCGTAGTGGGCGCGCTCGGCTTGAGTGCGGGCGGCGAGAAACTTATACGCGGCGTAGGCGCCGACGATGGCGCCGCCGAAGGCGATATTGGCGACGAAACGGTGCAGATTGAGCGGGTTCCAAAGCGGCCCGCGCATGATCTCCCAGATCCCGCCGGTGACCGCTCCGGTATCGCTGACCCCCGAGGGCGCCATCATGAACGTGGCCCAGGAGTTGGCCACCACCAGCAGGGTGGTTCCGACAACGTTCAGCGCGAGGCCCAGGGTCAAGTGTCCCCACTTGGCGTTGCCGTCGGACATGGCGTACCAGCTGTAGTAGTACAAATACAGCAGCACGCTCTCGGCAAAGAACAGGAAGGCATACACGAGCACCTGGAAGTTGAACACGCGCATCATGTAGCCCATGAAATCCGGGTAGAACAGGAACAGCGCGAAGGCCAGCGCGCCGCCGAAAAGCGCGGTGATGGAATACGCGGTCATGCTGATCTTCATGAACTCGTGGGCCATATCGTCATAGCGCGGATCGCCGGTTCTCACCCCGAGCCATTCGATCACCAGCACAAAAAGCGGCACCGCAAGAACGAAGGCGGCGAAGAACAGATGCATTTGAGCGACGACCCAGACGACCGAACGGCTGCTGACGCCAATGGACGGATAGTCGCCGCGCTTGGGACTGGGAGCAGGAGCCAGATTTCGGCTCGGTAACTCGGCGTCGTTTGCGGCCGCGCGTGATTGTCCCGCGGCGACCTCGGCCGCCACGCGAATTAGTTCGCCACCGGTGGCGGGCGAGAGTTTCGTCAGGGTCCCGGCGCTGAAGCTAACGCCGGCGACGGTTGTGGCCCGCGGAGCCCCGTCCTCTGCCGAAACCGGAAGCGCCGACGCGAGGCAAACAAACGCTAAAACCAGCGTGCAGCGCGGCATCATGGAGGAGATTCCGAGCGTCCGCATTCTCAAGTTACTGCGCCGGGGTGAGGTCGAAATTAAGCGGCAGCCCTTGCATCCCCATGACCAGCAGATCGAGGCCGTAAAACAAGATGAAGGTGACGGCGAATGCGCCGACCCAGATGAGAACCATCTTGCTGGACATCAACTCACAAGTCTCCGATGAGAACGAGAGCTAGCCGCCATGAAGGGGTTTGACGCCGTGGTCATAGATGACCAGCCACCAGAAAAAAACCAGCGAGGCAATCAGCGCGGCATAAAAAAGCTTCGGCCCCCAGGTGGCCGCTGACTTTTCGTTATCGTGCTCCGACTCGTTCTCGTTCAAGATTCTCTCCAATTGTGCATTAGTTTACCGTCCTGGGCATGGCTCACACCGACTCTTCCAACAGCAATTGACCGGTTGCCGAGATCTTCGGTCCACGTTGCCGACCCAGCGTGCCCCTGCGGCCCCAGCGGGCCTTCGGCGCATCCAGCGGTGCGTCACCGTGAGAGGACTCTGTTCGCCCGCCGATCGTTGATTTCCCTTCCTGTCCTCTTGGCCTCGTCTCTCAGGCAGCGCGGACGCCGCCGCGGCATCCGATTTCCAGCCGTGAGGCGTGGCAGAATGGCGGCAAGAATGCCCCGAATGAGCGAATTTTGGGTTGATCCGGATCAGGCCGTGGAGCAGCCGATTCCTCTATCTTAAGCGGCGGTTTTGACTCCCATCTGTGGAGAATATTGGCGGCGCGGGCCGATCCATCGGGCGGCCGGATGAGGGCGGCTCTCGAGGCCCCGAGAATCCGAAACGCAACATTCAATTCAGGCGGAAGCGCATCTCGAAGAAATGAAGAGAGGTTTGATGCAGATAAACTTGAATACTGCGCAGGGCTGCGACCGATCAGACGTGGTTGCAGCGCTTTGCGCTCTGCTGAGTGAAGGCGACGAGGCGGACCGCTGCTACTCGTGCCGCGCCCTCGGCGCCCTCGGCGCGACGGAAGCGATTCCCGCGCTTATAGAGCGGCTGCGCGACGAGGATATCGACGTGTGCGTCGACGCTGCCGGCGCGCTGGGTAAGCTTGGTTCGCCCGCGGTCATCGATTCGCTGAACGATTCCCTGCGCAATGATCCCGACGGCGAAGTCAAAATCGCGGCGGTTGAAAGTCTCGCCCGCGTCGCCGATCCGCAAACGATTCCCATGCTTTTGGAAATCGCCGAGCGTCGTCCCGCGGAAATGAACTTTGATGAATCCGACGACTGGGATCCGTGGTGGGACATTCAACGCGAGGCGGTGCTGGCGCTGGGGCGTGCGCAGGTGAAGGACGCGGCGCCGGTGCTGGCGCGCTTGCTGGAAGACGAGGACGGCCAGGACATCGACGCCGAGATCATGTCCGCGCTGGCGCAGCTCGGCGAGCCCGGCGAACAGATTCTGATGGAGAGGCTCCGCCGCGGTCGCGAGCAGGTGCGAAGGCGCGCGGTGGCGGCGCTCGCGCGCGGACAT
>JBFHVA010000370.1:0-2855 GCA_041589735.1 Gammaproteobacteria bacterium | reverse complement strand
AGCATTTGCCAGTTCCCGTTAATCGTCATTCCCGAGAAATCGGGAATCCAGAGAATTTAGTGCCTGGCACTATCTTTGATGTACGAGGCGCACCCGACAATCGACGAGCCGCAGTCGAGTCAACCCAATTTACGTCATTCCCGCTTTCGCGGGAATGACGGCTCTTTATTTCTGCGCACGGTGCACCATACAACCGGCAACGCAGTAATGGAAAAACGTGCCTCGCATTTTTTCTGATGCGCCGGGGCAAGAAATTAGTGTCAGAAATTAGTGCCAGGCACTTTTTATTCAGAAATTAGTGCCTGGCACTATTTTTCGCGGGCGTGATCAGTCGAAGCGCGCGGCGGAGAGGATGCGTTCTACGGCGTGGTAGTCGACCTCTCTGCGCTGCAGGCGCTGGCCGTCCTCTTCGCTGGAGAAGACCATCTCGCCCAGCGCCTCGATACCGCCGATGGTGCCGGACATTTCCGGCGATTTGAGCCGCGAATGATGCCGCGGCACGAAATAAAGCTCGCACTGGTTCTTCGCTTGATCGAAAGTCGAGATGATGTTGGCCGAGACCGATGAGAGCTGGTGCGCGTTCCGGGCCAGCCACTCCTGGATCCAGGCGTGGGCCGACTGGACGATGGTGTCCGCGTCGCCTCGCCAGTACTCCACCGCGAGCGGGTAGTTTTTGATTGTGCCGTGAGTCTCGATGCGTGACGCGCGGGCCGCAACCTCCAGCGGAAACTCTGGCCAGAGATCGGGCCGTTTAAAAAACTGAAAATGGAAGTGCGCCGGGATCGAAGCACCCGCGCCTTTGCCGTTATAAAAACCCACGTAACCCGGCAATCTCGCCGAGAGGGCAACCAGATCGGAAAGGATCTTTTCGACGCTCAGACATTTGAGCGCGGCGCCGTTTACGCACCACGCCTGAGGAATGTGCTCTCGGCTCGCAATCACGCAATGCACCGGCATCAGAGGATAGGCGTTCATCCAGGCGATGTAGCGTATGGAATCGATCTTGAATTCGTAGCCCATCTCCAGGCCGCCTTGCTGCCACTCGATGTTGTCGGGACAGAGAAAACAGCCGTCGTATCTGGACGTGCTGCCCTGTGGAGGTATTCTTCTGCCGGAACCCGAGAATCGCAGCGCCCGTACCGGGTTGTACTGAACGAGAAAAAAGCGCTCTGGGTCTTGAGGGTGAGCGAAGCGATAACGACGCATTTCATGCAAATCGTCTTTGATGAAGCCGCGCTCGAGCTGCTGACTTTTGAGGGCCTCCAGTGCAGCGGCAAGCCCGCCATCGTGTCGCTCGATATGCTTGAGCTTCCGGTTCAGATCTGTCCAGATTTCTGAATATTCTTCTCGAGTAAAATCAGGAGTCGGCATGATATTGACTGATGCTCCTTGCAGCTAATTATCCATCGGAAGCAGTTCGTTAGATCTTTGATATACTCCGGCGCCCAAAGACCTACAGGCCCGACCTGCTTGCGCATGAATCTTATCTCAGAACTTTATCCCAGAGACAGGGGCTTTCAAGGCCTGCCCGGGGTCATTCGTTCAGGAATCGCGATCCCGGTGCACTGATGCGGGGGGACTCCATTGTCGTCGAGGAACACCACGTCAAGGCGGCCGCCGGGATCGTCGATCTCGTATTGCCCGAAATAGAGCGGCATTCTGGAAAGTACACGATCACCATCGCCGGGGAATCCGGCAGCGGCAAGTCGGAGACCGCAACGGCGCTGGCCGAGGCTTTGGAAGCCGCAGGAAAGTCGTGCCTGATCCTTCAACAGGACGACTATTTCGTCTATCCGCCCAAGACCAACGATCGAACCCGGCGCGCCGATATCGCCTGGGTCGGCCCGCAGGAGGTGCATCTGGACCTTCTGGACACTCATCTCAGGGCCTTTCGGGACGGTGCTCAGGTCATCGAAAAGCCCCTGGTGATCTACGAGGAGGACAGCATCAGCAAGGAACGCCTGGACATTGGCGGCGCGCAGGTAGGCATCGCGGAAGGCACCTACACGACGCTGTTGTCCAACGTCGACACCCGCGTGTTCATCGATCGCAACTACGAGGACACCCGCGCCCACCGCAACAAGCGGAAGCGGAACGCGGCCGAGCTGGATCCCTTCATCGACAAGGTGCTCGCCATCGAGCATGAGATCATCTCGGCCCATAAAGCGCAGGCGCAAGTCATCGTCAATAACGATTACTCCGTCAGGTTAAAGAGCGAAACGGACTGAAGCGTCCATGCGCGTCGCTTTCATCAACCCTCAAGGGAACTTCGATCCGGCGGACTCCTACTGGACCGCCCATCCCGACTTCGGTGGACAGCTCGTCTACGTGAAGGAAGTCTCCCTGGCGCTGGCCGAGCTCGGCGTCGATGTGGACATCGTCACCCGCCGGATCCGCGATCCCAAGTGGCCGGAGTTCTCCGGCAACATCGATCACTACGACGGCTTTCCGGACAATCCGAGAATTCTGCGTATCCCCTGCGGCGGAAACGTCTTTCTTCCCAAGGAAGCGCTCTGGCCCCATCTAGCTGAGTTCATCGACAACCTGCTCGATTTCTACGGTGCCGACGCGCCGGATTTCGCTACTGCGCACTACGCCGACGGCGGCTACTGCGCGGTACTGGCACAAAACAAGACCGGTTTAAGCTTTACCTTCACCGGGCACTCTCTGGGCGCTCAGAAGATGGACAAGCTGGGCGTTAATCCCGGCAACGCCGCGAAGATGGAAGAAACTTTCCGCTTTTCGAAGCGCATTCATGCCGAGCGGCTAAGCATGGAGCGGGCTTCCACCATTATCACCTCCACCAGCCAGGAGCGGATGGAGCAGTATTCGCATCCGCTGTATGCGGGCGCGGT
>JBFHVA010000369.1:0-2956 GCA_041589735.1 Gammaproteobacteria bacterium | reverse complement strand
GCCTGGGCCAACGACGATTTCGTCGTCGATCCCACCCGGCTCACGCTTTATCTGGGCAAAACCGGCATCGACGGCGATACCTTCAAGAACAAGTACCTGATGGATAAGTTCGGGATTCAGATCAACAAGACGTCCCGCAATACCGTGCTGTTCATGACCAACATCGGCACCACCCGAAGCTCGGTGGCGTATCTTATCGGCGTGCTTCGGAAGATTGCCAACGAGATCGAATGGAAGCTCGAGGAAATGAGCCCTGCCGAGCGACGCATCCACCAAAAGCAGGTGAAGTCTTACACCGTGGACCTGCCGCCCTTGCCGGATTTCAGCCGTTTCCACGCGGCCTTTTCCAGAGGCAGAGACAGCGGGACGCCGGAAGGGGACCTACGCGCCGCTTATTTTCTCGCCTATGACGACGCCGTGTGCGAATACCTTCGCATCGATGATGGTTCTATAGACAAAGAGATGGCCAGGGGACGCGAGGTTGTCGCGTCCAGCTTTGTAATCCCCTACCCGCCCGGATTTCCCATTCTCGTTCCGGGCCAGGTCATCAGCAACGAGATCCTGATATTTATGCGCGCTCTGGACGTCAAAGAGATCCACGGCTACCGGCCCGAGCTGGGCCTGCGGGTATTCACCGAGGACGCAATATCCGGGCTCGTTGGTGAATCGACTGTGAAAAAAGCAGCCGTAGCGTCTTGAACGGACAAAACAATCCGTTTTTCGGATTTTTCCGTTTAACCACGCGGTTTATGCGCCTGATGCTGTTCGGATCTGTAGAACAGAAACGCAGTGACCAAGACATAGAGAGCAAAAGACAACAATCACGGGCGGCGCCGCAGCGCTCTTCAGGAGGAGAGGAAAAAGTGAAAAAGCTCAAAAACATTTCAGAGATCCGTCGTTTCTTCCATCGAAACGAGACCCCCATCTATTTCATCAGCGCAACCAATTTCAATCTTCTGGGAATCAGCGAATGGTGCAAGAATTTCCGGTACATAAATTACATCGACTGCTTCGACGGACGGCATCCTAACGTCTTTATTCCGAGCGAACAGCCGCATCGGGAGTTCGAAAGCATTGAGGACATCAACAACTATCTTCTGTCACACAAGGAGGTTCTCGACTTCATCAAACAAAGGGGTGGCGCTCCCAAGGCGACGTTTCTCATGTTCGACGAAAAGACCGAGGAACTCGCCAAACAGTTGGACATAGAAATCTGGTTTCCGCCGGCGAAGCTCAGAAGCAAGGTGGATAACAAGGTGGAGACCGTCCGGATCGGTAACCGAGCGGGCGTCCCCAGCGTTCCCAACGTGCTGTCCAAGGTGAACAGCTATGCGCACCTGAACGAGGTCTCCAAGGATCTCGGCAACGATCTGGTTCTGCAGGCCGCTTTCGGTGATTCCGGCAATACCACCTGGTTTATCGCCAGCGAGGACGACTATACGAAGTACGCGGAAGAAATCGAGGAAGAGCCAGAAATCAAGGTCATGAAGCGGGTGAACGTTCGCGGCTCTGCCATCGAAGCCTGCACCACCAAGCGTGGCACCATCGTCGGTCCATTGATGACCGAACTCGTGGGCTTTAAGGAGCTGACTCCGAAGAAAGGCGGCTGGTGCGGTAACGAAATCTTTCCCGGGTCCTTCACCCAGGAAATTCGCGACAACGCTCGCGATCTGACTTTCAAGTTCGGCGAGGCCCTGCGCCAGGAAGGGTACCGCGGCTACTTCGAGCTCGACTTCCTCATCGACCAGGATAACGGTGAACTCTACCTTGGCGAGCTCAATCCACGCGTCACCGGCGCCAGCTCCATGACCAACCACGCCGCCTTTGCCCACGCAGACGCGCCGCTGTTTTTGTTCCACCTGCTGGAATTTTCCGGCGCTGATTTCGACCTGGACGTGGACGAGCTCAACGCCCGCTGGGCCGATCCCGACAACATCGACAGCTGGAGCCAGCTGGTGATCAAGCACACCGAAGATACCATCGGCCTGTTCGACGCCGCTCCCGAATCTGGGATCTGGCGGCTCAATTCGAATGGCGGCGTTAGCTACGACCGGTTCGACTACCATCGGCGCGCGGTGGAAACGGAAAACGAGGCGTTTTTTCTGCGCATCAGCGGACCCGGCGATTATCACTACTACGGCGCCGATCTGGGGATCCTCATCACCCGGGGCAGGTTAATGACCGACGACTTCAAGCTCAACGATCGGGCCCACGCTTGGATCAAGGGCATGCGCTCGCGCTATCAGGCGTCGCCGCTGGATCAGGGATTGCGGGAGGCGGCACCCGTCGCCCTGGAGGCAGGCGCTTTCAAGATTCTGTGAGTCGGTCGGCAGTAAGCCGCCGAGGAAGGCCTTAGGCTTCAGCACCTGAGCATGACTCGACGTTACGCCTCGAGCGTGGCGCGAGACCAAGACCACAGGTTGCCCACCGGTGGTCTAGAATTGTGCTCTGGCGGACCACCCAGTTCGGAGTATCAGCTCCCGGATATTGATTCGGGGTGGTTCGAAAATGCTTTCCGCGACGCGTCAGGCGCTGCGGGTCACCAGGCAAAGGGATTGCGGGCAGGCCTTCTCCACCGACTGTGAAGTTTGAATTCGAAGCCATCGCGGAGATGACGCCAGGCAAGAAGTGGCAGCGCCACTTCGAGCGTCTTTGGCCAGGTTACCGCAAGTGGTTCATGTCGGAAGGTGACGCCGCCCGCCCTAGCTATCTAGAATCCCGCACCGAATTCCAGGCGCATATGCCGGAGCTGGTGCCCACCTATGAGGCTCTCACCGAACTTGCTGGCGGCAGCGATCTGGCGGCCCGGGCGCTAGCGCTGTACTGCCCGCCGCCTTACCTCACCGGCTGTTCCCAGGCGGTCTGGATGGACGACCAGAGCCAGATCCTGGTGCGCAACTACGACTATCATCCGGCGCTTACCGAAGGCGCGGTGCTCTACACCTGCTGGAACAAG
>JBFHVA010000368.1:0-2960 GCA_041589735.1 Gammaproteobacteria bacterium | reverse complement strand
TTGGTTCGGCCCGATAGCCGCCGGGCCCGCCGTGCCACAATAATATGCGTACACGACGCGTTAAAATCTTGTTATCAGCGCGCTACGGCTCTTCCATTCGCCGCTTTTCGAGTTCGCCCACGGGAGGCTCCATTTCAGGGCCGATACGTCGTAGGCTGGAGCGGCCGAAGGCGCGACCGGACACATTATAAGGGACTTTGGGCACCGGCACCCAGGCTAATTTCTCCCCGGGCCCGGGCGGGACGACAGCAGCACGCTATTTTGATACCGTCCGGAATCTTTTTTGAACGGGCGTTATCGCCTTGCAGAAGTTACGAATGACACGTCCGGACGACTGGCACGTCCACTTTCGCGACGGCGAGATGCTTCGAGACGTGGTCCCGGATACGGCGCGCAGATTCGCCCGCGCCATCGTGATGCCGAACCTGGATCCGCCGGTCACCAGCGTTGCCCAGGCGCTTGCATACCGTGAGCGTATCCTGGCCGCGGTTCCCGACGGCAGGGACTTCACCCCGCTGATGACGCTTTATCTGACCGACGAGACCTCCGCGGAAGAAATTGCGCGCGCGGGGCAGTGCGAGCACGTCCATGCGGTCAAGCTCTACCCGGCTGGCGCAACCACAAACTCGGCCTTCGGGGTCACCGACATGAATCGTGTTTCCGGCGCTTTATCCGCCATGGAGAACGCCGGATTGCCGCTGCTGGTGCACGGCGAAGTGGTGGACGCCGACGTGGACGTATTCGATCGGGAGCGGGTCTTCATTGAACGGATACTTTCCGATCTCGTTATCCGCTACCCGGGACTCAAGATCGTATTTGAGCATGTCACCACCTCGCACGCGGTGGAGTTCGTGGATTCGGCGCCGGACACCGTGGCTGCAACCATTACCGCGCATCACCTGCTGCTCAATCGCAATGCCATGTTCGCGGGCGGTCTTCGCCCGCACCACTACTGTCTTCCGGTGCTAAAGCGCGAGCGCCACCGCGCCGCTTTGGTCAAGGCTGCAACCGGTGAAAGCGTAAAGTATTTTCTCGGCACCGATTCGGCGCCGCACTTGAGATCGTTGAAAGAGAACGCCTGCGGCTGCGCAGGGATGTATACCGCCAACGCGGCCCTCGAGCTCTACGCCGAGGTATTCGAAGGCGCAGGCGTGCTGGAGCGGCTGGAGGCGTTCGCCAGCTTCAACGGCCCCGACTTTTACGGCTTGCCGAGAAACAAGGACCAGATCGAGATCTGCAAGTCTCCGCGAGACATTCCCACGACCTTGCCCTTCGGCAACGAAGTGGTCGTCCCCTACCGTGCGGGTGAGCGCGTGGACTGGTCACTTGCGAGCTGAAATGGGCGCTCCGGACCGGATTCCAGTGAAGTCCCGCTTTCGCGGATTTCTTCCCGTGGTCGTAGACGTAGAGACGGGCGGCTTCAATCCGCAGAGCGACGCGCTGCTGGAGATCGCCGCGGTTACGCTTCGTATCGACGATGAAGGCCGATGGGTTCGCGCGGAAACACACTCCTGTCACGTGCAGCCCTTTCCGGGTGCCAACCTGGATCCGGCTGCATTGGAGTTCAACCGCATCGATCCCGACCACCCGCTTCGACTCGCCGTGCCGGAGCGCGACGCGCTGACCAAGATATTCGCTCCGGTAAGAAAGGCGGTGAAAGCCGAGGGCTGCACGCGCGCCGTGTTGGTGGGCCATAACCCGTCTTTTGATTTGAGCTTCGTCAACGCCGCGGCGGAGCGCAGCGGAATAAAGCGCAATCCCTTCCATCCCTTCTCCACCTTCGACACCGCGACACTGGGCGGGCTCGCCTTCGGGCAGACGGTGCTTTCGCGGGCGGTGCAGGCAGCCGGTATCGAATGGGACGAGCGCGACGCCCACTCGGCCATCTATGACGCCGAGCAGACTGCGGAACTGTTCTGCCGCATCGTTAATTTGTGGGACGAGCGTTACGTGGTCACCGACGAAAAAGAGTGAACCTCGACGCGGCGGGCTTCAGCGCTCGCGGAGCCGCGCTTCGATCTCGACGAGCTTTTCCCGCATCAACTTACCTACGTGCATCTGCGGCTCCGAGGGAGTGAATCCTTCTGCCTTCTCACGCTCGGCCAGAGTGACTCTCGCGGCCTCGAAAGCTTCCAGCAGCGGTTTTCCGCTGCTCAGTTCCCGAGCAAAGAAGTGCTCGCCGAAATAGGTGAAATCGCGCTCACTGCTGCAACCGAAAGAGTTCCGATCCTTCCGCGAAGCCGTGAGGATCAACGTGTATTCGTCTTTGAGTGGATCGATAAAGGTGCCCGAGTAGCACGCCGACACCACCAGGATCCGCCACCGGATCCCGCTCCGGTCGAGCAATTTCTTCAGGTCGCCTGAGCTCAAGTGATTCGGATTGAGCGGCCAAAACCTGGCTGCGAGGACGCCGTCGCGCGAACCATGCGAAGTCAAAAACAGGAACAGCACGTCCTCATCGATGTTCATCCGTTCACCGATGGCATTAAGCGCGCGGGCAAGATTGGGTCGATTCGCCAGCGGCACCTGCTCCACGGTGGCGGCGTTGTTGATTAACATCATCGAGCGGCCGCCGGTGTCGAAGCGCTGGTCCATGAGCGTGCGGGCAAGCTCGATTTCTTTTCTGAACACGTCCTGGTGCGCGTAGTTGGCAAAGCCAACAAAGTAGAGATCGCTGACTCCCGGGCGTTCAGCTTCGAGGCTTTCCAGCGACGCCCACATCAAGCGGCCCTGGTCATAATACGTCGACTCTGCGTCAACATACTTTGGCGAATAGCTGCCGGATGGGCTCCCGGCCCTTGCCTCCGAGTACCACATTTGCGAGTGCGGCACCACGAACACCATGCCGTAGACAATGAGGGCGTACCCCGACACCGGCAGCACCAGCTTGAAAACCCGCCAACCGCTGACCAGCCGCATGGCGCGGCCCGCTACGAATGTGCCCCACACCACCGTGACGA
>JBFHVA010000367.1:0-2976 GCA_041589735.1 Gammaproteobacteria bacterium | reverse complement strand
GCGCTACGCTTCGCCTCTTCGAGCACCGATTCAAGGCTGTCTCCGACCCAGGCCACCGGGCTGACCCGCATGGCGGCGCCGTTGCCGTAGCTTCCGTATGCGCCGGTGCGGCGTGAAGCGGCCCAGTCAGCGAAGCTCGCTCCAAATCCGCGGTTCGGGTGGCGGGAAAAGTACTCGTGGAAGGCGCGGACGTAGTCGCCGTCAGTTAAAAGCGCTTCGGCGGCGGCGACGGTGAGAACGGTGTCGTCGGTGAAAGTGGATCTTTTGGAAAACAGCGCGAAGTCCTTGTACTTAACTGGCCAGGCTTCGTACACGGAACCAATGACATCTCCGGAAATTGCGCCCATCATCGACCTTATGTCTCGTACGCGCCGAAGTGTCCAGTCGATCCCGGAGCAACTAAAACATCGGCGAGTGATTCAGCGCTTAACCTCGAAGCGATCGCCACTGTCACTGTTCAAGTCCACCGCTAGCCGCTCCGGGCTCCAGCCGTGGACGCTGTCGTGAGCCTCTATATAGATCCGGCTGACGGCGGCCGCCGGCTTGACCCCGCTCAGGCTGCGGGTGAACGGCTGCTCGTCCACGTGGGGATGATAAAGCGTCCGCGTAGCGATGATGCTGCCGTCCGCGGTAACCACGCGCCAGGCGTCGGCATAGTGGTCCCAGCCCGAATCCGCGTGGCGCAGGGTTACGCTCACACGCCAGCCGCCGTCTCCCTGCTGCTCAAAGCGCGCGAATTCGACGCTCACATCACCCGCGAACGCCGCGGCGGATATGAGCGCCATCACAGAACCCACCAGTCGCCTTGGAACTTGGCGGATGATGCCCTTGAGCCTTTCTTCGATCTGTACTCGTCCCATTTGCATTTCTTACGCCGCGCAGGGCTTTCAATAAAACATGTTCAACGTGACCAACAACAAGGTCAAAAACAACACCGACATGATGCCCCCGGCGCGAAGGAAGTCTGCGACACGATAACCTGCCGGGCCCATGATGAGGGCATTCACCTGGTGGGTCGGCAGCAGGAAGGAGTTCGAAGTGGCCAATGCCACGGTGAGTGCGAACATGGCCGGATCCGCGCCGACGCCGAGGGCGATCTTGACCGCCAGAGGCACGAGCAGCACCGTGGCACCCACGTTTGAAACGACCAAGGTGAGCACGGTCGCCAGCAAAGCCAGGGCCAACTGGATCACCCACCGGGACATATCTCCGAAAAACACCAGACATTCCTGCGCGATCCACGCGGCGGTGCCGGTGACCTCCATCACCATGCCGAGAGGCAGCAGGCACGCCAGCAGAAATACGGTTTGCCAGGCAATGGATCGATAGGCCTCGTCAATGGACAACACTCCGCTCAGGATCATCCCTGTGGCGCCCACCAAGAGCGCCAGCGAAAGTCTGAGATCGCTAAAAAGCACCAGCGCAATAGCCAGGGCGAAAAAGCCAAGGGCCGGCACTACCTTGTGCGGCCGTGAAACCTCCCTGGGAAAGTCTGTCACCACGACGAAATTTGGGTTCAGCGACAGCATATGGAGATCGTCCCAACGGCTGTGCACCACCAGGGTATCGCCGCTTCGAAAACGCAGCGTCCGAAGCTGATCCTTACGGATAACCTTCTCTTCCCGGTAAACCGCCAGCACGTTGACCCGGTAGCGCTTGCGCATGCCGATATCGATCACGGTTTGTCCGATTACGTTGGACGACGGCGGGATCACGACCTCGGCGATGCCTGAACGCGCGGGGTTTAACACCTCGACGAAAGTCTCGATGTCGTTTCTGAGGGTGATCTTCATGCGTCTGCGAAAGTCTTTCACCTGCTGCTCGGTGCCCATCAGCGCGAACACCGATCCGACCCAGATCATCTGGTCCACGGACGGCTCGATGCGCAGCTCGTCGCCGCTTTTGAGCGCGAGAATGAATGGCGCGTCAGGCAACACTTCCACCTCGCCGATGGTCATGCCGGCCAGCGGGCTGTCGAGGGGCACGTAGGCCTCGAAGATGTCCCCCTTGATCCCGTATGTACTTTCGAAGTACCGCCGCGTCCGTCCCGGATCCGCGCCGCCGCTCCTCAGCTTAGGCAGCACGCGTTTTCCAGCCAGCATGAAATACCCGATGCCCGCTGCCAGAAGCACGAGTCCCACCGGCATTACCGCAAACAGGTGAAATTGATCCATCGGCTTCACCCCGGGAGGCAGGGTGCGGTTGGAGTTGACAATCAGATCGTTGAGCAGGATCAGCGGGCTGGAACCCACCATGGTCATGGTGCCGCCCAAGATGGCGCAGAAACCCATGGGCATCAGCAGCCGGGACAGGGGGATACCCGTGCGGGTCGAGATCCGGCTCACGACCGGGAGGAACAGCGCCGCTGCACCGATGTTCTGCATGAAGCTCGAGATGACGCCGACGGTGCCCGATACGATGGGCACCACTCGTCGCTCGGTGCTGCCCCCCACCCTGAGGATGTAATGCGCCAGCAGGTTCATGATGCCGGTGCGGTCCAGCCCCGCGCCCATGATCATCAAAGCGATGATGGAAATCACCGCGTTGGAGGAGAAGCCGTCGAAAATGTGAACGGCCGGGATCAAGCCCGAGATCCCCACCAGCACCAGGGTCACGATGGCGGCCACGTCCACGCGCACCACCTCGAAAACAAACAGATACATGGCGAAGGCGAGGATCGCCAGCACAATGGCCATTTCGGTGGTGAAGGGGACCAGCTCCGTCACGGCGCCGCCCGAAGCCGGCACGTGGAGCAGTGGTTTTGCCTCGAGGCCGTTAAGGCCGCGGGTGCAATTTCAACGGCGGGGTGCGTATCGGGTCTATGGGCCGGCGGGGAATCGCCAGACTTCGGTTCAAATCGCGCTCGCGGAAATCGTCCCGAGAACAAAAAAGCGCCTTCAATGCTGATTTTGGAGGTTTTAGAGAATGATAGGCGGTGATTGCGGCGGCGTCCATTTTGGCGCGGTGAAACACTCT
>JBFHVA010000366.1:0-2992 GCA_041589735.1 Gammaproteobacteria bacterium | reverse complement strand
CGTCCGGAAGCTCGATCCGCTCCCGTTCCCGGCTCGGCCTCGGGCGCCAGCGGAACAACACCGGCCACAGGGTTTGAAGATGCGGGTTTCTCAGCCACCAGGCGGGCATGAACTCGCTTTCGACCACGACGCCGTTCGGAGCCGTCGAGGCGAGCGGCGCGCCGGCTTCGGAGAGCACCGACTCGGCGGGGAGGCTCATCCGATTACGTCGCCAATGGGATAGGGCAAGTCCATAAGCTCGATCCGGGTTCCGGCGGCGGAGCCAAGATGCAGCGTGCCGGTTGCCGCAGCGTCGATCCGCAACACGGCCAGCGCCGCGAATCCGTCCGCCTCCCCACGGGGCGCGCTGGTCAAGATTTGCCCCGCCTCGGATCCCGCTGCAGCGTCGACGATCGGCGCGCCTGGCGGGGGGCTTTGACCGGCGCTGGCGCGGATCAGATACATGCGCCGCTTCAACCGTCCCAGATGATGGGTGCGGGCGATGATCTCTTGCCCGACGTAGCAGCCTTTTTTGAAGCTCAAGCCTTCGAGGAGGTCGAGATTGATCATCTGCGGAAGGTGCTCATCGCCTTGGGTGATTTCCGGCACCCCGGCATATATCTCCAGCAGCGACCAAATCCGTACGCCCACGGGCGTCAGCGTTTTCGCCGCGGCGCGCCACAGTTTTTCCGCGCCTTCCGGATCGCCGATGAATTGGTAACGGGGCACGTTCCCGTGGAGGCGAATGAGGTGTGCGTCGCCTACGGCGGCCACCTCGTCCGCCGAACTCGGCGCGCATCCGTAGAGCTTCTCGATCACTTGCGTTGCCAGATCGCCACTAAGCCCGACGCGGATGAATTCATCGGAGACGTCTTTCAGCGAGACCCGCGCTCGCAGCACGTACATCCTCAAGCGGCGGAGAATGGCCTCGAGCTGCGACGCGGGAAGCTCAAGAAGAAAGCCGTTTTGCGCCCGAACAACGCGGAATAACACCAGCACGCGGCCCTTGGGGCTGCACCAGGCCGCCAGGCGACTGCGCGTCGGAGTCACGTCGTTCAGATCACAGGTGAGTTGGCCCTGAAGAAATGTGAATGCATCATCGCCATCTACGGCGATGAGTCCGAGCTGACTCAGGTCGCAAATAACACCGGCGCTCGAGGCAGCACGTCCCTCGGCGGACGGGTCGCCGAAGTTCTTCACCACTCCATCGTCAAACACTGCGTCGTGCTGGGACAGAAATTTTTTCCAAGAGCGATTCAAATCTTAAACCCGGTTTTCAAATCCTAAACACATCATAACCATCAGAAGCAGCTGAAGCAGGCGGGTAGAATAAATAAAGCAATTCCGTATTCTGCACGCTACGCGTCCAGGCAACGGCGAATGCGCAAAACGATGGCGCCGATCTCTGGCGGAGGCTCCCGGGAAGCCGTAAGCCAGGCGAGAATGTCCTGATCGGGTTCATTGAGAAGTAGCCCGAGCGCGGCGAGCTCCATCTCGCCGAGAGAATCGAAATCGGATGCAAGAAATTTTTCCAGCAGGAGATCCAGCTCGCGCATGCCGCGACGACAGCGCCATCTCACTGCGGAGCGATTGACCACGTGACGATAACAGCTTCAGCGCTACAGCGAGCGCTGCACCATGAGCTTCTTGATCTCGGCTATGGCCTTCGCCGGGTTCAGACCCTTGGGGCAGGTCTTGGTGCAGTTCATGATGGTGTGGCAACGGTAAAGCCTGAACGGATCCTCGAGATCGTCTAAACGCTCGCCGGTGGACTCGTCCCTTGAATCGACGATCCACCGATACGCCTGGAGCAGAATTGCAGGTCCCAGGTAGCGGTCACTGTTCCACCAGTAGCTGGGACAGCTGGTTGAGCAGCAGGCACATAGAATACATTCGTAAAGCCCGTCCAGCTTGACTCGATCCTCCTTCGACTGAAGTCGTTCCCGGTCCGGGGGTGGCGGAGTCTGGGTGCGCATCCAGGGTTTTATGGAAGCGTACTGCGCATAAAAGTTGGTCAGATCGGGTACCAGATCTTTGACCACGGACATATGTGGCAGCGGATAAATCTTGACCTCGCCGCCGACATCTTCGATTGCTTTGGTGCAGGCGAGGGTGTTGGTGCCGGCGATGTTCATGGCGCAGGAACCGCAGATGCCCTCACGACACGAGCGCCTGAAAGTCAGGGTCGAATCCATCTCGTTTTTAATTTTGATCAGCGCATCCAGCACCATCGGCCCGCAGGCGTCAATGTCCACCTCATACACATCGGTGCGCGGGTTTTCACCAGAGTCGGGGTCGTAACGATAGACGCGAAAGCGCTTGACGTTCTTCGCCCCGTCCGGAGCGGAAAATGTCTTGCCCCTTTTTACTACGGAGTTTTTCGGAAGCAGAAATTCGGCCATCAGTTTGAAATCTTCACTAATAAACGCGCGCCTTCGGCGGAATCACCTTGGCTTCGTTGGTCAGGGTGTACATGTGTACGGGTCGATACTCGAATCCGGGCTTGGCTTCGTCGTCTTTAAACCAGGTGAGCGTATGTTTGAGCCAGTTTTCGTCGTCGCGCTCCGGATAATCTTCCCGCGCGTGGGCGCCGCGGCTTTCGGTGCGGTTCCGCGCCGCGTGCATCGTGACCACAGCCTGGCGCAGCAGGTTATCGAGCTCAAGCGTCTCCACTAAGTCGGTGTTCCAAATCATGCTGCGGTCGGAAACCCGGACCTCAGCGAAAGAAGACCAGACCTCGCCTATCAGCTTGCAACCTTCCTCCAGTATTTCCCCGGTGCGAAACACCGCCGCGTTGTTCTGCATCACGCGCTGCATGCGAAGGCGGATGTCCGCGGTGGGTTCCGAGCCGCTTGCGTTTCTCAGCTTGTCGAGCCTGAGAAGCAGCGCATCTTCGGCGCTGCTGTTCAACGGGGGGTGGGAGGAGCCGGGCTCGACCACGCCGGCGCAGCGCTTCGCCGCCGCACGTCCGAACACGACCAGATCCAGAAGCGAGTTGGAGCCCAGCCGGTTT
>JBFHVA010000365.1:0-3037 GCA_041589735.1 Gammaproteobacteria bacterium | reverse complement strand
TTACGGCGACAAAACCGAATCCTCCATGGAGTTGTATTCGCTCTGGGATCCGGGCCCGGGACGCGTGGCTGTCGGCCGTCGCGGTCACGAAAGCTGGATTGTCATCTTTCCCGATGATGGCCGTGGCGGCCTTCGGCGCGCACGAAAAGCCCATGTGGATTCGGTGGAAAAAATTCCGGCGCCTGCCGGTGTCATTCAGCTTTCCGGTCCCGTTCGAAACGAGCGAGGCCAGATTGCGGTGGCCGGGAATCTCGGAGGCAACTGGGACATCTGGGTTCACGACGGCCAGTGGCATCGGCTGACGGAATCTCCCTCAATCGAGCTGGACCCGTGGTGGGAGGGCGAAACCCTCGTGTGGACCTCGAATTCCACCGGCAAGTTTCAGATACACCAGGCCGATAACACTCCCATCACCACCGCCAGCTTCGGCGCCTTGCTGCCCAGAGACGGCAAGTACCTGGAGCTTACGGCGAACGGATGGCGAATCAGCAGTTATGAATCCGAGCGGCCGGAAATATCCAAGCTGCGGTATGTTTCCGAGAACGGCAGCGTCGAGGCTGACGCGCCACCAGAGATCGCGCCGAAAGCTTACGATCCGTTCAAGAGTCTCTGGCCCAACTACATCAAGCCGGACATCTTTGCCGGAATCTCCGATTTTCAGCTTGGGCTCGAAACAGGTGGCCGCGACGTCTCCGGCGAGTATCTGTTCGACGCCGGTGTTCGATATTCATTCGACAACGATTTTGTTGCGCTCCAGGCGCTGCTGCAGAGGAAAACGATTGGTACCCGCTATGCGCGGTATCCCTTCGGCTTTAACAACGCGCTGGGAGAGAGCATCAGCGAGGATCGCAATGACGTGGCGCTGTTCTGGAGACCCTTGGATGAAAGCACAGACGAGCAGACCGAGATCCTGAAGGCCACCACCGGGTCTGATCTGGCGGTCGATCAGATCGATCTGTCGCTCAACTACCGACGTTTCAGCCCAGAGAGCGGCGGCGGTTCCGCGGACGACGAAGCCTGGGTCGCCCTCGCCGCGGGCAAAAGTTTCGGCAGCTTGCACACCTGGGGGAACTTCGAGCTCTTTACCGAAAACCGGCAGTTCCTATCCGGCGGAGTCGCGTACTCGTTTGGTGATCGGTTAGTCGCTTCATTCAAGCTCATGGGGGGCAAGTCCTGGGGCGAGCCAATCATCGGTCGCGATACGTTTCGGGTCGGCGGCGACGTGACCGAAGGGGGATTCACCCGGAGGCCGACTCGCCTCTTTCCGGTCAGAGGGTTCGACTCCGGTGTGCTCGAGGCCCCCGCGGCCATCGCCGCCAGCACGGAAGTGTCCTGGCCGCTGGCGATTCTCCAGTTTGGCTACCAGTCGCTGCCGGTTTTCCTGCACCGGCTGCAGCTCGGGGCATTTTTGGACGCGGGGCTTGCGAGCAAAGAGGCCGAATCCGACGATCTGCTGGTCGGCGGAGGCTTCGAGCTGGTCACTTCCCTGGAGGCGGGCTGGGGAGGCTTGTCCACTTTTCGCATCGGCGTCGCCTGGCCTCTGGAGCATCCTGACAGCGTGGATCAAGACGGCCCCGTGATCGTATTCCAGCTTGGCTTGCCGCTTTAGATCAATCGAATCGTCGGATCACTTGCTGTTGAGCGCCTCCAATACCTTGGCCGGACGATCCGCAGCCTTGGCCACCCGCTTCCAGTACTTGCGCACCTTGCCGTCCGGTCCGATCCAAACCGTGGGGCGAATGACGCCGGTGGTCTTCTTTCCATACATCACCTACTCGCCCCATGCGTCGTACCCAGTTTGTCAAAGGCCGGACCACCTCGTAGGTCCAATGCTGGGGAGAGACGAGAAGTGCATCTCTGCGATTTTGCCGAATGGCTTGGCTGGAATCGCGAAAGTCAGTCGTGCCACTACGGCCCAAGGCCCGCTAATTGAATAGCCTGTTTGGCCATCTTGTCACGGCCGTCAGTTGCGTTTCTTAGATCGCAAAGGTAAGCCTAAAACTGCAGACGCGAGTTGACTTTGCCGACAAAACGCCTAGCATGGGTACCCGAAAAAAAGCAATATCAGCCTGATAGCCCACTTCATTGACCACGGGGGGGGTATGGATGTCGAGGGCTCTGCGCTGGTCCTTGTTTGCGTCCGTCGTAATTCAGGGCCTCCATCTGAACACATTCCGCGTTCTCTTGATCGCGCCAAGGCGATTTCGGCGTACTTCGATCCGTATTCAGTAACTCGTGCTTGCCTACACCGAGACGCAGTTGTCGTCCATGCGGGCGTAATAAGCTCGGCTGGGTGGGAAGGCGCAAAGCGCTCTCAATCAAGTGCGGGAGAGCGTTGACATGAGAGTCACCCTCGTCCAGCCACCCAGCAACCGCTACGATACAAGCGAGCTCGCCCCGCCAGTTAGCCTCCTCTCTGTTGCCGCCGTGCTCGAAGAGGACGATGTCGACGTCAGCCTCGTTGACCTTAACGTCATGGGTCTGCTCAATCCTGGTTTTGTCGACCGAGACTTCTATCGCAATGCTGTCGAGCGCATCGCCGCCACTGCTCCTGACGTGGTGGGATTTACCTCCATGGCATTGGAGTCCCACGTGTGTCTGGAGCTCGGGAGACTCCTTAAGGCTTTGGATCCTTCAATCCGGGTGGTCATGGGCGGGCCCCATTTCTCGGCGATCGCACAAGAAGTGCTCGAATTTTATCCCTGGGTGGACTACGTCGTGGTTGGTGAAGGCGAGCTTCCTGCGCGAACGCTATTGAGATATTTTCAGGGTAAGGGTTCAACAAGCGACTTTTCGAACATCGCCTATCGCCGCAACGGTGAGTTTGCGTTGAACCGAAAAATCAAACCCTACTCGACGCTCAACGACCTTCCATTTCCCGCCTATCACCTCGTAAATCTGGAAGACTACTTTCAACTCAATCCTTACCGGGTGCTCGACATCGAGCACGCCCGCGGCTGCATGCTGCGGTGCGCCTTTTGCTACAGCCCCGTGCATTGGGGGCAGGGCGAGCAGACAAAGCGCATCGACCGCATAG
>JBFHVA010000364.1:0-3040 GCA_041589735.1 Gammaproteobacteria bacterium | reverse complement strand
GACCGGGAAAAATGCCCTCAAAGCATGAATTTAGGCTGGGAATCTAAGGCGCGAGGGGAGGTGAACAGCAGAAAAGGCTTTAGAACGTTTTTAAGTGATTGAATGCGATCATTGCTCCGCTGCGCGAATTCTCAGAATTCAGCACGTTACGCGCTCTGTATGTCCTCATTTATTAACTCTGTCTTCGACGCCTGCCAGGCGTTGAGCGTCGCGCGCGCAGCACGCCTTTTGCCTTCCGGGCTCTCTTCGATCCCCTTCTTCGCCGTGAGCTCGATGACGTAGCCGTTGGGGTCGCGGAAATAGATCGAACGAATAAACCCGTGGTCGGAAACGCCCCGGGTCTCGATGCCCTCGGTCTTGCCCTTTTGAAACATCCGCTGGAGGGTCTTGTTGTCCACCTCGAGAGCAATGTGCAAATCGAAATCATGCTGCTCCTTGAACTCGAAGGGCCGATCCGGCGCTTCGAAAAAGGCCAAAAACGAGCCGTCTCCCATCTGGTAGAAGGAATGCAGCACCTTCGTCTGCCTGCCGGTCTTGGTTTCTTTTATTTCGAACGCGTCCGCGAGCGGCAGTTCGAGAAACTCCTCGTAGAACTTCCGCGTCTGCTCGGAATCCCGGCAGCGGTAAGCGTTGTGGTGTAAGCCTTTGATCATATTGTGTCCCCTGAGCTGCATCCGACCCTGCGGCAGATTTTGAGCAGAAAATTAGCCGATGACAAATAATAAAGGTTCCGATTCGTCATCGAACCTTCTTGTTGATTGGAGAAGAACATGGTCTTTACGCTCGAATCCACCGCCTTCGTCCACGGTGGTGACATGCCTCCCGTATACACCTGCGAGGGCGAGGACATCGCTCCGCCGCTGAGATGGCGCGGGGTGCCGGAAGGCGCTAAAAGTCTGGTACTGATCGTCGATGATCCGGACGCTCCGGATCCCAAAGCGCCGAAGATGACCTGGGTCCACTGGGTGCTGTTCAACATCCCGGCGGACGCCGGCAGCCTGCCCGAGGGGGTGACGTCAAAGAATCTGCCCGAGGGCACGGAAGAAGGCTTGAACGACTGGAAGCGACCCGTGTACGGAGGCCCATGTCCGCCCATCGGCCGGCACCGATACTTCCACAAGCTTTACGCGCTGGATACGCGGCTGGAAGGATTACGGCATCCGACCAAGGCTCAAGTCGAGGCGGCCATGAAGGGTCACGTCATCGCCAACACGGAATTGATAGGCACCTATCAGAAAAAGAGAAAATAGGTGCCAGGCACTATTTTTTATCACGCTTGGTTTGGCCGGGGCTTTTTCCGGCGCGCGGGACAGGTGCCGCGGATCTAGTCCCGCGAATAGCCGAAGAGCGACAGGCCTTCTTCCAAGTAGTCAGCGACCAGCGGCGTCGAGATCAGGTAGTCGGCGGTGCGCGGTGTCCAGCGCTCATGGGCCAGAGCCAAAGCCTCCGCCCATTCACCTGGGTGAAAGTCTCCGCGCCCGAGCCACATCAGCGCAACGATGCTGGCCTGTTGTCCGGTTTCGAGTGATTCGATCGTGCCCTTGAGCTCATCGTAGGTCGCATCGTCCGCATGGTCCGCGAGCACCTGCATGGCCCAGTCGTCGGCCTCAGCCTCGGCTTCGTGAGGGAAAACCACGGCCTCCTTTGCGTGAAACTCCCGCGCCATATCCACAATGCTGTAGACAATTTCGGGATTGACCTCAATCATGGCTCGGCTCCTGGAGCAGGATGCCTCTGGACACGTCTCTTATTGCTTACTTCACCCGACTGAGGGCAGACATGAACTGATCGCGATCAAGGATCGATCAGGCGGGTAAGGTTGGGGCTCACCCCATGCTAGAGGCTGGGCTCCGAGAAATTAGTGCCTGGCACTATTTTTTGATCGTTACTTTCTGGTTCCGCGAAAGAGCCGGATGTGGCTGGATTTCCCGGGATTGAAGGTGCTGTTGACCACAGCGACGGCGCCCGCCTTGTTTACGGCCAGCTTTCTCATTAATAGTCCTTGCAGGCTGCCGTTGATGCTGCCCGTCGGATCACCACTTCCCGGAACGATGGCTGGTGACGCAAAAGTCCGCCCACCGTCGTTGGAAAAGGTAACGGCTAGTCCGCGCGAGCGCTGTCCCCGTTCCGGAAAAAGCTCGAACAGCACGTAAAGGTGGTCGTCGCCGTTGATGCTTAGTGAGGGAAAGCTCACGCTGTAGAAGACTTCCGATTCCGGATCGGATATGTCTCGCGGGCTCTCGAAACTGCGTCCGCTGTTGTTCGAGCGCGCGTAACGGATGTGGTACCGCTTGAACGGGCCCTCAGGGCTTTCGGCGTAAACCAGGTGCACAACGCCTTCGTCATCTACGGCGATCTTGGGCGCGTCGGAATGGCCCTCGCTTTCATGAACGATCCGCGGCGTGCTGAACGAGCGCCCGCTGTCGGCGGATTTCGAGTAATGAATGTCAGCGGTGGGGTCTTCGCCCACGGCCCAGGCGACGTACACAGTGTCGTCCGGCGCCACGGCGAGGGCGGGGCCGCGGGCGGGTATCGAGCTGCCCCCAGCGGCGATGCGAAGAGGTTTAGAGAAGGACTTGCCGCCGTCGTCAGAACGCCGGAACCAGAGAGCACCCTCGTACTCGGTCCAGGCGGCATAAAGCGTGCCGTCCGGGCCCAGTGCAAGATCCAGGCTGCCGTTGTCCCAGTACCGTTGAGTCAAGCGCCCTTTGCCATCGCCGGGCAGGGAGTTGGAGAGATTGACGGGACCAGTGAACGTTTCTCCGCCGTCGCCTGAGCGGGCGAAGAAAATTTCGCCTCCATGCGAGCCTCCGGAGAAAACAATCTCCTGCCACAGGACGAAGATTTTCATTGGATCGCCGTCGCTGATCACCATGCGCGGAAGCCAGGAAAAGATGTCGGGGCTTCTGGAGATATTGGTCGGCGAATCGAGGCGCTTTTCGCCGTTCGGGCGATAGGCCTGAAAGAAAATATCGTGACGAGAAAGATCGGCGAAGGCGACGCCGATGATGCCCGTTTCATTCATGGCGACGGTTGGGTC
>JBFHVA010000363.1:0-3047 GCA_041589735.1 Gammaproteobacteria bacterium | reverse complement strand
GCGCGATGTGTTGAGCGCGCTCAAGACCTCGTCGGCCTTGAGCGCGTGCCACGGGCGGTTGACGCCGCTTGCCGCTGAATGAGGGCCGGTCATGGTTTAGGACGGCCACGCCTTTCGTGGAAACGTCGGCGAAGGGGCTACGAGTCTATCGCGCCTCGTTCCGGCTGATGCTGGACCTTCCCGGCCAACGCCATTAGCGCCGCGCCCGCCGCGGCCGGGCCCGGGCCTTCTGAATAGTGTCAAAGGAATTATCGCTCGTGAACGTAGCGCCCGGGTGCATCGTCCATGGGTGAGTAGCCGGCGGCTGGCGCGCCCATGGTCGGCGGAGCGACTGCTTGTGAAGAACGTGTTTCGAGCCAGCGTTGCCATTCGGGCCACCAAGAACCCGGCTGGCCTGGCGTGGAGTCCAGCCACGCGTCCGGGCTCACGTAACGTTCGCCCTCGTGGATGGTAGAAATCCGATAGCTTCGCCGGGGATGCCCCGGCGGGCTCACGATGCCCGCGTTGTGTCCGCCGCTGGTCAGCACGAAAGTGACTTCCGGCGCGTCGGACAGTAGATGGATCTTATAGGCCGAGCGCCAGGGCACGACGTGATCGGTGACGGTACCCACGGCGAAAATGGGCGTGCGGACGTCGCTCATGGTGACCGGCCGGTCGCCGACCTCGTAACGACCCCGGGCGAGTTCATTATTCAGAAACAGCTTTCTCAGATACTCGGAGTGCATCCGATACGGCATCCGCGTCTGATCCGCGTTCCATGACATCAGATCGCTGGGCTTGTCTTCGGCGCCGAGGAGATAAGTCCGAATCATTCGCGACCAGATCAAGTCGTTGGAGCGCAAAAGCTGAAACGCGCCGCCCATGTGCCGGGAGTCGAGGTAACCCTGATTCCACATCAGGCTTTCGAGGAAATTGATCTGCCCTTCGTTAACGAACAGCATCAATTCACCGGCTTCGGCGAAGTCGAGCTGCGTGGTCAGCAGCGTCAGACTCGCAAGCCGATCGTCGCCGTCTCTGGCCATGGCGGCAGAGGCGATGCCCAGCAACGTGCCCCCGAGGCAATAGCCGGCGGCGTGAATTTTTTCTCCCGGAACAATGGCCGAAATCGCGTCCAGCGCGTCCATGACGCCCAGGGTTCGATAGTCGTCCAGGCCAAGGTCGCGGTCCTCCGACGACGGGTTCTTCCACGAGATCATGAAAACGGTAAACCCGCGCTCCACCAGGAATCTGACCAGGGAGTTATGGGGTGACAGATCCAGGATGTAGTACTTCATAATCCACGCCGGGACAATCAAGATCGGCTCGGCATGAACCTTCTCGGTCGTCGGCGTGTACTGGATCAGTTCCATCAGCCTGTTTCGGTAGACGACCTTGCCCGGTGTGACCGCAACGTCTTTGCCCACCTCAAAATCCGGTTCCTTGTACTGGCCGGCGGCCGGAGAGATATCCTTGGCGAGGTAATTCATTCCCCTCACAAGATTCTGACCGCGCTCGCGGAGCGTGGTCTCGATCACTTCGGGGTTGGTCCAGGCGAAGTTGGAGGGTGAGAAGACATCGAGGATCTGGCGGGTAGTGAACTCTACGATGTCCTCGGAACGGCGCGAAACTCCCGGCACGTCCGTGGCGGCGTTGTGCCACCACTGCTGGGTCAAGAGAAAAGA
Organism: Gammaproteobacteria bacterium; assembly: GCA_041589735.1. Classification (GTDB taxonomy): domain Bacteria; phylum Pseudomonadota; class Gammaproteobacteria; order HK1; family HK1; genus CAMYJH01. Next base: position 1,386 of record JBFHVA010000363.1, on the reverse strand, counting down.
CTGGTAGAGAAGGTTATAGGGCCACTTTTGCCATGCCGGCGCGGCAAAGCGCCGGTCCTGGGGCAGGGGTTCTATACATGCCGGCGCATCCGGGTGCCGCGCGCACTTTGTCGCATAATCCAGAATGGTTACGGACTTTCTCCAGGCTTTCTCCAGAAGCTGGAACTGCTTGCCTGGAGACGACATCAGGTGTAGCCACCAGTCGGAGTAGGCGGTCAGGGCAACTTGGGGAGAGATGCCGCCGGTGAGCTGGGCGAAAGCAGCATTCGCCTTTCTGTCGATAGCGTTGGCGATGTCATGGTCGAAAAGCGGCCGGCCCAGATAATCGGGCGCGGCCGATATCTGCTCAACCTCGGCCTCGCCTAGGGGTTTCGCTACGGACGCAGGCAAAAGCGGGCGCTCGGGGCCCACATCGGGCGCACCGAGAGCCCCAGCGGAATTTTTTCGCACTTCAACTTCTTGCATAGACGCTCCTTGACGGTTCATCGATACCGAGGGAGCAGCGCCTGCATTTAACTTTCGGCGGGACCGGAGCCTTCGTCTTTCTGGCTCTGCAGCGGCGCCCAGGTCTCGTTCATGATCCGGGTGGTCAGCTCCATCAGCGTTTTGGCGCTGTGGGCGTATTCCTCTGACGCTTCGCGAAACCAGCTTTGCTGAAGCTCGGTGGCCTCCTTCCAGTCCTTGCACTTTCCGAGCGCACGGCTCAACTCGGCGTCATGCTCGAGCCGTTTGTTGATGAAATCGGTAATTTCCTGGTTGAGCGTAACGACGCCGCGCAGGTAAGCGCTGCCGGCCTCGCCCAGTGTCCCGACCATTTCCGTGTTGAAACTGGGAAGTGCAGGATTTGCGCTCGCTCCGGCTCTTGACGAAGCGGCGCTTTGTCTTTTGCTGGGTGGTGACATTTAGGTTCCTCCTTCTGCATTCGTGAGAGCTAATGACATGCTGCGTAGAGTCCCGGCCGCGGGACCGAACGCCAGGCGTTAGACTGAATCTAATTCCTTTTCAGTTGGATCGGGTTGATCCAGATCACGCGGACGAGGCTGCCTTTTTGACCGGGCGCGAAGCCTCCGGTTCGCACCCGACGACGACACAGGAAAAGACACTTAAGAGCAGCTGAAAGGGACGCGCCGGATGGCCGCAATCTTGACCCTGAAAAGTGAAAGCGAATTGGTTTTGAGCCGCAGGCTTTGCCGCCAGGCGGTAAATTCCGCGAGCTGTTGCGCTCAGGCGGGGTGGAGCTTGCGCTTCAAGAAGGCGCACACCGCGTCGAACTCGGCCTTTGCCGCCGGACCTTCGAGGCGGGCGCGGGCAAAGCTGTGGGGCATGGCCTCGGCGAAGCGGTATTCGGCTTCGTTACCGGCCTCGCGCAGGCGCCGGTAATAAAGG
>JBFHVA010000362.1:0-3061 GCA_041589735.1 Gammaproteobacteria bacterium | reverse complement strand
GTCAAGCTCTACTACGAGGAGTACGGAAAAGGCGAGACCATTCTTTTCATCCACGAGATGGCCGGGGACGTGCGCAGCTGGGCGCCGCAAATGCGCTACTTTGCCCGACGATATCGCTGCGTGGCCTATAACGCCCGCGGTTATCCACCCTCGCAGGTTCCGGAAAAATCAGATGCGTATTCCCAGGCGCAGGCTGTGAACGACGCCGCCAACGTGCTGAGTAATCTCGGTGTGGGAAGGGCCCACGTCGTCGGCTTGTCCATGGGTGCCTTCGCCACCATGCACTTCGGGCTTGAATATCCGCAGATGGTGCACTCCCTGGTGGTGGCGGGCTGCGGGCATGGTTCGGCGCGCGCGGACGAAAAGCAGTTTCGGGCCGACGCCGAGCGACTCGCCGCGGAAGTTGAATCCAAGGGGATGAAAAATCTCGCCGACGTTTACGCGGCTAATGCCTCCCGGGTTCAGTTCGAAAAAAAGGATCCCAAGGGATGGGCAGACTGGCGCGATGCTTTTGCCGAGCACTCACCCATCGGCACGGCCCTGACCCTGCGCAACGTGCAGGCCAGACGTCCGTCTTTGCTAGATCTGGAGTCCGCGATTGCCGCACTCGAGGTGCCGGTGCTGCTGATTGCCGGCGACGAGGATGACCCGGCGCTGGATATCACCCTGTGGCTCAAGCGCACGCTGCCGATGGCGGGTCTGTCGATACTGCCCAAGTCTGGCCATACGGTGAATCTCGAGGAGCCGGCGCTCTTCAACAGCCTGGTGCAGGACTTTCTCTGGCGTGTGGAGGCTGGCGCATGGGGAACACGGGATCCCCGCGCCCGGTCGAAGTCGACGATGTTCCCGGAAAATCAGTAACACGTGACATGTAACATGTAGCTTGTACGAGACAGTGGGTCTCTTACTCCGTACCTCTTACTTGTTACATGTCACTTGTCACTAATCTGAACCGTTTCATGCGCCTCTTCGCTTTGATTTTATTTCCAGCTGTTCTGATCGCCTGCTCCGACCAGGACCGGGAGACGGCGCGGCTCGCCTCCGGCTGCATCAATGCGAGCTCCGACAACCGGGTGAAGCTGTCCGGATCCTGGTCCAACAGTTTCGAAGTGGAGGTGGAGGGCAACGAAATCACCGTGCGCACGGAAGTGCCGATGGGCATCGCCCTGAACGGCAGGATCAAATTCGGGCAGCGGGAATTCCGCTGCCGCAAAGCGGGCGATCGTATAGAGTTTGTAAGCGCGCATTGGGAGCAGCCGGCCCGCTAAAAGAATAGCCTTACTCACTTGGTTATCTCCCGGTATTTCTTTCTCGCCCTGGCGAAAAAGCTATTGTCTTTGTTGTACTCCCGCAGCACCCAGTCGACGAATCCCTGGCTGTACTGGCGCGAACCGAATTTGGGCTCGTGGGTAAATTCCTCGCGGTCGTCGACGGTGTGCACCTTGCGCACGGAAATCAGATCGAAAGAGTTGAAGGTAACGCCCTCGGGCAGGCGCCTTGCAATTTCTAGGATGGCTTCCTTAGCGCGGTAGGGATGTGTCCGATCGACGTCAACGACGCGATAGGTCGGAGCATTCGGATCGTCGATGATCTGGATGGGCAGGGCGTCCGGGGAATCCGCGTGCTGGATGGTGGGCGGCAGCACCGCGATCTTGGAGCCGGCGGGGGCGCGCACCACCTTGCGCACGTCGGCGAGCCAGTTTTTTCGCACGCTGTCGAGCCGTCCCTCGAGCGCCTTTCTCAGATCCGCGCTGGTCCCCGTCACGCTTTTGCCTCCGCGCCGAAAGTAGACGCTGCCGGCTGAGAATGCCGTTTTCTCCCAAAGCTCGTCGTCGGTATAGGCGCCGTCGCGGGTGAAGACCACGGGCGGAAACGCGGCCCCCACCCGGATCGCCGCAACCGACAGGCCGTCCTTGCTGACTTCCTGAATATGGAAATCAGAAAAGGGCGAGTCCGTGTAGTGGTGCAGCTTGTCGGCGAGCATCACCGGATCCATACCGATCACCGTCGATACATCCGAGTTCGACGGCTGCCCGTCGGCCTGCACGCCAATCAGCACCACGCCGCCGCCCGAATTGGCCATTGCCGTCAGATCCTTCAGTAGTTCACACCAGTCCCGGCCCGACCCGATATCGAAGTGTGTCCGAAACTCCACGTACTTCGATCGGCGTTTTGCGGAGAGCGCCTTTTTGAGCGGCGGGCTGATCATGCTTGTACTGGCGAACTTGATCGCGGCGAAATAAAGCGATCGAGAACGTCAACGAGATTTATTCGCCGTCATCCATCTTTGAATATTGAAAGGTCCAGCTCTTCGATCTTCCCCATCCACATTGCGTGCCGGGTATGGTCTGCTAGGTCGTCGCCGGTTTCCGGGTGAATGAAGATGACGAGGCCGTCTCGATTCAGCGCAAGCCACGGGATCACCTCGCCGAACAGCTCCGGGCCAAACGCGAGCTGGCAGCTCCAGCAGGGGTGGGGGCCGACCGGCCGTTGGTGCATGCGGCCCATTTTGAGCGCAAATCGCGTGTTCGCTGACTCGCAGAACGCGCGCGCCTGCTCGATGGTGGACGCGTCGTAATAGACGTGGGCGTGAAATCCCCGGATCTGCGCCATGCCGTTCGCCCTAGGGCCTTGGTACGGAGCCCATTATGCAGATGCCGTGGCGGCTGTAAAAAAAAGGGGCGGCACCGGGCCGCCCCTCTTGGACGTTATATCAAGCTCGCGGTTTCGAGCTTATTTCACCCGTCCCTCGCGCCAGGCCTTGATCAGCTCGTCGTACTGCACCGTCTCGCCCTTCGGCTTCTCGTTGGCGAGCTTTGCCTTCGGCGATCCCGGCTGCTCCAGCCAGTACGACTCCTTCTGCTTCTTGTTGAGCTTAGGTCCGCAGTCACCCTGCACGCCGGAGCGCTCGAGACGTGCCAGTACCTTGTCCATCTCCTCGGCGAGGTTGTCCATCGCGGTCTCCGGGGTTACTTCACCGGCTACCGCCTCACCGATGTTCTGCCACCACAGCTGCGCCAGCTTCGGGTAGTCCGGCACGTTGGTGCCGCTGGGCGTCCAG
>JBFHVA010000361.1:0-3073 GCA_041589735.1 Gammaproteobacteria bacterium | reverse complement strand
GCGATGGCCTCGAGGATGTGATTGCCCGACGCCAGTCCGTTGGTGTTGGCGGGAAAGCAGCCGCTGCCGTCCGGCTGGGGCAGGGTGTAGTCGGTGTGCACCAGCTCGTAGGGCAGCCACGCGGGCTCGTCGTTCATCAGATTGCGGCCCTCGATCCAGTGCAGCGGGAGATTGTCGCGATACCGACTCGATCGGGCGAAGGGCAGCCGCGACACCTCGACCACGGGGTGGAGTCCCCGGATCTCTTCGAAGGCGCAGAGTTCGAGCGGCAGGCTGACGCGTTCGGCGTGGTAGGTCTCCACCGCCTCCATCAGCCCCGAGGCCTTCGCCGCGGCGAGTTCCACGCCCTTGCCCTGGGAAACGGAGATGGAGCGCGAATTAGGCCGCACCACCATAACCACCGGAACGCCGATGCTGTCCAGTCCGGTGACATTGGCGATGCGGGTGATGCCCATCTCGTCCATGAAAGGACGCACCCGATCGAGCGTGGATTGCGGCGCTACCGTGCGGTGGGTGCCGAGACGATACGCCTTGATTCCCTCATCGTTGCCGACGTGCAGTTGCTGCATCGTCACCGTCGAGCCTCACGTGGTCCCGGCGCGCGGCTTGAGCTCATCCAGCCGCGCCCGCGCGGCAGCGAGATCCACTGAGTCAAAACCCTCGGTGAACCATTCGTAAACACCCAATAAGAGACTGTAGGCTTTTGCCCTGTCCCCGCGGTCTTCCAGCAGCCGCGAGTAGCTCATCGCGGCGCGAAGCTCGAGCGACTTCGCCTCCTGTTGCCGCGAAAGCTCGAGGCTGTTGTTGAAACAATTCTCGGCAGCCTCGGCATCGCTCCGGGATACCGCCAGCAGCAGCTCGCCCTTCCACCGCATCAGCTCCGGGATCCAGTACCTGAGCGCTGCTTTCTCTGATTCCCTGAAGGCGTCCTCGATCGAGGCCAGCCCCTCGTCGGCCTGGCCGCGAGCGTGATAAGCGCTCGACAGCATGCTCAGGAAAACCGGCAGGTCCTCGTTGGTGCCGATGCCGCGAAGCGTGTTGATGCCCTCGCGCACCCGGGCGATACCCTGCTCGAGCAGTCCCTGCCCGACGAGCGCCCATCCGCGAAAAATTTCACCTTTGGCCCGGTGAGCCGCGAACTTTTCTTCTTCGCTCAAAGCGATCATTTTCTCTGCCCGATCGCCGACTTCCTTAAAATCCTGCCTGAAGCTGTGCAGCATCAGGGCGATGTCCATGGCGTGAGCGGTGCTGCCAGCGTGGGAGAGCGATTCGGCGACTTTGAACGCCTTGTCCATGCTCTCGACTGCCTGCTCGGGATAACCCATCAGCCACAGCGAGAACGCCGCTTCCCCATGGCCGCATACAGCGGGATCGTGACCGCCGTAAACCGGGGCATGATCTCTGAAGTCTCCCGACTCGTAGAGATCAATCCCGAGCTTCACGTGCTGACAGCACGCTCCATGGAATCCGAGATTGTATAGGCTCGCCCACTGGCAGTGATGCGCCTGAAGCTTGAGGCCGGGATCGTTGAGCTTATCCGCCACCGCGAGCAGGCGATCGGCGCGCTCGCGCTTGGTCAAGTAGCTTTTCGACGTGCGCCATTGCCCCCAGTACGCCGCGAAATGAAGCGGCGAGTCCGGGAGCTCCGCGCACAGTTCGACGGCTCGACCGTACACGTCCTTTGCATCCTGGGAACCTGAGCCCTTTATGGCGATTTGGACCGGGCCGAGCGTGATTAGCAGAGAAAGCTCAAGCTCTCTGCGTACAGGGGTGTCGGGCAGCAGCTCCAGTAGCCGTAGCGCGCTGGTCACGTGACTCAGCGCCTCGAGATTCGCCGAGCGCGCGCTGGCGCGCTCACCGGCCAGCTGCCAGTAACGTATCGCTTTTTCCGTTAAACCCGTCCGGGAATAGTGGTAGGCAAGGAGCTCGGGCTCGTTAGACGAGGTCTCTGGAAATTGGGATTCCAGGCATTCGGCGATTTGGGCGTGCAGCGTCTCGCGGCGTTTCCTGAGCAGGCTGTTGTAGGCCGCGTCCCTCACCAGGGCGTGCTTGAACACGAAGCGGGTGTCGGTGCTGGTGTGGCGGCGGATGGCGAGACCCGAGCTGACCAGGCGATCCAGATGAGATTGCAGCTCTTTCTGCGAGAGCGAAGCAATACTCGAGATGAGCGAATGCGTGAATTCCTGGCCAATGACGGCGCCGACCTGGGCAATCGACTTCGCCTCGCCGAGCTGATCGATCCGCGCCATGAGTGAATCCATCAACGTAACCGGAATGGCCCCGGAAAACTCCGAGATGCTGCGTGACTTAAGGCTGCCGTTCTCACCCACCGCGCCGGACTCGATGAGCGATTTGGCCAGCTCTTCGATGAACAGCGGCACGCCTTCAGTCTTGTCCACAACCTGATAGATGATCTCCTTCGCGAGGCGCCGGTCTCCAAAAACGCTTTCCGCCATCTGCTCCCCGTGTTCCCGGTGGAGCCCATTGAGCTTCAGCACGGAAACATTCGGCTTCTCGATCCAGGTGGGGGAAAATTCCGGACGAAATGTCATTACGAAAAGCACGCTGGTATCGATAATTCGATCGATGATGAACGACATCAGCTCCAACGAAGTGGGGTCCATCCAGTGCAGATCTTCGATTGTGGCGAGCACCGGAAGCTGCTGAGCTCGACGGACCAGTTGCGCCAGAATGGCGTTGAAGGTCAGCTCCTTGCGCCGCTGGGGGCTGAGCCTGGCGATTTCTGCGTCCCGTTCCGTGGGTATGGAAATCAGATGAGCGAATAGCGGCAGGGTCTCTTCGTCGAGGATAGCGTGGAGCTTTTCCAGCTTCAGTGCGTCCGAGTCGTCACGCTCGAACCCCGCAGCCCGTTCGAGATTACGAATGAAGGGATAGAGCGCGGTGTAGCGGTAGTACGGCGAGCACTGATACTGCAGATCGGCGTGCGGTTCGGAAGCCACCTGCTCTCGCAACGCCCTGGCCAGCCGCGACTTGCCGATCCCCGCTTCTCCGGAAACCAGAAGCGCCTTTCCCGGTTTCGCCTTGGCGTCGTCCCAGAGTTGGCGCATGAATT
>JBFHVA010000360.1:0-3092 GCA_041589735.1 Gammaproteobacteria bacterium | reverse complement strand
CGGCTTTGCCTCGATTCGATCCTCGAGCTCGGCGTAAATGTTCTGGCTGATGATAATCTCGCCGTCTTTGGCCTCATCGCAGAATCGCGAGGCCAGATTGACGCCGTTGCCGTTCGCCGTGTAGTCGAAACGCTCTTCGTATCCGACCATCCCGAGCGTGGCATATCCCGCCGAAATGCCCACGCCAAAACCCAGCTGATAGCCGCGTTTTGCCCACTCTGCCGTGAGCTCGGCCATTTTCGCTCGCATTGCGATAGCCATCTCGACCGCCTGGAGTATTGGGTTATCGCAAGGCAGCGGATCGTTGAATATCACCATCAATCCGTCTCCCGCCCGGTGATCGATGGTGCCTTTAAACTCTGAAACGAGCCTCCCCATTTCCTCATGATATTTCTGCAACACGTCCATGGCTTCTTCCGGCTCGATACTTTCGGAGAAGGTCGTGAATCCGCGAAGGTCGCAGAACACCGTGGAGATAAACTTGCGGTGACTGGAAAGGACGCTTTCGTCGCCGGAGTCCACGATCATTTCGGCCACTTGAGGTGAAAGAAATCGCTTCAACCGCTCCAGCCGCTTGTTTTTCTCCACCTCCTCGTCCACCCGCTCTTCGAGCGACTTGTTCCAGCGTTCAAGTTCCACAGCCTGGGCCTGGACCTTGCGGTAAAGTCTCCGAAGCGCGAGATTTTGATTTAGAAAAACGGCTGCGACCAGCAGGAAGTACGCCAAAGTCAGAATGCGCCAGTCGTAAAAGATATACAGCGTGCCGACCATCACCAGCACACCCAGACTTGCAAGAACGAGCGGGGCCTTGTGTTGATGCTGCTTCCGATCGATAGCGACGCCAACCATCGCCAGCACCGCTAAAGACCACATCAGCACGGCCTGAACGTGGGGAATCACGTCTTTCGATAAAATGCCGACCCCTACCAGCCCGATGGCGATCGCAGGCTGTGCGAAGCACATCAGCAGAGAACCCACCGCGGAGCAATTGGCCAGCCATCCGAAACCTTCGATATTCGATTTCGGTGAAGTCATTTGACGCACAGGCATTTTCTTGTTCAGCGCCGAAATTCGCGCCTCAGGGATTTTGAAGCGCTACCAAGGAGATTACGCGCCTGTTCGCTCAGTCTGTTTCAATTGGCAGGGATCCGTCCCGCGCCCATTCGCTCATGGACGCGTCGTAGACGGAAACGTTCTTTACACCGAGCTGGTGGAGAAGGAAGGCGTCCAGCGTAGCGGCGATGCCACCGCCGCAGTAGACCAGCGTGCGTTTTTCGAGATCAACGCCTGCGTGTTTGAACTTCGCTGCCGCCGCTTGCGGCGGCAGGAGAGTATTTGAGTCGGGATCGACCAGGGAGGATGAGGGCACGTTGACGCTGCCCGGGATGCGTCCCGGCCGGCCGTAGCGCGGATTCTCCCCGCGATGCAGGTCCGGATCTAACGCGTTCAGCAGGCAGGTGCTTCTATCGTCCATCGCCGCGCGCATGGTTTCCTTGCCGACGAAAACTTCGGGGCAGGCCCGCGGCGTCAGCTTCGCCGGTGGAAAGTCGGGTTCCTCGACCGAGACGGGTCTTTCCTCCCGCACCCATTTCTCCCAGCCCCCGTCCAGGACCGCGGCGGAGTCGAAGCCGATGGCGCGGAGCATCCACCAAACACGCGTGGACCATACCAGTCTGCCGCGGGAATAGAGCACCACCCGGTTGTTGTCCCCGATGCCGCGGCGGCCCAGCGCATCGGCGAGCGCTTCAGCCGGCAGCATCGTAAAGCGCAGGTGGGGCGGACTGTCGGCTCTTGAGAGCTCGGCCTGAATATTGAGAAACCCCGCGCCCCTGATGTGGCCCCGCTCGTAATCGCTTCGGCCGCTCACCACCCGGTAAGGCGCTTCCTGACCTGGAGGCAAGTAGTCCAGATAGGTGGTGCACTCAAACACCCGCAAATCCGGATCCTGCAGATGATCGGCAAGCCAGCCGGTGGAAACCAGGGCGTCCGGGTAGCGGTAATTTGAAATCATGGGCTGTTCCGGGGCAACGGTTAGCGTGAGGGCGGCATAATTATCTGGAAGCCGTTGCGAGATTGCCATCAGGCCCCTACCCCCTTCTTTTGGGATGCGTTTACCGGGAAAATCCGCCCATGCGCATCGCCATTCTGCAAACCGCCGGCGAGACCGGCGTGGTGGAACCGAATCTCGAGCAGCTCGCTTCAAAGGCGAAGGAAGCTGCGGGCCTCGGCGTGCAACTGCTGGTCTGCCCGGAGCTTTATCTCACCGGCTACAACCTGGAGCCCGAGGTCATGGCGCGGCTGGCGCAGCCGGCCGATGGCCCGGCCGCGCAGCGGGTCGCCGAAATCGCCAGCAACAACGGTCTGGCCATTCTTTACGGTTACGCCGAGCGCGAGGGCGACGCCGTCTACAACGCGGCCCAGCTCATGGACGCGGGCGGCCGGCCGCTTGCCAACTACCGCAAGTCTCACCTCTACGGCGAGCTTGAGAACAGTTCTTTTGAGCCCGGAAACGCGCTCGAGGTCACCGAGCTCGACGGCGTGCCCGTCGGCATCCTGATTTGCTACGACATCGAGTTCCCGGAGCCCGCCCGGACCCTGGCGCTCGAAGGCGCCGCCATGCTGCTGGTGCCGACGGCGCTGACCAAGCCCCACGACTTTGTCGCCAACGTACTGGTGCCAGCGCGCGGCTGGGAGGATCAGATCTTCGTGGTGTATGCCGACCGCTGCGGTTCCGAGGGGGATCTCGACTACGTGGGTTTGAGCACCATCGCCGGTCCCGACGGAAAGATCGTTGCCCAGGCCGATGATTCAGAAACGCTGCTCATTGCGGACATTGATCTGGATGCCCGCGAGCGGGTTCGAAAATCGTTCAACTATCTGAAGGAACGCAGGCCGGAGTTGTACACCCGTTGAAGTGATTTTCAGTTGCGAGCCTTTCCGCCTGCAGCCTACAGCCTACAGCCGACTTATAGATTAGCTTCGGCGTTGGGGTTCAATACGGCGGGGCGCAGGTTCCGTTCTCGTACTCTCACCACTTCAACGCCGTTTCCTCTTCCACCTCGATCACGGTCGGCCCCGATGCGGTCGGCGTT
>JBFHVA010000359.1:0-3096 GCA_041589735.1 Gammaproteobacteria bacterium | reverse complement strand
TACGCGCAGCTTGGCGCGCACGAACTGGTAAGAAAGGCTGTCCTCGAGCTGTCGATAGGGAAATTTTTCCGCGCGGCCGATTGCGTCCGCGATTCGAGACGTGGTCACCGGGTGGCTGGACAAATATTCCGGGGGCTTCTGGTAGTAGCGCGAAGCGGACTGCAGCTTTTCGAAAAACGCGGGCATCGCGCGCGGATCGAAGCCAGAGTTTTGCAGTAACTGCATGCCGACGCGATCCGCTTCTTGCTCGTTGGCGCGGGAGAAATTCAGCTGCTTCTGGATCTGGCTTCCAATAACCGCCGCGGCCGTCGCCTGCCCCGCATCGGGACTCTGCGTGCCAATGATGATTGCGGCCACGATGCCGGCGATCGTCTGCATGCTGCTTCTGTTGGCTGCCGCCACCGCCTGGGCTATATGCCGCTGGGTGACGTGCGCAATTTCGTGCGCCAGCACCGACGCAACCTCACTTTCGGAATCCGATGCGGTTATCAGCCCCGAGTTGACGCCGATGTAACCTCCGGGCGCGGCAAACGCGTTGATGGATCCGTCTTCGACGACAAAAAAGGTAAATCCAAATTGCTGAGAGTCGCTTTGAGAGACCAGCCGGTAACCCAGAGACTGGATGTAGTCCTCCACCTCCGCGTCGTCCACCAGCTTCAGCCGAGCTCGAATCTCGCGCATGAACAGCTCTCCGATGGCGCGTTCCTCGGCGATGGAAATTGTGCTGGATTCGGGATTCCCGATATCCGGGAGCTGGACCTGCGCGGCCAGAGCCGGCGGCCAGAGGAAAAAGGAGCAGATCGCCGCCCGTACCCCCCCGATGAAGAGTCCAGATTTCCGTTTGCGGTCTTTATCGCAACGGGCAAAAAGAGGTTCGTGTCCTTCCATGTCCTTTAAAAGTGTTGTTTCGCTTCAGCTTACTTCCCGTGCCAATTATTACGAGCGCCTCGGGGCAGGGAAGTTTCCGGCACCCGGCCGGTTTGCGGTGGAGGCGTTTTCGCCGTTACGATTTCCGTCTCGGAGTTGACCCGCCGGGTGACCGATTGGGTCTCAGTTAGGGGGCCGATCTTAGCCTCCCGGGCGCCGCGCCGGCACCCCGGCACCGGCGCAACTGGTGGATAGTATCAGCGCCGCGAAGCGCGCAACTGCCAGCTAATTCACGGAGTAGCTTAAAAAATGCCGAAAAACGCCTTTTATGCCCAATCCGGAGGGGTCACGGCGGTCATCAACGCCACCGCGGCCGGCGTCATCCAAACGGCCCGCGCTCACGGGGACAAGATTGGGACGATTTACGCAGGACGCAACGGCATCATCGGCGCGCTTACCGAGGATCTCATTGACACGAGCCAGGAAACCGACGAGGACGTCGCCGCGCTACGACACACGCCGTCCGGCGCGTTCGGGTCGTGCAGGTACAAGCTCAAGGGGCTGGACGAAAGTAAGGCGCAGTACGATCGCCTGATCGAAGTATTCAGGGCGCACGACATTGGCTACTTCTTCTATAACGGCGGTGGGGATTCCGCGGACACGGCCCACAAGGTTTCGCAGCTGGGCGACAGGCTGGGTTATCCCATCATCTGCGTCGGCATTCCCAAGACCGTCGACAACGATTTACCCATCACCGATAACTGCCCTGGCTTTGGTTCGGTGGCGAAGTACGTGGCCGTGTCCATCCGCGAGGCCGCGTTCGACGTGGCCTCCATGGCGCTGACTTCGACCAAGGTGTTCATCATGGAGGTGATGGGCCGGCACGCCGGATGGATCGCTGCCGCCGGGGGGCTCGCCGCCGAGAGGGAGGGCGATCCGCCCCAGGTGATCCTGTTCCCGGAAGTGCCGTTCGACGAAGCGGCTTTTTTGAAGCGCGTACGAAAGGCCGTCGAGGAGCAGGGCTACTGCGCCATCGTGGTGTCGGAGGGCGTGCGCAACGCTGAAGGAAAATTTCTCTCCGAGGCGGGCACCAAGGACGCATTCGGCCACGTGCAGCTCGGAGGTGTTGCGCCGATGATTGCCAACCTGGTCAAGGATAAGCTCGGTTACAAGTATCACTGGGCGGTGGCGGATTACCTTCAGCGCGCTGCCCGCCACATTGCGTCCAAAACCGACGTGGAGCAGGCCTACGCGCTGGGGAAAGCGGCGGTGGAGCTCGCCATCGAGGGCCGTAACGCGGTGATGCCGGTGATTGTTCGCAAATCCGATTCCCCCTACTCCTGGGAGATTGGAAGCGCCGACCTCGCCGACGTTGCCAACGTGGAAAAGAAGATGCCGCGGGAGTTCATTTCCGAAGACGGCTTTGCTATTACCGATGCCTGCCGACGCTATCTATCACCGCTCATCCAGGGGGAAGATTACCCGCCTTATGTGAACGGTCTTCCAGACTACGTAACGCTCAAAAACGTCGCGGTGCCCAAAAAATTGAATACGACCTTTAAGATTTAATTTCCGACTAAACGAAGCCCGCTTGCCTGCGATTCCTTGAAACAGGAGATTCGAAATAGGTCAGGTAGCTGGTAGGTGGTCAATGGGCGGCGGGATGCGAGTACGTCTTCCTCCCCATCTACCATCTACTATCTACCCTCTACAAAAAAAGCCGGGACGGTTCGACCGTCCCGGCTTTTTGGATCGGCAGCGCCCTGACCGTTAGCCCAGCAAAGGCGCGATCACCAGGCTGACGATAGCCATCACGTTGATGAGAATGTTCATCGACGGTCCCGAGGTGTCCTTGAAGGGATCGCCTACGGTATCGCCCACCACTGCGGCCTTGTGGGCGTCGGAGCCCTTACCCCCCAGGTTGCCTTTTTCCAGGTATTTCTTCGCGTTGTCCCAGGCGCCGCCGGCGTTGGCCATGGTGAGCGCAAGCAGCACGCAGCCGAGCAGCGCGCCGCCCAGCATGCCGCCGAGGGCCTCGGGCCCGATACCGAAACCGACAATAAAGGGCGCCGACACGGCGATGACCCCCGGAAGCACCATTTTCTTGATGGCGGCATTGGTGGCGATTTCCACGCACTTGGCGTTATCCGGCTGGGCCTTGCCTTCCAGCAGCCCCGGGATCTCGCGAAACTGGCGCCGGATCTCGTTGATCATTGCGAAGGCGGCGTC
>JBFHVA010000358.1:0-3111 GCA_041589735.1 Gammaproteobacteria bacterium | reverse complement strand
GAAGCACGCCCGCGCGTTAATCAAGAAGGTGCGCCTCGAGGGTAAGGAGAACAACTATCCCGGCGAGCTCTCCGGCGGCCAGCAGCAGCGCGTCGCCATCGCCCGATCGCTGGCCATGAACCCGGACGTGATGCTGTTCGACGAGGTGACCGCGGCGCTGGACCCGGAAACGGTGAAAGAAGTTCTTGTCACCATCCGCGACCTGGCCGAGGACGGCATGACCTGCATGCTGGTGACTCACGAGATGGGCTTCGCCCGGGAGCTGGCCAACCACATCTACTTCACCGACCGCGGCGTCATCGTCGAGCACGGCCCGCCCAAAACCTTCTTCAAGGAAGCTAAAGACCCGAGAACGCGGGAGTTTCTGAGTCAGATTCTCTAGCCCGCAATATCTTCGAGCGCGCGAAGCGATGGCGCGGAAATCCTCGTAGCTGCAAAGCGCGCGGCGGAAAAGGCGCGAAGACGAACCGGTAGCTATATGGAGCGACTTTTCCGCTGCACTTTGCCACGAATCCGGGCAGATCCTCGTTCGCAGTCGAGGTTTCGTGAATATTGCGGGCTCGGTCACCCGTCACACCCCCCTGCAACTCGGCTGGACGCCGGCAGTCCCATCAACTATTAGAAATAGAAGGGTTTTTTTATCGATCGCGGAGCCGCGCATGTTCCCGAGCGCAAGGCAGGGGCCGTATATCGCCGTTTTGATGCGGTGGCGGCTCGTTGCAGGCGCCGAGCCCGGGCGGTCGATCCCTGACCGCTTATGAAACCGTCAAGGCGTTCCACCGACAGGCCGATCCACGTCCGATTCCAGGACGCGGCCGACCATCGGCTGCTTAAAGGCGAGTTCCCGCAGCGCCTGCGCTGCGGCTTCGCCGAGGACTGCGAGATGTGCCTTCCCGAGGGCACGGGTCCCGACGTTCTCTTCGAGCTGAGCCGCGATGGCCGCACGCTTCGCTTTTCCACCGAACTTCCGCCGGAAGAGCTCAACAAATACGTCACCGTGTCCGTCGATGGCAAAACCATCGAGGCGCCGGAAGAACATGTACGGCCGGGCAGCCGTCTCGACGTCGTCGACAAGTCCGGCCACAGGCTGTACAGCCTGGTCGCGGACGTTCTCACGCCCTGGTACATACGGCGGCAGTTTCTCGCCGTCGCGATGCTGCTGCTGACGGTAATCGGATCCGGGTACGCCGGCTACGTGTACACCGTGCTCAAGCAGGCGCGAATGCAGCTGGTCAGCACCGAGCAGCGCCTCGCCCAGGCCGAAGCCGACATGCAGCGCACTCAAAGCCGGGTCCAGGACACGCTTCGCCGTCTAGAGTCCACTGAATCGCAGCTCTCCGGCGCGATCACGGAACTGCAGCTTTTGCAGGAGGCTTCCAGCCGGGACATTCGGGTGGAATTCGACCGCAGACTGAACGAGATCAGCTCGCGCGCGCGTGAGAACCTCGCCAGGTTGAGCGAAGAAGACACCCGGGCGCGTGAAGAGCTGGAGCAAGAAACCCAAGAGCGTATCGCTTCATTGCGAGACGATTTCTCTTCCAAGATGGTGGATACCTACAAGAACTTCAAAGATCTGGAGGGACGGTTGTTCGAATCCGTCAAAAGTCAGATCAAGTCGCAGGAACCCGAAGGAGAGCTGTATAAACGGATCCTGCAGGATGCGAGTGAGTCTGTCGTCTTCATTCATACCCAATATAAGGTCGAGATCACCCGATCCAACGAAATTTCCGAATACAACTCCTTCGGCACCGGCTTTGTAATCGCCGAGGATGGCCTTGGTCTGACGGCACAGCACGTGCTGTTTCCCTGGCGCTACGAGCGCGAATTCCTGATGCTGAAGGAGCTCGGCCTGGTGAAGTACGTGCCCGACAGCGTCCGCTGGAGCGTGTGGTTGACCGGATCGACGGTTATGGACGAGTCCACGAAGGAGAAAGAAATTTCCGCGGAAACCGGCTACCGGAGCGACCGGGATGAAAAGGGCCTGAGATTTCTGTATTCGCCTCAGATCAACGTATCCGAAGAGTTGGCATCGACGCCCGCCGGCATGGTGATGGTGCCGGTGCCAATGCCCGACGGCAGCGACGTGGCGGTGTTCCAGATCATGGACTTCGACACCAAGTTCAAGCGCCTGAGACTGGCGAAGTCCAAGACCGAGCCGCTGGATGATGTGCTTGCGGTGGGGTACCCGTTCTCCCGCCTGCGCGAAGGCGTCGCCATACCGCAGGCCGTTCGCGGTTTCGTACGCGTAGTGGGGCCCCAAGTGATGGAGCTGGATACTCCACTGCATCCGGGATTGAGCGGCGGCCCCATCGTCAACCGCCTGGGGCAGGTGGTCGGCATGGCGATGGCCGTTTTCCAGTCCGACGTCTACGGCCTCGCGGTTCACACCCGCGGGTTGAACAAGGCGCTCCAGCAGGCACTGTTAACAGTTCGGGAAGAAGAGCAGGAGCTGGCCGACATGGGTTGCGATCCCGGCAAGATAGACGGCCACATCGATCGTAAAGCGCACAAAGCTTTTATTTGCGGCAGGGAGAAAAAGCTCGCCACCGCGAAAGCCGCGCCTAAAGAGCCGCCCCCGACTAAGACCGCGCCGGCAGAGACGGCGCCCCCGCAAATGGCCCCTTCGGACCTCTTGCCTCCGGACGCGGGCAACGCCGAAACCGCGTCGCAAAGGCTCCCCTCGGACAGGATCTAGCCCCGCGCGGGCCTGGCGGCGCATACGCGAGTCCGGCCGCTGCGCAGGCTCATTTTTTTCCCTTCAACAGCGCGTCCAGGCCTTCAAAGGGCCTGTAGCTCGTTCCCTGCGCTTGCTCGGAACCCTGCGTCCGTTCACCCCTGCCAATGGCAGACAGATGGTCGTGCTCCTGATCGTGACAGTAAAGGCACAATAGCTCCCAGTTGCTGCCGTCCGGGGGGTTATTGTCGTGGTTGTGGTCTTTGTGGTGAACCGTAAGCTCGCGCAGGTTGTCACGGGTAAATTCCCGCCCGCAGCGCGCGCAGATCCAGGGGAAAAGCTTAAGCGCCTGCTCTCGAAAGCCACGTACCCGGCGTTCATGATCCTGTCGCGCGGCTTTTACCGCGCGCTCGAGCCGGTCCGTGTCCATGTGCTTC
>JBFHVA010000357.1:0-3113 GCA_041589735.1 Gammaproteobacteria bacterium | reverse complement strand
GGGGATGCGCACTCGGCGGTAGGCTTCGCGCAAGGTCCAGTTGATCACCCGGCCGTTCACGAATTCCGAGTTGGGCACCAGGATGTCGATGTTGTCGTTAGTGGTCACCAGGGTAGCGCGGATGCTGATCTCCTTGACCTCGCCGTGCACGCCGGACTCCAGCTCAACGAAGTCGCCCACCTTGAGACTCTTTTCGAAAAGAATTATTAGTCCGGCGACGAAGTTGCTGAATATGGCCTGGAGACCGAACCCGATGCCCACACCCAGGGCGCCGGCGATAAGGGCGAAATTAGTGAAGTCGATGCCGATTGAAGACAGCGCAACAAAGAAGCCGATGGTGAGGATCGCGTAATGGGAGAGCCGGCTCAGCGTGTACACCGACGCCTTGGACATGCTCTGGCGCCGCTGCATAACGCGGTCAAGCCCGCTCCGGGCGATCTTCGAAATCCACCAGGCAACGACCAGTATGAGGCAAACGCGCAGCAGACCCAGCAACGTGACGGGAGTCTGGTTAATCTCGAAAAGGCTCGCCGTGCTCCATGACTTGAGCGTCTTCAATAAGGCGATGGTGGAGTCCTTGCTTTTGTCCCAGTAATCGACCAATCGCCCGCCGCTCTCGATAACCCTATCCTCGGAGATGCTGATGAGAAGGCTGATTTGATCCCGGACCTCTTCCAGCCGGCTGAGCACCAGCGAGGTCGCGTCAGCTTGCTCAATCCGTGCACGGTGAATGCTCGCGATACTCTCGTTTCCGCCCTCCAATGACGAAAGCTGGGACGAAGCCGTCACCCGCTCTTTGTTGGTTGCCCGCCGCCAGCGATCCGTCCCGACCGACACATCCCGCAACATAGAGCCGGCTTCCTTCCGCTCTTGTCTCAGCGCGTCCACCTCGTTGCTACCGGCTTGGAGCAGAAAACGTGCCAGAGCTGCGGCCAGCTCCGCCTGGGACACGCCCATCTCGGCTGACGCGATTCTCACTTCGTAGTCGATGAGCTTTTGGTCGTGTAGTCGGCTTCTGGCGCGATCCAGCGCGCTTTCCGCCAAGGCCTCGCTTTGCAGGCGAGCCTGGGCCGCCTGCTTGCGCAGTTGATTGAGTTCCGCCGTCAGGCTCTGCGCCTGGTCCCGGAATTTTTGAACGTCCGCCGCATCTGCCTTGAGGCGCTCACGCGCCGCCTCAACCTCGTTGTCCAGGTGCGTGGCCACGGCCTGCTGGTTTTGCATGCGTGCCTTGCGCAGGCGATGCACCTGCTGCCCGGTGGCCAGCTCGAACCGATCCCGGATGAGCGTCAGTCCCATGGATAATCGCTCGGGCGAGCTTGCCGGAAGCGCGAGGTAGGCAGCCTTGTGATCGTTGACCGCACCCAGCGCCGTCTTCAGTGCTTCTTGTTGGCGCGTGACTTCATCTTGCTGAAGCTCGAGCTCGAGCTGGACTTCACGACGACTCGCTGCGAGCTGTTGCAAGGCGGTAATGGAATATTCTTCGCGGATTTTTCCGCTAGCCGGCGGATCCGGAATGGTTTCGCCCTTGAGCTTGATGTAACGATCAAGAAGCTGACGGATCTCATCGATCAATACTTTGCCGGCTGGAAACGGTTCGGAGCCTTGGGCACTCCAAGCCGCCTCCACTTCGTTAAGACGCCTTTCGAAGCTTTGAGCCCGCGTGGCGAGCGCGTCACCTTCCGCGTCGAAGTAGTCCCACCAGCTTGCGCTCAGGGCCCCAGGATCGGGCAACGGCGGCGCGGGGCTCTGCTGGGCTGCGGTGGAACCAGCGAAAACCAGGGCCGCCAGGGCAACGCCAGTGGCGCAAAGGCGACGGGTGGACATTGCTGTCATAGCCACTTCCTTTTTCGGAACAGAATGAGCTGAACGAACACAATGGTTGCCATCACACCGAGGAGAATGAAGTACGAATATTTGAAACCCAGCTCAGGAATGAACTCGAAATTCATACCGTAGATTCCCGCGAGAAAACTCAGCGGCACGAAAATAACAGTGATAATCGTCAACACCTGCATCACCTTGTTCAACCGGTGGGAAGCGAGCGCAAGGTAGCCGTCAATCAAATCCGAGGCAATCTCGTGGTAAAGACTGGCAAGACTCATACTACGCTCGAGCTGCTCGTAGATGTCATTCAGCTCGTGACGGTGCTCCTTGCCAAAATAAGGTTCTGGGTACGCGCGAATCTGCGCGAGCATTTGCTCATGGTAGGTGAAATATCGAAGCATGCGTTTAAGATTCGCCTTGTAGCCTGACAGTTCGCCCATCAGCGCATCCCGCGGCTGTTCGAATAACTCGTGCTCGATTTCGTCAAGTCTTACTTCCAGCGCCAGCAGTATGGGCACGAATCTGCGCACGATTCGATCCATGAGCTTTAACGCGACTCCCTTCGTCCCGCGCTCGAAATTCGTCGGCGCTTCCGTAAGCTGATCCCAAACCCAGTCGACGCTTGGAGAAAGACCCGTATGGCGGGTAACCAGAAAACGATTGCCCAGAAAGATACAAATCTGGATGGCCTTGAATTCATCCAGCGTCGAGTCCGTATGCAACCCCTTGAAAATTAAAAACAGATAATCATCGAAGCGCTCAATTTTTGGCGGATGCCGGTCGCGCGTAGCGTCCTGGACAGCCAGGGGATGCAGATTGAATTCCTTCTCCAGCAACTCTCGCTCTTTTTCCGGCGGAACCTCGAACAGGTCTACAAAGATGAGCTTGTCCGGGCTGTCCTTCCAGGTCTCGATCAGACGCTCGTCTCCGGACACCGTCTCGGCGCTCTTGGTGTCGTATAACATCGCTCGAATCATGGGAAATCCCTCGAGTACATATGGCCGGGTTATTGGGCAGGAGCGTTGCCCCGGGAGAAGCTCGCGTCCCTGCGAATCCAATGTCGCGCATTCAGTTGCATGTATTTGAGTGGGCACATGATACGATCGTTTTCCTGACAGGGAATACATTCAGGGAGGCTGCCCGTGGACACCGCCTTTGGGACGGTTACCGCCATTGTGCTTTTGCTGCTGGCCAATGGCTTTTTCGTCGCCGCCGAGTTTGCGCTGGTCAAAGCGCGCGGCTTTCGCATCGACGCGCTGGCGGCCGACGGTCGCCTGGGCGCGAAGCTC
>JBFHVA010000356.1:0-3169 GCA_041589735.1 Gammaproteobacteria bacterium | reverse complement strand
CCTTCGACGATTTCGCGCGTTAACGCAGGTCAATTTCGACGAGGGTGCGATTTCTTGCCGGAAGCTGGAACATCCCGCTTCGGTGTCTCGACTGCACCTGACCAGCGCTCATGTCACATGTTCGCAACAATTTTCACGCTTTTTACGGTTTGGGATCTGCGCGGAAACGAGGCGATGGTTGAAGTGTGCGAAGCCACCCGTGCGAAATAATGCCGCGTAAGGCCTTTTGCCTGTCCCCAGAGACAAGGGCTAGCTCGTACTCCTCCGGCCGAGGAGGCTGGCGACGGCGAGGCACTCTAGACCGAAGGGCAGATAGCCGGCATAGCCCAATAGCGGCATGTGGAACAGTTCGAATCGGTCAACATATGGGATTGAGTACTCCCAGTGGGCCAGACTCTTGTAGTTCCAGAGTTCCCAGAAGAACCCGCATATGAGCGCCGCCAGAGCCGCCAGCCAGAGGTCACGCCAGTCGCCATCGGCCAACGGATGGAAGAGAGTGCGTTCGCCGTTCATGACTTGCAGTGAAGTGATGATCAGCAGCGGAGCGAGCCAGAGCAGCGGATACAGATGCTCCGGCCAGACGCCGATTGCGGAAAGCCCGAGGCCGGCCACCAGAAGCGTCAGGATTGCAAGCCTCTTGGGTGCGCGCACGCGGATTGACGGGGCGTGCAATAAGCCGGCGCTAAGCCGCGGAAAAGATGTCAGGCAATCCCTGGTGCTCAACACCGCGGGCAGGACCGTGGAAAATGGCAGCGTTGCCTGCCAGAAATACGCCCACGGGCCAAGCTCAGCGAGGCCTATGTAGTGCCAGTTTTGCACGAAGCGATTGAGGTATTCGAAGAACCACCAGAAAGCAGCGCTTAAGAAGAACAGTGCGAGCAGATGCCCTGGACGGTTAACGAGCATGCAGCGGCCCGTCCGCTTCAGGGTTATACCGTTGACCAAAATGACATAGCCGATCCAAATGGGGGTGAAGGTGTACTCCTGAAACCGCTCGAACCACTCAAATCGGTTCCAGGCGAGTCCCCAGGCGAACGCCAAGATAATCATGCCGAGCCAGGCCCACCACTTGAAATTTTGCTGCTGGGGTGTCGCTTCGAGCGGTGATGGTTTGCTGCGAATGAGGTAATAGACAAACGGCGTCACGCAAGCCAGCACCAGCACCGCCAGGGTGATGAACACGCTCCAGGAAAACGGCGCGTGGGTGACGAAGGTCGTAACCGGGGGGAAAGCCAGGTAGGGTGCAAGCGGGTGGCCGGCGAGCACGATGCCCGCTAGCGGCAAACCGATCAGCATTGCCGCAAGCGGAATTCCAAGCGTAAAAAGCTTTCGCCAGATCATATTGGTAAAAACATGGCTAAAGGTCAGACGGTATGATCGTAAATCTGTACAGCAGGCCCCCGGCGAGATCAGAGAATCTGAGAGCTGAGCTTAAACTTTAAACTCACTTCAAAATTAATTCCGCTGCGATGAGATTAGAGGAGGGGGAATCGAGAAGCGAGGTCACCTCTTGGGGTCGACGCGCGGTAGTCGTCGGTGCCAGCGGTTATATCGGAACCAACCTCGTCCCCCGTCTCGTGGCTGAAGGCTTTGAAGTGCGCGCCACCGCCCGCAACACCGAGGTGCTTGCCGCGCGGGAGTGGGGGAGCGTGGAGCTCCTCCAAGCGGATATTCTGGACAAGGTGTCACTCGAGCGCGTGCTCAACAGCAGAGATGTTGCCTTTTACCTGGTGCACTGCATGGGGGCAGGCGGCGACTTTGCGGCACTCGAGCGGCAGGGGGCGCGCAATTTCGTCGAGGCGGCGAATGCCACCGGTCTTGGTCGAATTGTCTACCTGGGCGGCCTGACGCCTGAAAATCCGCAGTCGCAGCATTTAAAGGCGCGACTCGATTCCGGCGATATTCTTCGCCAGGCGGATTGCCAGGTGGTGGAAATCCGTGCGGGAATGATCGTGGGTCCGGGGTCCGCCGCCTGGGAAGTGATGCGGGACCTGGTGAATTATCTCCCCATCATGATTACGCCGCGATGGGTGCGCTCGCGTTCCACGCCCATCGCGCTTGAAAACCTGCTTACCTATCTGATCGGCGTGGCCGAGACGCCGTTGCGGGACGATCCCATATACGAAGTCGCGGGACCGGATGTATGCACCTACGAGGAGATGATGCTCATCTACGGCGAGCTGGTCGGAAAACGGCCGATCATCATCGACGTTCCCGTGCTGACGCCGAAGTTATCCGGTTACTGGCTGCGCCTGATCACATCCGTGCCGACGAACATCGCCGGAGCGCTGATCGAAGGGCTGGCCCACGACTTCATCGCTGACGATGCAGCGATCCGGAAACTGATCCCTCAGCGCCTGCTCACGTTCCGAGAATCCGCAGAGGCGGCGCTTGAGACGGAGAAAAAGCACGCGGTCGCCACGCGTTGGGTGGAAGGATCCCTCGCCTGCCGTGACTGGAACCCGAATTACGGCTTCTATGCCAAGCGGGTTGGCGACCATGCGGATTCCCTGGCATCAGTCGATGCGCTGTGGAGGCAGATCCTGCTCATCGGTAGGGACGGCGACTTCATCTACGCCAATTGGCTTTGGCGAGTCCGCCGGCTTATCGACTGGTGCCTTGGCGGAACGGCCATGCGGCGCCGGCGCCGTCACCCAACGAAGCTTCGCGTGGGCGACGTGTTCGACGGTTGGCGCGTCATCGGTCTAACGCCGAATGAACGGCTCACGCTGCTGATGGAGATGCGCGCGCCTGGCGCTGGTGTGCTGGAATTCGAGATCGAACAGAAAGGCGCAGGAAGCCGAATCCGCGCCACCGCCTACTGGCATCCGGCAGGGGTCTGGGGACTGCTCTACTGGTATGCGCTGTGGCCGTTCCACAGCTTTCTTTTCGCCGGCTTAACCAAGGCCATCGCCCGACGGGCGGAGCAGGGCGAATCAAGCGTTGAAGATTCGCGGACAGTTCGATGATTTCGAAATCATCCAGATTCACACCGGATATCGAAACCGTGGAGGATGTACTTACTCCTTCTCTGGCAGTAATCGACATGTAAGGTGCTCGAGCGCGCCCCGCAAGCCTTCTCAAGCGTAAAGGTATCCAATTGAAATTTGTGTTTACTGGATTCCCGCTTTCGCGGGAATGACGGTCAATTTCGTTCGTTTGACGCGTG
>JBFHVA010000355.1:0-3183 GCA_041589735.1 Gammaproteobacteria bacterium | reverse complement strand
TGATTACCCAGGATTGAGCGCGGAAAAGTCGTCGTGATAAACCGAAATAAAAATTTGCGCGTCGTTCAGACCGGTCGATCTCTGGCCGGCGATCACTCTCAAATATGAAAATTCGTCCTGCCATCATTATCTGGATCGTGGTGGGCCTGCTGGTTTGCATCGGCGCTACGGCGTTCTGGCTGAAAGTCGAGATGGATAACGCGCTCGCGTCAAAGCTGAATCTGAATGAGCCGATCATGTACGAGATCCGGCCGGGGCAAAGCCTGGTTGGAGTGACGCGAGACCTCACGCGAATGCGCGTACTCGAGCGCCCGGTGTTCCTGGTCTGGCACGCGCGACTGAACGGCACGGCCTCGATGATCCAAGCAGGCGAATATCAATTGTCGCCGGGCCTGAGCGCGGCCGGGCTGCTGGAAATGTTTGTTTCCGGACGCGTGTACCAGCGCTCGCTCACTATCGTCGAAGGCTGGACATTCCGCGAATTGCTTGAAGCGGTTCGAAGTGCGCCGATCCTTAAAACAACACTCAATGACGTTGCGCCGGAAAACATCATGGCGAAGATCGGTTTTCCCGATATGCACCCCGAGGGGCGGTTTCTCCCGGATACTTATCACTTTCCCAAGGGAACTACCGACGCGGCCTTTTTGATCCGTGCCTACAGGGCGATGGAGGATTATCTCGACAAGGCCTGGCGCCGCCGTAACGCCGGGCTCCCGTTTGACACTCCTTACGACGCTCTGATTCTTGCCTCTATCGTGGAGAAAGAAACCGCGGTTCCCGATGAACGCGGACGGATTGCCGGGGTCTTCGTCGAGCGCTTAAGAAGAGGCATGCGGCTGCAAACCGACCCTACGGTGATCTACGGCATCGGCACTGCTTTCGACGGTAACCTGAGACGACGGGATCTGGATCGGGACACGCCTTATAACACCTATACGCGCAAGGGTCTGCCGCCCACGCCGATCGCGAATCCAGGCACCGCCTCCATCGACGCCGTCATGCACCCGGTTGTCGACGGCTCGCTCTACTTCGTGGCCAAGGGCGACGGCAGCCATCACTTTTCCGCCACCTACGAAGAGCATAACCAAGCCGTAACGCGCTACCAGCTTCGACGCAAAAGTGGTGGCAAGAAGCAGGGTGGATAGCGCATGTCGGGCTCCAACAAGCGTGGCCGATTTATCACCGTGGAGGGAGTAGAGGGGGCCGGAAAAAGCAGCCAAATCGAAGCCATGCGTGCGCACCTCGAAGCGCGCGGAGTTAACGTCCGGGTGACCCGGGAGCCGGGGGGTGCGCCGTTGAGCGAGACGCTGCGGGGACTGCTGCTCGACCCCGGCAATCTGGGCATGGACGCGGACACCGAGCTGCTGCTGGTGTTTGCCGCCCGCGCAGAGCACCTGGCTAAGGTGATCCGCCCTTCACTCGAGGCCGGACAGTGGGTGCTTTGCGATCGCTTTACCGACGCCACCTACGCTTACCAGGGTGGCGGGCGCGGCATCGATCCTGCGCGCATCGCTGCCCTCGAGGACTGGGTGCAGGGAAACTTAAGGCCCGATCTGGTGATTCTTCTGGACATCGATCCGAAAGCGGGCCTGTCCCGCGCAGCGTTGCGCAGCGACAAGGATCGTTTCGAACAGGAAGGCATGGCTTTCTTTAACCGGGTGCGAGAAAGTTATCTTGCGCGCGCGAGCGTCGCGCCGAAACGCTACCGCATTATCGACGCCAGCGCCGGGCAGGATTCGGTCCGCCAACAGATCCTCAAGATCCTCGACTCTTTACAATGATTGAGTCTTTGCCTTGGCATGAAACACAGTGGCAGCGCATCGACGCGATGCGGCAAAGCGCGCGCCTTCCCCACGCGCTGATGCTTCGGGGGGGAAGGGGGGTAGGCAAAGGAGAGTTCGCGTCAAGACTGTCCTCGGTGCTGCTTTGCGAGGCGGATGCCAAACCTTGTGGCAAGTGCCGCGGGTGCCGACTGATGGCTTCCGGAAATCACCCGGATTTTCTCGCCGTTTCTCCTGCGGAAGACAAGCTGACCATAGGCATCGAGCAGATTCGGGCCCTCATCGAACACGTCTGGCTCACCACACAATACGGCGGCTACAAAGTAGTGGTGGTAAGTCCGGCGGAGCTCATGACCCGGCCGGCGGCAAATACCCTGCTGAAAACCCTGGAGGAGCCACCGGGGGCGGCGATCTTCATTCTGGTTGCCCACGAAAGCGGGCTGCTGCCGGCGACTATCCGCAGCCGCTGCCAGATGCTCGAATTTCCCCTGCCGCCCGCATCCCGCGCGCTGCCCTGGCTCGATTCGCGGCTGCCGCCAGAATCGCCTGCAAAGACCCTGCTCAGGCTTGCCGACGGTGCGCCCTTCGGCGCCCTGGAGATCGCCGAGGAGGGGGGCGCGGAAGCGCGCTCGGAGTTGTTCCGGGATTTGACCGCTCTGGTGACGGAGGGCGCGGACCCGGTGGCGGTGGCCTACGGCTGGCGGGGAAAGGCGGTGCCGGAAACGGGGCGCTGGCTGACGACCCTCACGATGGATCTAATACGTCTCAAAACCGGCGAAAACCCGGGCCTTCTGACCCATGAGGACCTGCGCCAAGCTATGCAACCCGTAGCACGGCGACTAGACTTAATTCGATTATTCGCGCTGCTGGACGTCTGCCTGGAGCTCCGCTGGCTCTGTGCCCGGCAGACCAGCTTCAACCCGCAGCTGCTGTTGGAGGATGTCGCCATCCGCTTCGCGGCAGCCGGTGAAGCGTGTTCGTGACGTGTCATTGAGTACAACGCAGGAGAGCGAGTTTGGCGGCAAAACCAGGCATTTTGTCTTTAACCATTCGGGACAAGAGCGCCCTCTACGCGTCCTATATGCCGTTTGTGAAGAACGGTGGTTTGTTTATCCCTACCTCAAAAGCGTATCGACTCGGCGACGAAGTCTTCATGCTGGTCAGTCTCATGGACGACAAAGAGAAGATGCCCATAGCGGGGCGCATCGTCTGGATCACGCCCAAAGGCGCGCAGGGTAATCGCACTTCCGGCATCGGCGTTCAGTTCAGCGATCTGGACAAAGGTCAGACCCGGAACAAGATCGAAAAATATCTCGCCGCGGCCCTGCAATCCGAGCGCCAGACTCACACGATGTAATCCACCACGGAGCGAAGGCCCGGCGGGCTGGACCACCGCTTACCC
>JBFHVA010000354.1:0-3202 GCA_041589735.1 Gammaproteobacteria bacterium | reverse complement strand
GCCGCCGTGGGAGCCGCCGGAGAAAACGATTTCCTGCCACAGCACGTAAACCTGCAACGGATCGTCGTCGCTGATCACCACCCGCGGCAGCCAGGAAAATATCTTCGGGCTGTTGGAAACGTTCACCGCCTGCTCTAGCCGACGGCTGCCGCTCGGACTGACGGCCTGAAAGTAAATGTCGTGGTGGAGAAGATCGGCGAAAGCGACGCCGATGAGTCCTTTCTCGTTGATGGCGACGGTGGGGTCGTCGACGTAGTGAAATTCGGACGCGTTCATGCGCCACGGTCCCTTGTGCCCGCCGCCCGAGGCCACCTCGATGGGCTCGGTCCAGGTCAGACCGGCCAACTCGGCTTCTGAGATCGCCGCCGTCGCGAGGACAAGGTACGCGGCTGCCGCGTGCGCGCAGACTTTGAGGAACGTCGGTCTATCAGGAAGTCTTCCCAATCACCCGGCCTCGATTTCGCACTGTAAATACAGACCTAGAGAGCCCGCTTACAGCTCGCTTTCAATTGGCTTCCATGGCCGATTTAAAGCTGTTTTTTGAACTATGCTGAAGACTGCAGCAAAGGCATCTTCGCAAAGTCGACCCGAAGTTGGCAATCGGCTTTTAGTTTCAATCTCGAGCCGCGATCGAGACGACGCGGCTGAATTTATCTACCAGCACATATCAGGATTGTTGCGGTAGAAAGGCAGCAGACTGACAGAGCGCCGAACACGAAATACCGATGAGTGAATTCCATGTCATGATTGGCTGGGTTGCCATGCTTCTCGGCGTTTTGTCGGGAGCGGTGATCGGTCTTTTCTTTCACGAAGAAGGATGGGCGGGCGGCTATAGCTCGTTTCGTCGCAGGATGATGCGTCTGGGTCACATCTCCTTCTTCGGTCTGGGCTTTCTCAATCTCATGTTCGGTTTCACCCTCGGCATCGTCGCCTTCGAGATTCCTCTCGTCAAAGTGGCGTCCGCCGGCTTTGTGATTGGGGTGATCTCCATGCCGCTTTGCTGCTTTCTGACCGCATGGAGAAAACCTTTTCGCCACCTGTTTCCCATCCCGGTCATCGCCGTTTTGACCGGCATCATGCCCATCGTGTTCGCCTGGGGGTCGGCATGAAGCTGGGCCTGATTGCGATGAGCGGGGTTCGCGCTCACAACGAGGAGCTGACCAAGCTCGGTTTGACGCTCCCGGGGTTTGTCGAGCGCAATAAGGTAATTGCCTCGCTTCCCAGCCTCGGACTGATAACGCTCGCGGGTTTGACGCCCGAAGATGTCGACCTCGAATACGTCGAAGTCGAGGACTTCAATGATGGCGACGATCTGCCGGGAGAATTCGACGCGGTCGCGATCTCGTCCTTCTCAGCGCAAATCAAGCAGGCCTACGCGCTGGCCGATCGTTATCGGGCGACCGGCACCA
Source organism: Gammaproteobacteria bacterium (assembly GCA_041589735.1). Classification (GTDB taxonomy): domain Bacteria; phylum Pseudomonadota; class Gammaproteobacteria; order HK1; family HK1; genus CAMYJH01. The sequence goes on along the minus strand of JBFHVA010000354.1, from coordinate 1,793 downwards.
CGGTGATTCTTGGCGGCCTGCACGTCACCGCCAGACCGGAGGAGGCGAAAAGGCACGCGGACTGCGTGGTCGTCGGGGAAGGGGAACCGAGCTGGCCGACGCTGATTGACGATCTTAAGCACCGGCGGTTGAAACCAGTCTACGACAGCCGTTCCAGAACGTTCGACCTTTCCAACGCGCCGATGCCCAGATTCGAGCTGCTGGAGCATGAGCGCTACAACCGGCTGACGGTGCAAACCACGCGGGGGTGTCCTTTCAACTGTGAATTCTGCGCTGCGTCGATTCGTCTTTCGCCCATTTATCGTATCAAGCCCGTAGAAAAGGTTCTGGCGGAAATCGAGCGCATCAAGTCCTTCTGGACGAGACCGTTCATAGAATTTGCGGATGACAATACCTTCGTTAACAAGCGCCACAGCAAAGAGCTCCTGCGCGCGCTATCGAAGAAGAAGATTCGATGGTTCACCGAGACCGATGTCTCCGTCGCCCGCGATGACGAATTGTTGGCGCTCATGCGCGACAGCGGATGCGCGCAGATTCTGATTGGATTCGAAAGTCCTTCTCGACTGGCGCTTCACGGTCTTGAAAAAAAATCCGACTGGAAAGCGAAGCAGTACGATACCTACCTCGCGGCCGTGGACAAGATCCAGAGCTATGGCATCAGCGTCAATGGCTGCTTCATTCTTGGTCTGGACGGTACTGATACGAAGAGCTTCCGCAACGTGCTCGACTTCGTGCGACAAAGCGGACTGCACGAAGTGCAGATCACGGTGCAGACACCATTTCCGGGCACGCCGCTGTACGAGCGACTGAAGCGGGAAGGGCGGCTTCTGAACGAGGAAGCGTGGGAACTTTGCACGCTTTTCGACGTGAATTTCCAGCCGGAAAACATGACGGTTGCGGAACTGGAAAGCCGGTTTCGCTGGCTTGCCGGCGAGCTATACAACGAAGCCGAGACTAAACGGCGGAAGAATCATTTTTTGGGGAAGCTTCGCGAGGCGCATCGCGCATCGTCGAAGCAGGGGAGGGTTACAAATGAGTACAAGTTTGGTTAAAGCGCTGTTTGTTGTTGCGGGGATATACGAGGGGTTGCTTGGGCTCGCCTTTTTAACACTTCCGCTCCAGATTTTTGAAATGTTTGCTGTCGAACCTCCGAATCATCTGGGCTATGTTCAGTTTCCTGCGCTGCTGCTGGTCGTCTTCGCTGTGATGTTTTTCAAAGTGGCCAGCGACCCGCTGAAATATCGAGAGCTGATTCCGTATGGCTGCGGCCTGAAGATGTCCTATTGTGGCCTGGTGTTCTACTACGACATGAGCGGTGGGATCCCGGCCATGTGGATACCATTCGCGTGGGCGGACCTTGCGTTTCTCGTCCCCTTCGTGCTTGCCTGGAAGGGAACGCGCTCCGAGCTCCGAGCCGCCTGAGGCCGGAATTGCGAGGACGGCGCTGCGGCTGCTGTCGCGACCGCGGCGGGTCGAATCAGACGGCCGCCCTGCTGCGCGTGCAGGGCGGTTCGGAGATCCTGCGATGCCGGGGGGTCGCGGCTTCCATCCGTCAACTTCACTCTTTTCTCTATCTGAGCCACTCGGTTGGCAGACGCCTGGCCCGGCGCTACCATGCGGACGCGTCGTGTCCGCGCGGCGCTCTTATACAAACGACAGGAGTTTCAAGGAAGTTCCGATGGCCGCCAAAGACGAACTGCTGGCCTTTTTTCCCGTGGTCATCCAGGTGAGCCAGGTGGAAGGCTATGACGAGCTGAACAAGGGGCTTCTGAAAGCCATTTACGAGATCAAGG
>JBFHVA010000353.1:0-3225 GCA_041589735.1 Gammaproteobacteria bacterium | reverse complement strand
CCATTCACTCAGGTCACACGAATTCTTTGCCCGCCGGAGACGTAGTTGGCCTGACGAAGCGCAGCTCATTCTTCGAGCACACACAGGTGCCCACACAAACTTGCGTTTAAAAGCTCGACAATTGTGTTTCAGAAAAAACCCGCTCCCGCCAACGGTGCCGCTGGCGAATGAGCGAGCGATGGTTTGACTGGACCGAATCCGTCTAATTTCTGCCGCCTGAAAATTTTTCAGACCCGGAATCCGATCTCAGCCGGGGCGATCTTCACATCATCTCCGCCCCGAGTAAACGCCGATTTGTCTTTCCCGGGGGTCGGCCATCGTTGCCTCTTGCGCCAATTAGCGAAAGTCGTCAAGCACTTGGCGAAGGAATATGACAAATAGGTAAAGATTTGCCCTCTTTCTCGGATGGCTCCATCCATTGCTGGGGCGTCGTTCAAGACAGCGTTGTCAGACCACCGGCGCACCAAAGAAGACGGATTGCGGAGCGAAAAGAATTGTTTCAGCTACGTAAGAACCCTAACGTCGCAATACCTGGCGACGGCGCTCGACGGGACAAAAGATTCACCGAACCAATCGCTATTCCGGTCTCGCCCTGCCGATTTTTCGAACTCGGAACCCAACCCAAAGCCCCCTCGCCCTCAAACGACACCGGCCGGCGCTTCGGCCGGCCGCTCTCGTTTGGCGGAGAGGGAGGGATTCGAACCCCCGGACCGTTGCCGGTCAACGGTTTTCAAGACCGCCGCTTTCGACCACTCAGCCACCTCTCCTCAAGGGCCGAGGAGCATAGCCCAATCCGCAGTTGCAGGCGAAATGGCGCCAGATTCCACGGCTGCGAGGGAAGCTGCCATGGGTACAGCCTTGCCTGCGGCCCGATTAATCTTTCTTCATCTTCTTGCGGTGGGGGACGCCTCAGGTATGATCGTGCGCAACTTGGTTGAAAATCCGCGGTCTGACCCCATACTTAGATTGTGGAAAAATTCTTTAATTTCAGGAGGTTTTGACAGCGATGAGCACACCCGAACTGGTCCGGACCCGCGCGGTTGAGTCGGCCCTTGCGACCAACAAGCTGATTCGGAATACCTATACGCTGCTTTCGATGACGCTGCTGTTCAGCGCATTAACGGCTGCGGCCTCGGTGTGGCTGCGCATGCCCCCGATGACCTATCTGCTGGGTTTGATTGGTGCGTTTGCGCTGATCTGGCTGGTGCTTCCGCGGACCGCGAACTCCGCCGCAGGGCTCGGCGTGGTGTTCGCCATCACGGGCCTGCTGGGCTTCAGCTTAGGTCCGCTGCTGAGCGCCTATCTTGCGCTGGCCAACGGGCCGCAGATTGTCGGCATGGCCTTCGCCGGTACCGGCGTGATCTTCCTCGGGTTGTCGGGCTACGCGCTCACCACCCGTAAGGATTTCAGCTTCATGGGAGGCTTTCTGATCACCGGCTTCCTGGTGGTGCTGATGGCGGCGCTGGCAAATATTTTCCTGCAGATTCCCGCGCTGGCGCTGGCGATTTCTGCGGCGGTGATCTTCATCATGAGTGGCTTTATTCTCTACGACACCAGCCGCATGGTGCATGATCGCGGCGAGACCAATTACATTCTCGCTACCGTCAGCATTTATCTCAGCATCTTCAACATCTTCGTCCACCTGCTCCATATTCTTGGAGTCATGGGCGGCGACGATTGAGGTTGACTCACCAGAGCATGGCTACAGTGCCCCGGCTCCATGCCGGGGCACGTCGTTTAGGGCCTTGGAAATAAAAACCTAGGGAATACCGTAATGGAACTTTGGATGAAAATCGGCTCGGCGCTTCTCCTCGTCATCATGCTGATCGTCATCTTTCCGAGGGCGAGACAGATGATCGCCGAAAGTCCCAAGGGAAGCGCCAAGGAGTGGCTGTCGGCCCTGATCCCGCTGGGGCTGGTGGCCGCCTTCATCGTGCTGCTGGTGATGATGGTATAAATCTCGCCGAAGCCCTCTGCGGCAGTCGGTAATGCTTCGCGCCTCAAGCACCCCTTCCTTTAGCCAGGGCGGAAAGCGAACGGCGAAGGCGGATCGTCGAACTGAGCCTTTAGCTCTTCCTATCCGGCACGATCAGCTCGACGCCATCCATGTAGCTTTTGAGTGCCTCCGGTATGCGGATACTGCCATCCAACTGCTGATAGTTTTCCATCAGCGCGATCAGCGTGCGACCGACCGCCAAGCCCGACCCGTTCAGGGTGTGCACCAGCTCGGGCTTTCCGCTTTCCGGATTGCGCCATCGTGCTTTCATCCTTCGCGCCTGGAAATCCTCGCAGTTGCTGCATGAGGAAATCTCCCGGTAGCGATCCTGGGCCGGCATCCATACCTCGATGTCGTAAGTCTTGGCCGCGCCAAAACCGATGTCGGCGGTGCATAGCGTCACCACCCGGTACGGGAGCTCTATTCGTTTCAGCACTTCTTCCGCATTGGCGGTGAGCTCCTCGAGAGCATCGTAGGAATCCTGCGGCCGCACGATGTGCACCAGCTCGACTTTTTCGAACTGGTGCTGACGCAGCATCCCTCGGGTGTCTTTGCCGTAAGAGCCGGCCTCACTGCGAAAGCACGGCGTGTGGCTGACGAACTTGAGCGGCAGTTCTCTGGCCTCGACGATGCGATCCCTGACGATGTTGGTGACCGGCACCTCCGCCGTGGGAATGAGATATAAATCAGCGCTGTCGATGTGAAACAAATCTTCACCAAACTTCGGCAGCTGGCCGGTACCGGTGAGGGTTTCCGGATTGACCAGAAGCGGCACGTACATCTCGGTGTAGCCGTGCTCTTTCACGTGCAGATCAAGCATGAATCGCGCCAGCGCCCGGTGGAGCTTGGCTATGGGGCCGGAAAAGGTGACGAAACGCGAGCCCGCCAGCTTGCCGGCCAGCTCGAAATCCATGTGACCCAACCCTGCGCCGAGATCCACATGGTCTTTCACCTCGAAATCGAAACTCGGCGCTTCGCCGACCCGCCGCTCTTCCCGGTTGTCCTCTTCAGATTTGCCGACGGGCACAGTTTCATGGGTGAGGTTGGGGATACCCAAAATAATTTCGTTGAGCGCCCCCTGGATCTGATCGAGCCGAGTCTCGGATTCCTTCAAAGCATCGCCGAGCCGCGAAACGTCTTTCACCAGCGGCTCGATGTCCTCTCCCGCCGCCTTGGCCTTGCCGATGGCCTTGGAGCGCACATTGCGTTCGTTCTGAAGCTCCTGGGTG
>JBFHVA010000352.1:0-3228 GCA_041589735.1 Gammaproteobacteria bacterium | reverse complement strand
CGTTCGAAGAGTCTGGACGAGCTCATCGAGCACCGCGCCTCGTTTCTAACCGACTATCAAGACTCGGCCTACGCCAATCGCTATCGGGCCCTGGTGGCCAAGGTGCGCAATGCGGAAGCCGGGATCGTCAAAGGTCATTCTGAGCTGGCGAGGGCAGTGGCCCGTTACTATTTCAAGCTGCTGGCTTACAAAGACGAGTACGAGGTGGCGAGGCTCTACACCAGCGGCGAATTTGCGAACAAGCTCCAAAGCCAGTTCGAAGGTGACTACCGTATCGAGTTTCATCTCGCCCCGCCGATTTTGGCGAAGAGCGATCCCGCCACCGGGGAGCCGAAGAAAAGGCGTTACGGTCCGTGGGTTCTGAAGATATTTCGATTGTTCGCGAAAATGCGTCGGCTGCGGGGAACGGCGCTTGACGTGTTCGGCTTCAGCGAAGAGCGAAAACGCGAGCGGCGGCTGATCGAAGAATACGAAGCCACCATCGCCGCGCTGCTCGAGAGCCTGAATGTGCACAATCACGGGCTGGCGGTGGACATCGCCAGCATACCCGAGCACATTCGGGGCTTCGGGCCAATCAAGCGCCGCGCCATGGAGTGCGCGAAGGAGCGCGAGCGAGAAATGCTCGCCGAATTTGAGAGCCGCAGCGCGTCACCAGAGGCGGCGTGACAATTTCCTAAAGAGAAAAAAGCACTCCAATTTAATTCCGCTCCGAAAGCAACGCTTCGAAACTTCGGCTGTTTCATGGTGATTAAACGCGATCCGGAAGATTCGCGCCGGCGGTTGGTGCTGGCGGCACTTTCAGCCGGACTGTTCGTTGCCGGCCCCGCCACCAGCCTGGCTTTCTTCCACAAGCGGAAGACGCCCGGCAGGCTGCCGCAGGGTCAATCATTCCATCAGCTTCAAGGTGGTGTGCTGGTCAATGGTGCGACCGCCTCGACGAACACGGTCATCCGAGCCGGGGACTCGGTGTCCACGGACGTCGACGGCCAGGCAATCTTCGCCATCGGCCAGGACGCGTTTTTGTTGCGGAGCTCCAGCCGCCTCGAGACTGACGGCGAGGGTTTGGTTGTGGAACAGCTGAGATTACTCACCGGCAAGCTGCTCTCGGTTTTCGGAAAATCGCGGCACCAGGTGGAGACGCCGATCGCTTCCGTCGGAATTCGCGGCACCGGTCTGTACCTGGAGACAGAACCCGAGCGCACTTACGTCTGTACCTGTTATGGCACTACGGAGCTCGCCGCGCTTTCCGATCCATCAAGCGCTGAGACGATCGAGTCCGAGCATCACGACGAACCACGCTTCATTCTGGCAAGTGGTCCCCGGGGAACCCGGATCCGGCCCGCTCCGGTAATCAACCATACCGACGCGGAGCTCACGCTGATCGAATCGCTGGTCGGTCGGGTCCCGCCGTTCGGCCCGAATGCGAACCGCTACCAGCGGGAAGCGCGCTGAGAACGGGGTTGCAATACCGTCTGCCGCGCCCGTAGGCTGCGCCAACGCGGAGTTCGACATCGCACCCAGAGCGGGGAAGACTCAAGAGCGACTTCGGCGGGAGGTTTGATTACCGACTTCAGTCCGAAGACTGATTCGCGGCTCTACTGACTGATGACCGCATCCGAAAAGCGACAGTCAATAAATCATACATGACAAAAACCATTGCTCCCGTCGCTGCGCTTCTCTTGAGCGTCGCCATACTGCTTACCGGCAACGGGCTTCAGGGCACGCTGCTGCCCATTCGGGCGAATCTTGAAAATTTTTCCACCCTCGATATAGGCATTCTTGGTTCAGCCTACTACCTGGGCTTCGCCGCGGGCTGTTTTTTGAGTCCCCTGCTGGTGCGCCGGGTCGGTCATATCCGCACCTTTACCGCCATGGCCGCCATTGCTTCGGCGGCGGTTCTTGTTCACGCGGTCTACACCTATTCCTGGGTCTGGTGGCTGGTGCGCGGCCTCACCGGTTTTTGCTTCGCAGCCCTCTACGCGGTCATCGAGAGCTGGCTCAACGAGCGCGCCACCAACGAAACCCGCGGCACGGTCATGTCGGCATATCTGATTATTCAGCTCACCGTGATCACGTTGGGTCAGATGATGGTAACGCTGAGCGACCCTGCACAGTTTGCGCTGTTCGCGCTTTCTTCTATTCTCGTTTCGGTGGCGGCGGTGCCCGTAGCCATGACCGCTGCCGCCGCACCCGCGCCCATCGAGCAGGTCAAGGTGCGGGTCCGACACCTGATCAGCGTATCCCCGGTAGGCTTCGCCGGATCTTTCGCCCACGGAATGGCCGGCGGCGCCTTCTGGTCGCTGGCGCCGCTGTTCGGCAGCCAAAACGGGATGGGGGTAACCGGCATCGCGGTGTTCATGAGCATCACCGTTATCGCCGGCGCCGCCGGACAGTGGCCCATCGGTCATCTTTCGGACCGCACCGATCGGCGCAAGGTCTTGATTGTCTCCTGCGCGGGCGCGGCGGCGGCAGCGGTGGGCATGATCTTTTTCCGCTCTGCCGCCGATTACTCCATTTACGCCTTCGCAGCTATGTGGGGTTTTTTTGCTTTTCCACTCTATGCCGTTGCCGTAGCACATGCCAACGACTTTGCCGATCCGAGGGAGTTCGTCGAGGTCTCAAGCGGCCTGCTCCTCGTTTACGGGGCCGGCGCGGTGCTCGGCCCCATCATCGCCTCGCAGGCGATTGTGGGTATGGGAGCTAACGGGCTCTTCGCGACCACGGCCGTCGTGCACATCTTGCTCATCGGTTTTGCACTCTGGCGCATGCAGGTTCGCGCGGCGGCGCCGATGGAGGAACACGGCAAATTCGTCGAATCTCTTCGCGCCACAAACACTGCGTCCGCCACCTTTGATATCGAGACGCATCCGGAAACGCGTCAAGTAAGCGATGAATACCCGGAGTTCGCGTCCGGCGAAGACCCGGCGCGCAAGGAGATCGACGGAATGAGTACCGGCGCTGAGGACGACGATCAAAGCAGGTGAGCCGCATACTGAGCAGATTTGGCCTCACATTTCGGCTCTGATCCTCTTCCCTCAGCCAAAGTCGGAGTGCAAGCGTGTAGGTTTTTTCTCCTGAATTAACGCCTCGCAGTCGCTTTCATTTTCGGTAACCGCAACTACGGACCCTCTTCAACGGGATAACCCGCGGTTCGCCACACGTTAAGGCCCGGTGGGAAATAGTAGACGTTCTTGAGCCCAAAATTGATGGCCTTTGCCGTGGCTTCGG
>JBFHVA010000351.1:0-3250 GCA_041589735.1 Gammaproteobacteria bacterium | reverse complement strand
CCGTGCTTTTCGATGACGTAGTCGGTGAAACGTTTCAGATTTGATTTGGCGATGCGCTCCGCGGAGGGGCGCCATAGTGGCTCCGACATGAAGGCTCCTAGTTGCTGCCGTGCATCGAAATTATTTCGGGCAATCCGTCTCCATTCGGAGAAGCACTCCTGCAATCCTCGTTTGCTGGCGACGGTGGTTTCGTTTCAGCCGCTCTCGTCCACTCCGTACTCTCGTCCTCCCACTCGCAACGAGTAACGAGGAACGCGGCCGTATTCGAAGCGCAGAATTCGCATTCGACAAACGCCGACGAGATGACCGGCGAGGTAATTATGCCTCGACCTCTATCGCAGGCAACTTGCGCTTGGTGCCGTCCGGATTCAGAGCGACAAAGGTGAAAATGCCCTCCGTCACTTTAAGGCTTTTGACATCCGTGCCTTCGCGGTAGCGCCGCACCCAGGTTTCCACGTGGACCGCAATGGATGTGTTGCCCACGCGCACCACCCGGCAGTAGCAGCTCACCTGATCGCCAACATAGACCGGGCGATGAAAGCTCATGGCCTCGAGACCGACCGTCGCCACTCGACCATGGGCCCGCTGGATTGCGTAGCTGCCCGCCGCCAGATCCATCTGCGCCAGCAGCCAGCCGCCGAAAATATCTCCATAGGCGTTGGTGTCCGCGGGCATCGCAATGGTGCGAAGCTCCGCGATCCGGTCCGGGGGGCTTTCAGGTTGGTCCATGGGCATACTCCCAGTGTTTCTCGGCACCCGGCACCGGGATCGGTGCGAGGCTTGTTTTCAGTATCGGATTACGTAGGCTCGTCAGCTTAAACCACCACAACCGTGTGTTCACCCGGCGGCGACAGCCGGCCGGAAGCTGAGTCCGAGGAGCCTTTTTGTCATGGCCGACTATGCGCGCTCGAGCAGTTTCTACGAAACTGACCTCGACAAGACGCCGGCGAACTACGTTCCGTTATCCCCCTTGAGCTTTATCCGGCGGGCCGCGGCGGTTTACCCCGACCATCCGGCGCTGATCCACAACGGCCGCAGAACGAGCTGGTCGGAAACCTATTCCCGCTGCCGACGGCTTGCTTCTGCCCTCGCCGCTCGTGGCGTCGGTGCGGGGGATACGGTCGCCGTGATGGCGCCGAACATACCCGCAATTTACGAGGCGAGCTTCGCGGTCCCCATGCTTGGCGCTGTACTGAATACGCTCAATGTCCGCCTCGATGCCGCCACCATTGCCTACAGCCTGGAGCACGGCGAAGCCAGGGCGCTGATTACCGATACCGAGTTTTCTTCCGTCATCGCCGACGCGCTCGCGGGGCTCGAGAACCCGCCGCTGATCATCGACGTAGATGATCCCGCGGGTCCCGGCGGCGACCGCCTGGGCGCGCGCGAGTACGAAGACTTTCTGCTCGAGGGCGATCCGGAATTCGACTGGCGCCTGCCTGACGACGAGTGGCAGGCGATCTCGCTCAACTACACCTCGGGAACCACGGGCAAGCCAAAAGGCGTCGTCTACCATCACCGCGGCGCTTACCTCAACGCCATCAGCAACATTCTCGGATGGAACATGAGCAGCCACCCGGTCTACTTGTGGACTCTGCCCATGTTTCATTGCAACGGCTGGTGCTATCCCTGGACCCTGGCGTGCGTGGCGGGCACCAGCGTCTGCATGCGCAAAGTGGAAGCGAAAGCCATATTCGACGCTATCGCTGATGACGGCGTGACCCATTTCTGCGGTGCGCCCATTGTTCTGGGAATCGTGCTGAACGCCAAGCCCGAGGATCGGCGCGAGTTCAGCCACACGGTAGAGGTGATGACGGCGGCGGCGCCGCCGCCGGCGGCCGTGCTGAAGGCAATGGAGGCCGTGGGCTTTCACATGACCCACGTGTACGGACTCACCGAAACCTACGGTCCCGCTGTGATCTGCGCCTGGAAAAGCGAATGGGATCAGCTGCCGGTGGACGAAAGGGCGTCCATGAAGGCGCGCCAGGGCGTGACTTATCACGCGCTGGAGGATCTCGATGTAATCGATCCGGAAACCATGATGCCGGTGCCTCGCGATGGAAACACCATGGGCGAAGTCATGTTCCGGGGCAACATCGTCATGAAGGGCTATCTGAAGAACCCGGAGGCGACGCAGAAGTCCTTCGCCGGCGGCTGGTTCCATTCAGGCGATCTCGGCGTGATGCATCCGGACGGATACATCCAGCTCAAAGATCGTTCCAAGGACATCATTATTTCCGGCGGTGAAAATATTTCGTCCATTGAAGTGGAAGACACGCTCTACCGTCATCCGGCCGTGCTTGAAGCGGCGGTGGTGGCGCGTCCGGACGAAAAATGGGGCGAGACTCCGTGCGCTTTTGTGACGCTAAAAGACAGCGCCAAAGATGTCACCGAGTCCGACATCATCGACTTCTGCCGCAAGAACATGGCGAAGTTCAAGGCGCCCAGGACCGTAGTCTTCGGACCCCTGCCGAAAACCTCTACCGGAAAGATTCAGAAATTTAAACTGAGGGAGCAGGCGAAAAAGGTTTGAGTGAAGAAAACGGTGGCGGATAAATGGTAAATAGGGGGCGAAACGATACCAACATCGGCGATGGAGTTGATATATTCCTCCGACATCGCGGCCAAGAGTCGAGCTCAGGTGAAGCCCGTGCGGTCCAGTAATCACTTGTTCAGACCACTCGAATATTTCTCCAGCCGATTTCGCCCGATTGGAGGGCGTCGCAGTGATTCGGCGTTCAATCTGCGCGGCGCGAGAAATCTGCGTCGCACGGAAAAGCCGGATGAGGCCCCATGACGACCTTTGCCGACGCCCGCGGGCTCCCGGTCACCGCCGCCAGCGCCGACGCTGTCCGCCACTACGACGGGGTCATGGACGCCTACCTGCATTTTGCAAAGGATACGGGCGCCCACCTCAAGCAGGCGCTCGGCGCCGATCCGGAATTCGCCCTTGCCCACTGCACCAAGGGTTATTTTTTTCAACACTTCTGTAATCGCGCGCTGGATGCGAAAGCGCGTCAGAGTCTGGATACGGCCCGCGCCCTGGCAGAGAAGAATGATCTGACGCCGCGGGAGACGCTTCATCTTCATGCGCTCGCCTGCTGGATTGCCGGCGATCTCACCGGCGCAGCGGGATGCTGGGAAAGTATTCTCATTGCGCATCCGCGGGACATTCTCGCCCTCAAGCTCGTTGCCTACACCTATTTCTACCTCGGCGCCAGCGATCAGATGCGGGATTCCGTGGCGCGGG
>JBFHVA010000350.1:0-3303 GCA_041589735.1 Gammaproteobacteria bacterium | reverse complement strand
TGGACCGAAATCCGCTGGGCGCCGCTGTGCTCGGCGTGCTGCAGCGGCATATAAAGAAATGCGCGCTCGAGAATTGAAAGCTCACGGTCCGATCCGCGCTCGACGGCATCGACAGCAAGGGCGTGGGCTTTCTGGTCTCCCGAATAGGCCTCAGGCGTGCCGCGGTGAATGTTGCGCGGAAACTGATCCAGAACGATCACAAGAGACAACTGGTCGGGCGGAGTTTCTTTCCAGTTGTCGAGCTTACCCTCGAGGGCCAAGCGCAAAGCGCCCGCGAAGCGGTCCTTAATCTCCGCGTCCACGTCCGGCCCTGCGGCAAACCAGAAGTCGATGCGCTCTTCGATGTCTGCGTCCAGCGGGTTCGGAACGCCGAACCAGAATTCGCGAACGGCCTCCGGCGTCACGTTCGCGTCCATTCAGGATCCTCTTACGGCATGGCGATATGCGACAACATTATGGTGGCAAAGCCGAGCACCAGGAAGAACCCGCACATGTCGGTGACGGTGGTGAGTATCGGTCCCGAAGCGACGGCCGGGTCCACGTTCAGGCGCTTCAACAGCAGCGGCACTGTGCCGCCAATGGATACCGCGATCACGGTGTTGGCAGCCAGCGCGCCACCCACCACCAGTCCAAGATAGGGATTGCCCTTCCAGGCCCAGGCCGCACCCGCGATGAGGCAGCCGAGCACGGTTCCATTGATGACGCCAACAGATACCTCCTGCAGCCATACCCGCAGCGCCTCGAAGGGCTTGACGATACCCAGCGACAGCTCGCGCATGCTGACCGCAACCGCCTGGTTGCCCGAGCAGCCGCTCATGTCGGAGACGATGGGCAGAAAAACGGCGAGCGCGATGGCCGCGCGCAAGGTGTCTTCGTAAAAAGCGATCACGCTGGCGGCTATGATGTTGAGCACGATGTTGAGGCTGAGCCACGAAAGCCTGCGCCTGGCGCGGGTCAACACCGGCATGGTGCGGATTTCGTCGCCGCCGATGATGCCCTGAGACTTCAGAAAGTCCTGATCGGCCCGTTCCGTCAGCGCCTCCTCAACCGCCGAGCGGCGCACCATTCCGATAAGACGCTGGCGCGCATTGACTACCGGCACGGCGTGGAAGTCGTGGCGGTCAAAGAACTCTTCCAGATCGTCGAGGTCGGTTTCCGCGCCTACGTAAAGCGGCGACTTGAGCACGTTAGCCAGGGACGTGGCCCGCGAGGTCAACACCAGGTCGCGCAGATCCAGCACCCCCACCAGCTTGCCTGAGGTAGAAACCACGTAGACGTGCGCTTCCTGACCGACGGCCTCCTCATCGGCACGCTCGCTCAAATCGTCCAGCGCCCCGCCTACGGATAAAGTTTCCGGGTAGGCGAAGTACTCCGTCATCATCAGACCACCGGCGGAGAAGTGAGGGTAGCGAATGAGTTCGACGACTTCAGCGGCTTCTTCCGGATCCATTTCTGCGACGATGGCGGCGGCGTCTTCCTCCTCCATCTCCGCCAGCACGTCCGCCTGCTCGTCGCTTTCCATCTCGTTCAGAATGGAGGCCGCGTCCTTGGCGTCCAGCTGCTCGATGATGTCCGCCGCGTGCTCTTCGGGAATTTCTTCGATGAGCTCGGCCGCCTCTTCCGGCGAAAGCGTCGTGAGCACCCGCTCCTGCTCCTGCGGGTTCAGGCGAAGCAGCGCCCTGAAGGCTTCGCTCGGCCCGATGGCGGCCATGAATTTTTCAAGCCGCTCGGCATCTCCAGCCTCGGCCAGTGCTTTAAGCGCTTCCCACGGCCGCAGTGCGGTGTCGGTGGTCATGAGCGTCGTCCTCTCAGTCGATCTGTCCGGTCTGCCCTTAGCACTTCAACGCATTGCTGCGAGTGTGCCGCGCTATGTTCACGGGTTTGTACGCGGCTCATAGACAAAAAGATAGTTGGCGCGGAGGCATGTGCAGCGAACCGGAAACTTACGGGCGTTCTTGAGGTTCGATTTCCAGAAACGGCGCCAGCAGAGTCCGGTTTGGTCGTTGTTATATACTCAAGTGCCTCGACCGCACTCTCGCCGGCCCCGCCGCCGGCCTGGAGCACTAAAGATGCTGATGTCCGCCACCGACTACCGTGAATCCCTGCGGAGCCTGAAACCGACTGTGTTCGTGAACGGCCGCAGGGTGGAGAGCATCGCGGACGACGAAATGCTGCGCCCCGGCGTCAACGCCATTGGCGTGACCTACGACTACGCGCTCAATCCACAATACAAGGGGCTGGCGCTGGCAGAGCAGCACACCAGCGGCAAGCAGGTGAACCGGTTCCTGCACATCAATCGCAACACGTCCGATCTACTTGCCAAGCTCGAGTACACCCGTCTGGTTTGCCAGGAAACGGGATGCGCCATGCGCTACCTGGTGATGGACGGATTCAACGCGGTGTTCCAGGCGACCCATCGCATCGACCAGGACAAGGGCAGCGAGTACCACTCCCGCTTCATCGAGTACATGCATCGGGTGCAGGACAAGGATCTAACTGTCGGCATGGCGATGACGGATGCCAAGGGAGATCGTTCGTTGCGGCCCCACGCGCAGCCGAACCCCGACACCTACGTGCACGTGGTGGAGCGGCGAAATGACGGCATCGTCATCTCCGGCACCAAGGCCATCGTCACCTCGGCGCCCTACGTGCACGAGCTACTGGTGATGCCCGGTCGCGCCATGACGAAAGACGACAAAGACTTTGCCGTCTGCTGCGCGGTGCCGCTGGATGCCAAGGGCCTCACCATCGTCGCGCGGCCCGCAGGCCGGCCGGGAGAAAGCGGCGCCATCTTCAGCGGCAAGTACGGGCAGTCCACCGGCGTCTGCATGTTCGACCATGTGTTCGTGCCCTGGGAGCGGGTTTTCTTGAGCGGCGAGTTCGAGCACTCGGAGTTCCTGACCAAGTCCTACGCCACCCATCACCGCCACACCTGCATCGGGGCGCGGGCGGGATTCGGCGATCTTCTAATCGGCGCGGGCGCGCTGATGATCGACGCCAACGGGCTTTGCATGAAGAAAAACGCGGCCTTGCGCGACACCATGGTGGAGCTGATCACCACGGTGGAGAGCTTCTTTGCCTGCGGCGTGGCGGCTTCCGTTTACGACATCAAGGATCCAGCCGGAAACGTAGAGCCGGAACCGGTGTACTCCAACATCGGCAAGCTGCTTCTGGCGACAAAGATCTACGACATGCATCGCCTGGCGCACACCGTCTCCGGCGGTCTGGTGGTGACGCTGCCGTCGCCCAAAGAGGATCACAATCCCGAGACCGGCGCCGATCTCGCCGCCGTTTTACAGGCGC
>JBFHVA010000349.1:0-3357 GCA_041589735.1 Gammaproteobacteria bacterium | reverse complement strand
TCTTCCCGTCCGCCGGAAACGGATCAAGCGTCGGCATCAGGGGATGCTCCGATGCCGCGAGCCGCGGAATCAGATACTCGGCGCAGCGCTGATGAACCCGCACCCAAAGCGAACGAAACGCAGAGAAAACCGGTGGGTGACGTCGTCAACGGCGACTGAAATGGTCCTTCGCGTTCGGCAACCTCGCCGTTCGCGGTCGGCTTTGTTAAGCGTTGAGCAGTTGAAAGCAGTCTGGCTTCAGGCTCAGTGCGTCGATCCTCAGGCGCCCTGCTCAGCGCCGCCGGTGCGGGCAGGCGCGCTCTTTTTTGGGTACAGGGTTCGGGACACCAGTGGTCGGCCTTCCAGGTGCATACTGATCGCCGTTCGCATGAGTTGCTTGGCTTCCCTGAGCGCGGCCGAGTCCATCGCCCGCTCCGAGGCGAGCGCCAGCAGCGTCGACCCCTGTACTCGAACTCCTTCGCCCTGTTCTTTGCCCCCGGCTTCCACCGGACCTTGGTCGGTGATGTAGCGATAGCGTGCGTTCGGCTCGACCGGCTTTCCCGAACCCGCGGTACGGTCGAGCATCAGCCCGTAGCCAACAGCGTCGAGCAGGCGCTTCTCGAAGACTCTCAATGACTGCTCCACCGGGCAGTCGTGCCTGGCCAGGGCTGAGAGCGTGCTCCGGTATTGAATGAACAGCTCCGGATGCGGATCGTGGCGATGAAGCAGCCGCACCAAGAGCTCGTTCAGGTACAGTCCGCTGACGATGACGGCGGGCGGAATCACCAACGCGGGGCCGTCGGGCTCCGCTCCCACCACGAGGCCGAGTTCGCCGCGGCCCCGCCAGGAGAGCAAAATGGGGCGAAACGGGGTCAGCTGGGCACGCAACGGCGATTTTGGCCTTCGCGCACCCTTTGCAATCAACCCGACCCGGCCGCTGCTGATCCCGAACACCTCGAGCAGCAGACTGGACTCGCGATAGGGTCGCTGATGAAGCACGAACGCGGGCTGGAGGTCGACCTTGTTATCGGCGCTCATATCCTGAATTCGCCTCCACCGGCTTGGGTTTTGCCGTGTATATCAGTCTATATATCCGAGAGAAGCGAGCGCCCGATCGTTGTCGGACCAGTCGTCTTTCACCTTGACCCATAGCCGCAGATCTACCCTCTGCTCAAACAGTTTCTGCATTTCACGTCGCGCCGACGTGCCTACCTGCTTGATCATCTCGCCTTTTTGCCCGATGACGATTGCTTTTTGCCCAGGCCGCTCGACCCAGATAATGGCGCTGATGTGCAGCACGTCGTTGCGCACCGCCATTTCTTCTATCTCCACGCTCAAGCGGTACGGCACTTCCTGGTCCAGGCGCAGCATCAGCTTCTCGCGGACAAGCTCGGCCGCAATGAAGCGCTCACCGCGGTCGGTGAATACGTCCTCAGGGAACAACCGCTCGCTCTGGGGTAGGCGTTTCTTGATGGCGGATTCCAGCGCTTCGAGATTCTCTCCGCGAAGAGCGGATAGCGGAACGATTTCGTCGAATCCGTGATCTTTCGCCAGCTCGTCGATAAAAGGCAGAAGCTTCGACCGCGGTCGCACTCGGTCCACCTTGTTGAGCACCAATATCGTCGGCCGTTTTGAGGCCTCGATGCGCTCTTCCACGCGCTGATCCTGCGAAGTCCATTTCAATGCTTCCACCACGAAAATAACCACGTCCACGTCCTCGATCGCGCTGTGGGCCGCCCGATTCATGTAGCGGTTGAGCGCCCGGGTCTCGGTGTAATTGATTCCGGGGGTGTCGACGAAAACGATTTGTGCGTCGCCGGAAGTCTTGACTCCAAGAATTCGATGCCGAGTGGTCTGGGGCTTGGGTGAGGTGATGGACACCTTTCGCTTTAAAAGCGCGTTGATGAGGGTCGATTTGCCTACGTTCGGCCGGCCGACGACGGCGGCAAATCCACAGCGCAAAGTCGATTCAGTGTCCTCTGTCATCCAGTTGTTCCAGCGCCAGCCGGGCGGCCGCCTGTTCCGCTTTTCGGCGACTACCGCCTGTCCCGCAAGTGGGGTTATCCAGGCTTGCGACCCGACAGAATACCTGGAACTCCTGGTTATGGGGCGCCCCTTTGACCTCCACCACCTCGTAGCTGGGAAGAGGCAATCCCTTTGCCTGGAGGCGCTCCTGCAGGCGGGTCTTGGCGTCTTTGACGGCACGCCGTTGCTGCGCCTGGGCGATCTTCTCGGCGAAAAGCCGTTCAACCAGCTCGCGGCAGCTTTCCATGCCGGCGTCCATGTATACCGCGCCGACGAGCGCTTCCAGAGCATCGGCGAGAATCGAGTCGCGATCGCGACCCCCGCTCTTCAGCTCGCCGCCGCCGAGTTTAAGCGCCGTACCAAGCTCGAGCTCGCGCGCAACCGTTGCCAGGGTGTCGCGGCGAACTAGAAGAGCCCGAAGACGGGTCAGCTGACCCTCACGCGCGTCCGGCTGGGAGCGAAACAGAGTTTCCGCCATGATGAAGTTAATGATGGAATCGCCTAGAAACTCGAGGCGCTCGTTGTGTCCCGATCCGGCGCTTCGATGAGTGAGCGCGCGATCGAATAGAGACTCGTCTTTGAAAACGTACCCCAGACGGCGAAGAAGCTGTCGTCCCGGGTCATTCATCTTCAGGGCATGGTCTCGCCTCGACGGGCGCTAGCAACCGGCCACGACGACGGTCTCGACATGCGGTGGCGGCGCTATCTGCAGAGCGACGGCTTCGACTAGTTACCTTCCGTAGTGAAACAGTCGTGGTATTTTCCCTTGTGTCGAGGTTAGTTGGAAGCCCGCTTTTTGAAGTCTGCTACCAAATAGATGTTGCCGGCCAGGTGAGTCTCGGCACGGTATTCGACCGAAATTCTTACTCTCTGGCCTTTTTTATCGATGTCCACGTACTGGCTGAAGTTCCTTTCCGTGATTCGCCTGACATCGTCAATATCAAAACGCTTGATCAGGGTATCTCTAATGTCAGCTTTCGATCGATCGCCAACGCCAGGATCCTTTGTGACGCTCTCAATCGCGTGATTGATCTTGAAGCTTTCGAGATATATCGGAAACAGTTTCAGGGAGACAAGGAACACGAACCCGAGCACCACGAGGACAAACAAGAGGCTCCAAAACGTCATCCCCCGCTGTCGTCGACTGATATTCATATCTCGTTCTCCCATCATTCCGCCGATCAACGATCACTGAATGGAGTCACCAACTCGGTTCCATTTGATCCCGTTGCCCCAGTCCCAGCTCATCCAGATCAGAAAGGCCCGGCCGATGAGCAACTCGTCCGGCACGGTGCCCCAGAAACGACTGTCTCGACTGTTGTCTCGATTGTCGCCTAGGACAAAATAGTTGCC
>JBFHVA010000348.1:0-3360 GCA_041589735.1 Gammaproteobacteria bacterium | reverse complement strand
GTCTCAAAGCTACCTAACTTCAAAAACGTTATGAAGCCGCACGACTCGCCGCCCTTCGATCCGAATAGCGAGTATTCGGCGCCCTATATGTGGGGCACCACCGGGATCACTTACGATTCGGCCAAGGTCCCGGGAGGCATGCTGGAAAATACATGGAAAGAGTTTTTTGAACCGCGCCCGGAGCTCGTGGGCAAAATTGTCGCCTTGAACGATCAGGTGGAGGTGTGGAACGCCGCAACCTATTACCTCGGTCTGGACAAGTGCACCGAGGACCCGAAGGACGGACAGAAGATCCTCGACCTGCTGGAAGCACAGAAGCCTAAGCTCGCCATGTACTCTTCCTCCGGAACCATCGACCGCATGGTGGCCGGAGAAGTTGCGATGCACCACCAGTGGAACGGCGCCTCGCACCGCGTGTGCGAGAAGCTGCCGACGGCGAGATACCTTTATCCCAAGGAGGGCATCGGTCTTTGGGGCGACCACTTCGTGGTGCCAAAGGGCGCAAAAAACATCGACAACGCGAAGGCGTTCATCAATTTCATGATGGATCCTGAAAATATTGCCATCGCGTCCAACTTCACAGGTTACATGAACGCCGTCAACGGCTCGGACAAGTATCTAGACGCAAGTCTCAAGTCGGATCCGGCGGTGAATATGCCCGCGGAGTACGCGAGCCGCCTGAGCCCGTCGAAGGACTGCTCTAAGGCATCCCGCGAACTGCGTGACCGGGTGTGGACCAAGCTGAAAAAGTAGCGCTCTAAACTATCGGGCGCGGGCGAATATGCCCGCGCCCCTTTTTATTTAAAAGCCGATGGTGGAATCTCGAGCTAGCTTGAACGTTGCCCTTTGGGTCATCAACATTGCCGTGCCGGTCAACGGCGTCGACGCGTGGGCCGCCAACGTTGACGCGCAGATGGCGAACGCCGCCAAAGCAGGCGCACGGCTGCTGGTCATGCCTGAGTACGCGGCAGAGCAGTGGCTTTCCTTCGCTCCCGGCAATCTGTCGCCGAGCGAAGAGATTCCGTGGATGGCGAGCCAGTCCGCCGCTGCCGTGGAAGCGCTTCGTCTCCTCCCGGCCCGCCACGGCATCGGTCTGCTGGCCGGCACCATGCCGGTAGAAGTCGAAAATGCCCAAGAGGACAGGCCGCCCCACGTCAATCGAGCCCACCTGCTGCTTCCCGACGGACGAATCATCGTCCAGGACAAGCTCTGCCTGACACCCCAGGAGAAGAATCCCGATGGCTGGAACCTCGCCACCGGTGACCAGGTCACGGTGATCGAATGGGAGGGCTTGCGCGTTGCGACGCTGGTTTGCCTCGATATCGAGCTGCCGGCACTGGCGGCGAGGCTCGCGCCGTTGCAGCCGGATTTGCTGCTGGTGCCGTCCATGACCGAGACCGAAGCGGGATATAACCGCGTATTCAGCTGCGCCCGGGCGCGAGCGACGGAGCTTTATGCGGTGGTTTGCGCCGTGGGCATTATCGGTGCTGCGGCAACGGGCGTGCCGCGGGCAGGGTACCGGTCCGGAGCGGCGGCCTACCTTCCCAGCGACAACGCCCTGGGAACGACCGGGCTGTGGAACGAGATCCCGCTAATGAGCCACGCCGATGGCCCCGGGCCCATGCTCATGGTCAGGGAGCTCCCCATCGGGCGCATGCGCACGCTGCGAAGCGCCGGCGCGGAAGTTTGGCCCGGCGCGTGGGATGCAAGCCACGTTCGTTTTGTCGAATCCTGAGCCCAAATCAGCGCCGTCTGGCGTTGGGTGCCCTCGACCCGCGCAGAGCGGCGGCGAAGCGTTTCGCCCCGATATATCATTACCTCCATGAGCGCGAAGCCTCAGGTTCTCGAAGCGATCGAGCCGAACGAGCGCACGGGCAGGCTGGGCGCTGTGCCGGCGGAGCTGTTCGAGCGTTCCGACGTCAAAGGAATGGTCCGTCTCGTGATTCACGCGGGCCTGCTCGCGTGCACCAGTGTTCTGCTCGGAGCCAGCCTCGGCACGCTGTGGGCGATTCCGGCGATGATTCTCCACGGCGTGGTGCTCACCTTTCTGTTTTCTCCCCTGCATGAATGCATCCACGCCACCGCATTCAGAAGACGCGGCCTGAACGACGCAGTGGCTTTCGCCTGCGGTTTCCTGCTGCTGCTTCCAAGAGAGTTTTTTCGCGCATTTCACCTGGAACACCACCGCTACACCCAGGATCCGGTACGCGACCCAGAGCTCAGCGTTAAGAAGCCCGAATCCATAGGCGAGTACCTTAGGCATCTTTCCGGGCTGCCCTACTGGCGCGAGCGCGTTATCACGCTCATACGGCATGCCCGGGGCAGAGTGACGGAAACATTCATCCCGGATACAAAGCAAGAAATGATTGTGAGGGAGGCGCGCCTGCATCTTGCCTTGTACGCGATGGCGGCCATCGCCTCCATCGCGGCCCAAAGCGGCGTGTTACTCGTCTACTGGGTTATACCTGCTCTTCTCGGGCAGCCGTTTTTGCGCGCCTTCCTGCTTGCTGAGCATACCGGCTGCCCTTGCGTTGCAGATATGCGGGTGAATACCCGAACCACGATCTCCAATCCGGTGGTGCACCTGCTCAGCTGGAACATGCCCTACCACGCTGAGCACCACGCTTGGGCGGCGGTGCCATTTTATAGCCTGCCGAGCGTCCACCAGCGGGTACGGGACACTATTACCCACACCGGGCGGGGTTACCTTTCGGTCCACCGAGAGTTGTGGCGCGGGTTGGAGAAAACCAGCTAGATCAGATCGTCTGAAACTGGTTATGGTGTTCTAAGAAATTCATCGCTGATCGACATGGTCTCTCTTCGTTATCACCCCATCGTTCAAAGGCTCAAGATCCGCGCGACCAAATTTTCCCAATGGGTCGCACACAATTTCGAGCAATCCAAGCCCTGGTTCCGGCGAATGATGCTGATCCTCCGGCCCTCGGAATTGCCTACCGCAGCCGTTGGTCCGGACGGTCGTTACGTTCTGGAGGCGGAGTTCGCGCGCGGCGCTACCGGTATCGTATACCGGGCACGCGATGTGCGCCTGGATCGACCCGTCGCTTTGAAACAGCTATTTTCCCACCGCAGCGACGAAGCTGAGACGCTCCACCGCTTCCGTCAGCAAGCCCGCGTGCTGGGACTCCTTTCTCATCCGAATATCGTTCAGGTTTACGACTATATCGAGGATTCACGCAACTCCTGGATCGCCATGGAGCTGGTGGAGGGGGAAAATCTCGAGAAGCGCCTTGCAGAAGGGGCGCTTTCCGTAGAAGAGACGGTGCGCCGGGGCTCGGAGCTCGCAGATGCGCTGGGATATGCGCACGACCAGGGAGTGGTACACCACAACTTCAATCTGGG
>JBFHVA010000347.1:0-3427 GCA_041589735.1 Gammaproteobacteria bacterium | reverse complement strand
GTTCTGGCCGGTAATGTAACCCGCCTGAGCGCTGCAGAGAAATGCGCACAGCTCGCCGAACTCGGCGGGGTCGCCGTAACGCTTTGCCGGGATGCGGGCCTTGCGCGCCTCGTATTCTTTCTCGAAAGATCCCCCGGTCTTTTTCGCCACGTGCTCGATATTCGATCGCATGCGGTCGGTATCGAAGGCGCCGGGAAGAATAGCGTTGATGGTGACGCCCTTGTCGGCAATCTGCCGCGCAACGCCGGCGACGAATCCCGTTAGGCCGGCGCGCGCACCGTTCGAAAGTCCCAATGTCGAGATGGGTGCCTTCACCGCGCTGGAGGTGATGTTGACGACGCGCCCGAAGCCGCGCTCGCACATCCCGTCGACGGTGGCGCGGATCAGCTCGATGGGAGTGAGCATGTTGGCGTTGAGCGCCGCCTGCCATTCTTTCAGGCCCCACTCTCGAAAATCCCCGGCGGGCGGACCGCCGGCGTTGTTCACCAGGATGTCCGGGTGGGGACACGCCTTGAGCAACACGGCGCGACCTTCCTCGGTGGTGACGTCGCAGCAGATGGCGTCAACCTGGCCGCGGGCTGCCTTGCGCACTTCGTCGGCGGCTTCCTCCAGCGTGGATCCCGTCCGCCCGTTCATGACCACGTGAGCGCCCTCCCGGGCAAGCGATGTGGCGCAGGCCTTGCCCAGACCCTTGCTGGATGCGCAGACGATGGCGCGTTTTCCTTCGAGTTTGAGATCCATTCAACTCCTCCTTTAATGAAAATGATTGTCTATTGGATTCCCGCTCCCCGCTTTCGCCGGGACAAGCGTCGCGGGAATGACGGCAACTTGAAGTTTATCGCTTACGGATATTCGACGCTTGCGTCGAGAAAATTCGATTTGGTCATTTTGTACTGAATTCCCTTTCCCTGCTCAGCTGTCGGCGTATTCGATCATCAGAATGCTGGCAGCTTCCAATTCGTTATTCCCGCTTCCGCGGGAATAACGAAAATCTGAAATCTCTTAGGGACTGCGGGTACCCTCTTACGGAAACCTGAGATCGGCAACGGGTTTACCGGGAATAATAATGAAGGACTGAAAACACCCGTGTACGTCCTTAATAGAGCTTCCTAAGATATATCTGCGTGGGCATTATACTTGCCCGTCTCCGTATCCCGGGAAATCATCGCTCAAGAGGCCACCGCCGCGCGCTATGCGAACGCGAATCTCAACCGACGCCATCGAAACGACCTTCGAGCGCCTCGCCCAGGACATGAGCCATTGCGTGCTCAGGCTGGTTGAGAAGCGCCGGCTGGTGGTCAGCGTGCGCCGGGACGTGCCCGAGCCCATCCTGGACGACCACGTTCTCGGGGCCATGCTGACGGTGGTCGAGCGAGGCGGCGCCGGCTACGCTGCCAGCAGCGATTTGTCCGAGGCCGGTCTCTCGCTGGCCCTCAAAGAGGCACGCGAGCGGGCCCGCATCGCGGCCGCCTTTCCACTGTTCGATGCGTCAAGGTTACCCATTCCCAGAGCCAGGTCGCGGGTGGATGCTCGACCACCCGGCGGTATGCCCAGCGCCGGCGACTGTCTTTCACTCACGAGAGAAGCATGCCGGGTGCTCAAGCACGCGGCAACGAATGCCGGCGCGCTGGACAAAATTGTCGACTGGTCCGCCACCATCGATACCGCGGAATTCCACACACTGCTGCTTTCCAGCACGGGCGGTCGCATCGAGCAGTCGTACTGTTACATGGGTCCCGGACTTTCAGTGGTGGCGAGGGACGGGTCGCAAAGTCAGCATCGATCCCACGGCGACGGCCACGTGGCCAGGCAGGGAGGACTCGAACAACTTGATTCGATCGGGTTTGCCGATCACGGCGAGCGGATCGTTAACGAGGCGCTCGCGCTCCTGGACGCACCGGAGTGCCCGACGCGGACTACCGACGTACTGCTGATGCCGGGACAGATGATGCTTCAAATCCACGAAAGCATCGGCCACCCGCTGGAGCTGGACCGCATCCTCGGCGACGAGCGCAACTACGCCGGAGGCAGCTTCGTTACTCCAGAAATGATCGGACGCTATCAGTACGGCGCTGAATGTCTCAACGTGGTCTTTGACCCGGAAGTTCCCAACGAGCTAGCAAGCTTTGCCTACGATGACGATGGCATGCCGACGGAACGGCACGAATTGATCCGGGACGGCATTTTAGTCGGTGCCATCGGCAGCGCCAGCTCCTGTTTGCGCGCCGGTATCCTGGCGGCGTCCAGCGCGCGGGCAAGCGGCTGGAACCGGCCGCCCATCGATCGCATGGGCAACATCAACCTGGTCCCGGGAGAGCACGACCTCGACGCGCTCGTTTCATCCATCGAGGACGGCGTAATCATGGACACCAACCGCTCGTGGTCCATCGACCACTTGCGCAACAAGTTTCAGTTCGGCTGCGAGATCGGCTGCCTGATCGAAGAGGGCGAGCTCAAGGGCCTGGTGAGAAATCCAGGCTATCGCGGCGTGTCCGCCAATTTCTGGCGCAACCTGGACAAGGTCGGGGATAACTCTACCGAGGCCGTTCTCGGCACCCTCAATTGCGGAAAAGGTGAACCCAATCAGCTGATGCAGATCGGCCATGCCGCGCCCGCCTGTGTATTTCGCGACGTGGAGGTGTTCGGGGGTGGTTGAGCGGGATTATTTTTTCGCCCTCGCAGACGAGATCACCGCGCAGACAAAACCCGGTGAAGTCGCGCTGCTCAACTTTCGCGGAGAGACGTCGGATTTCATTCGCTATAACCGCACACGGATCCGCCAGCTGGGGCGCGTGCGCCAGGCCCGCCTGCGATTGACCCTGGTTTGGAATCAGCGTCAGTCGAGCGCGGCAATGGATCTTTGCGGTGACCCAAATGCAGATCGTTTGCGGTTGCGCTCTACAATTGTTGAGCTGCGCGCCCAGCACGCGATGCTTCCGGAAGATCCCTATCTGAACCTGGCTTCGGATTTGAACGACAGCACGCGGGAAGATGTCGGCCAACTTCCCGGTGTGAGCGAAATCACCACCTGCATTGCCGATGCCTTTGGCGGCCTCGACATGACGGGCATCTGGGCCTGCGGCGACAACTGCGCCGGCTTTGCCAACACCTCCGGGCAACGAAACTGGCACTCCGTAGGCAGTTTCAACTTCGACTGGAGCATCCATGACGGCGGCCAGAGCGTGAAGCAAAGCCTCGCCGGCCAAAGCTTCGACGCAAATGCTCTGTTCCAATCGGCCGTGGATGGGAGACAAGCCCTTTTCCTGCTTTCCCGCGCGCCCATGCGCTTGAAGCCGGGCCGATATCGCGCGTTTCTTGC
This sequence comes from Gammaproteobacteria bacterium, assembly GCA_041589735.1. Lineage (GTDB taxonomy): Bacteria > Pseudomonadota > Gammaproteobacteria > HK1 > HK1 > CAMYJH01. The sequence continues at coordinate 108 of JBFHVA010000347.1, read as the reverse complement.
GCCCGAGGCCATGGTGGAGATCCTGGGGCTGTTGAGCTGGGGCGGCTTCGGAATCAAGAGTCAGCGCACCGGGCGCTCTCCCCTCATGCGTCTGGTAGAGGGCGAGGT
>JBFHVA010000346.1:0-3441 GCA_041589735.1 Gammaproteobacteria bacterium | reverse complement strand
CGTCAGGCTCTGACCCCTTTTTTGCCGCTTAAGTTTTCTTCGTATCGTCGATGATGTTCATCGTCGCCACCCCGCTTTCGCCGAGCTCGACCGACGCAAACGGGCCACCGTGACACATGTGCCCGGGGTCGCGGGGCTCCTGAAGCGGCGCCTTAGCGAGGATTTTCTCCGCGAACTGCTCGGCATTGTCTTTGGGCCGGTATCCGAGAAAGCTCGCTTTTGAATTATCCACCGGCACGCGGTCGTTATTCGAAACGCCGTAAATGATGGAAAAGCCGGTGGTTGGCGTCGAGATTGCCTGCTCGACCAGATGAATCAGATCGTCATAGGAAAGCCAGGTGCCCAGGGCGCGGGCATTGGTCACTTGGGCGCAGGAAAGGATCCGCAGGCAAACGGCCTCGAGGCCGCGCTTGTCCCAGTAAAGACTGGCGAGATCTTCGGCGAAACACTTCGCCAACCCGTAATAGGTGTCCGGCCGGTGACGCGCATCGGTCCCAATGAAGTCGGTCTTGGGATGCATGCCGACCGCATGAATGGAGCTCGCGTAGACGACCCGCCGCAGGCCGTTTTTGTAAGCCGCTTCCCAGACGTTATAGGCGCCGATGATGTTGGGGCCGAGGATGGTGTCGAACGGCGCCTCGTCGCCGTAGGCGCCGAAGTGGACCACCATGTCGGCTCCATCCAGCAGACGGTGAATCTCGCCGTATTTCCTCAGGTCGGCCCGGACGTAGGCCTCGCCGGGATACAAAGCGCCGATATCCTCGGCGATGTCCGAAGACACCAGCTGATCAGCGAGCTTGGACATTGGCTCCCGCAGATAAGAGCCGAGACGGCCGGCGGCGCCGGTCAGCACGAGTTTTTTCATATCGAACCTTCGCTACTTTTAAGGTTGCCGCGAGCTTTCAGATGATCGCCTTTTCGCTGAACGGTTCGTTGCGCTCGATCCGCTCGTAGTTGAAAGGCGAAAGATCGAGCGAGCGGTATTCGCCGTAAGTGATGAGCTCCGCCGTTCCCCGCCCCATGGCCGGAGACTGCTGGAAGCCGTGGCCGGAGAAACCGTTGACGAAAATGAAATTCTCGACCTTGGTATGCCGGCCGAGGATCGCGTTCTGATCCAGGGTGTTGTATGCATAGTGACCGGCCCAGGATCGGATCAGCTTGATGGCCTCGAACTGGGGGATGCGGTTGGCGATGGCCGGCCAGGCCTTGTTCTCCCACAGGCTGAAATCCTGCTCGAAGTCGTCATAGTCCACCGCCGGGTCGTCGTCGGGCGGACACCCGGCCAGGTAGTAAGTCCCGTCGGTGCGCATGTGCACGCCGGAGGGATCGATGGTGAGCGGCAGATCGCGGTCCAAGGGGCACTCGGCGGCGAATATGAAGGTGTAGCGCTTGCGAGGCTCCACAGGAATGTCGATGCCGGCCATGCGCGCGGTCAATATAGCACGGGGCCCTGAGGCGTTGACCACCGTTCCGCAAGCGATCACTTCGCCGGACTTGAGCGTGACGCTTTCTACACGGGTGCCGGCGCTGTTCCGGGTCATGGTCACCACTTCGTTGGTGACGTACTCGGCGCCTTTCTCACGCGCTGAGCGCCGCCACCAGTCGAACAGAGTGTTGCCGTCGAAATAGCCTTCGTCCACGAGGTTATGGCTGCCGGCGACGACGTCGTCGACGTTGTAAAAAGGGTAGTCGCGCTTGATCTCCTCCGCGGTCATGATCTTGGTGCCCGCGCCGCACGCCTGCTGAACCTTCTGGTTCTCCCGCAGCACGTTGGCGAAGTCTTCGTTATCGGCGAGATACATGTAGCCAAAGCTTTGCAATACGAGGTCCGGAACCCGCGGGTCGTTGCCCATGAACTTGCGGAAGTTTTTCACGAACTCAGCGGCAAACTGGGAGACGCGCACGTTGATCTCGCGGGAGAACTGCTGCCGCATGCAGCTGTTGGTATGCGCTGTGGAGGTGAATTCGTAAGTGGGGTCGCGCTCGACCACCAGGATAGAACCGTCGAAGTCAGGGTTATCGGCAAGAAACCAGGCCACCGAGGAACCGTACATGGCGCCGCCGACAATGACGATGTCGTAGCTCGAGCGGGTGGGCGTGGTGTTGAGCGCCGCCGGTTTCATTTCTTGTTTCTGGTTCGTTCTTCTAATGGCGTTGGGATGGTATACGCGATAGTGGGCTGATTAAATGATCAGCACCAGCACAAACCAGAGTCCGGCGATCAGCGAAACGAGCGGCGTGCACTGGTTCGAACGCCACACGGACATCAGAAGAAAAACATTGTAAGGGACCGGCGCAAGATAAACGGAAAGTGCCCATATCGGAGCGACGTTTTGCGACAGCATGAGGAACGCCGCGAAGCCTGCCGCCAGGTTGACCAGCGTGCCGACAACAAGCACGTCCCGCCACAGAAGCACCTGAAGATCTGCTTCTCCGTGCCAGCGGGTGGCAAAGAAGTGGCCCGTTTTGCCTCGAGTCATAGGGCCGAATAATAACGGCCCTGGTCCGGTTCGCCAGAGATGGAATTCGATCCGCTATACGGGTGGACCCGTCAGCATATTGCGCGCCACTTGTAAAAGAAGGTGATATAGAAGGCGCCGATGATCGCGACGCCGTGCAGCAGGTGGCCCAGGAACGACGCCGTGGCGAGCAGCTTGCCGATATAAGGCGCCGCGTCATGATTCCAATGGGGCGGCAATAGTCCATGGTCGATGGCGTAGCTTCGCGCCTGGAAATAGCGCTCGGATCCAATATCCGTTCCCGCGAAACCGATCCACATGAATGAAATGGTGAGCGCGAAAATGAGAAACGTGAAGGCGCGAAAGCCGACCGAGCAGTGACGCAGGAAAAAGTTAAGCGCCGCGAGCTACGCGAACACCAGCGTGAACTCGGTCCCCCAGAGCAACATGCGCGTCTGGATCCCCATGAATCCGATGGTGATGAGACCAATTTCGCTGTCGATCATGATGCACCTCCGCGGACGGCACCGCTTGCGGCCGGCGTCACCGCAAGGGTGCCGATCCCTTCACCTTCCTCATCCCGGCTAGTCCTTCCAGAAGGCTTTGCCGGCCTCTCGCATGGCGTCGGCCCGGCTTACGCCGATGTCCTTCAAAAGCGCGTCAGAAAGCTGGCTCAGGGCCCGGCGCTGGCGGGCGCGCTCGCGCCAGAAGACGACCGTGCGCATGAACCGCTTGAAGTGCTCGGTGCCGGACTGGTGGACCCGCTCGCCGTGGGCGCGGGTGCCGTGCAGGGTGTCGATTCGTGTGCTCATCATTTTACTCCGCTCGATTCACACCCGGAGGGATTCCGGGTTTGATGGCGGCTAAGGATTAGGCAAAGCGCATTTATTGACAAACGGATTGTTTTTTGCCATAGGATAAGATTTTCTAAGTCTTGAGGAACGCCCTTGAGCAGCCGCATTCCTTCGCTCAACGCGCTGCG
>JBFHVA010000345.1:0-3452 GCA_041589735.1 Gammaproteobacteria bacterium | reverse complement strand
TATCCGGGCGACGTCTTTTACCTGCACTCGCGCCTGCTGGAGCGCGCCGCTCGGGTCAACGAGGATTACGTCAAGGAGCAGACCGGCGGCAAGGTCACCGGCAAGACCGGATCGCTCACCGCGCTGCCCATCATCGAGACCCAGGCCGGCGACGTCTCGGCCTTCGTGCCCACCAACGTGATCTCGATTACCGACGGGCAGATCTTCCTCGAGTCCGACCTGTTCAATGCCGGCATTCGTCCCGCCATCAACGCCGGCCTGTCCGTTTCCCGGGTGGGCGGTGCGGCGCAGACGCCCATCGTCAAAAAGCTGGGCGGTGGCGTGCGTCTCGCTTTGGCGCAGTACCGCGAGCTGGCGGCCTTTGCCCAGTTCGCCTCCGACCTGGACGAGGCCACGCGAAAGCAGCTCGAGCGAGGACAGCGGGTCATGGAAGTGATGAAACAGCCGCAGTACTCACCCATGAGCGTTGCGCAGATGGCCGTATCTTTGTTCGCCGTGGACCGCGGCTACCTGGACGACGTCGATCTTTCCAAGGCCGGAGATTTCGAATCCGGGCTTCAGGCCCACATGGAGTCGAAGTACAGCGATTTCATGAAAAGCGTCAACGAGAAACCCGAGTGGAGCGACGACGTCGAGAAAAAGATGAAAGAAGCTGTGGATGACTTCAAAAAGAATGGGACGTGGTGAGTTTGGTTGACAGGGTTTTACTGAATAAATCTTTTGGAGGAGCACCGTAGATAGTAAATAGTAGTTAGTAGATGGGCCCCGACGCCAACCCCCATCTACCACCTACTACCTACCATCTACCCATTAACAAATGTCCGGCGCAAAAGAAATTCGCGGAAAAATCCGCAGCATTCAGAACACGCAGAAGATAACGCGTGCAATGGAGATGGTTGCGGCCAGCAAGATGCGCAAGGCACAGGATCGCATGCAGAAGGCGCGCCCGTACGCGGAAAAGATGCGGACCGTAATCGCGCACTGCTCCGCCGCGCACCTGGAGTATACGCACCCGTATCTTATCGAGCGCGAAAGCGTGAACCGCATCGGTTACATCATCATTTCCACCGACCGTGGCCTTTGCGGGGGCTTAAACAGCAACCTGTTTCGTGCGCTTATTAAGGACATGGATAAGTGGCGCCAGAAGAATGTCGAGATCGAGGTTTGTACCGTCGGTAACAAGGCGTCCATGTTCTTCAAACGCTTCGGCGCGAAAATCGTTGCCTCCGCGACGCATCTCGGCGACGCGCCGGCGATCGCCGACCTCATCGGCACCATCAAGGTTATGCTGGACGCGTACAACGAGGGGAAGATCGACCGCCTTTTCCTCGCTTTCAACAACTTCGTCAACTCGATGACCCAGCAGCCCGTCATCGAGCAGCTGTTGCCGAGAGAGGCTTCCGAGGAAGAGGAGGTCAAGCACTACTGGGACTACATCTACGAGCCGGACGCCAAGGAGGCGCTGGATCAGCTGATGACCCGCTACGTGGAGTCCCTCGTCTACCAGGCGGTGGTGGAGAACGGTGCCAGCGAGCAGGCGGCGCGCATGGTGGCGATGAAAGCGGCGTCGGATAACGCCGGCAACCTGATCGATGAGCTGCAGCTCGCCTATAACAAGGCGCGCCAGGCGGCGATTACCCAGGAGCTCGCCGAAATCGTCGGCGGTGCGGCCGCAGTATAGAAAAGGATTGATCGCGTCACGCATCGCGCGTCACGCGTCACAGGATTAAACGCAGAGAACTACGAGGACTTCATCCATGAGTTCCGGAAACATTGTCCAGATCATCGGCGCCGTCGTCGACGTGCAGTTCCCCAGAGACTCGGTTCCGAAGGTGTACGACGCGCTCAAGGTCGAGAACGGGCTCACGCTGGAAGTGCAGCAGCAGATTGGTGACGGCGTTGTGCGCACCATCGCCATGGGGTCCAGCGACGGACTCAAGCGCGGCGTCCAGGTCGATAACACCGGGGCGCCTATCTCCGTTCCAGTGGGCGAAAAGACGCTGGGACGCATCATGGATGTGCTCGGTGATCCGGTGGACGGCAAGGGCAAGGTCGAGGCCGAGGAATCCTGGCCCATTCACCGCAAAGCGCCGGAGTACGTCGACCAGGCCACCGAGGTCGATATACTCGAAACGGGCATCAAGGTCATCGACCTCATCTGTCCGTTCAACAAGGGCGGCAAGATTGGCTTGTTCGGCGGCGCCGGGGTGGGCAAAACGGTGGCGTTGATGGAGCTGATCAGAAACATCGCCGCTGAGCACAGCGGCTATTCGGTATTTGCCGGGGTGGGAGAACGCACCCGCGAGGGCAACGACTTTTACCACGAGATGAAGGACTCAAACGTTCTCGATCAGGTTTCGCTGGTTTATGGCCAGATGAACGAGCCTCCGGGAAACCGCCTGCGTGTCGGGCTGACGGGTCTCACCATGGCCGAGTTCTTCCGAGAGGAAGGGCGCGACGTGCTGTTTTTCGTGGATAACATTTATCGATACACACTGGCCGGCACGGAATGTTCCGCGCTGCTCGGACGCATGCCGTCAGCGGTGGGCTACCAGCCGACGCTGGCGGAAGAAATGGGTGTGCTGCAGGAACGCATCACTTCCACCAAGACCGGATCCATCACCTCGATTCAGGCGGTCTACGTGCCCGCCGACGACCTCACCGACCCTTCGCCGGCCACGACCTTTGCCCACCTGGATGCGACCCTGGTGCTTTCGCGACAGATCGCCGAGCTCGGAATCTACCCCGCGGTTGACCCGCTGGATTCCACCAGCCGCCAGCTGGATCCCCTGGTGGTGGGCGAAGAGCACTACAATACGGCGCGCCAGGTGCAGGGGATCCTGCAGCGCTACAAAGAGCTTCGCGACATCATCGCCATTCTCGGTATGGACGAGCTTTCCGACGAGGACAAGCTGGCCGTCGCCCGGGCGCGAAAGATTCAACGTTTCTTATCCCAGCCGTTCTTCGTCGCCGAAGTGTTCACCGGGTCGAAGGGAAAATATGTCCCGCTCAAAGACACCATCGAGGGCTTCAAGGCGATCGCCGACGGCGAGATGGACGAGTACCCGGAGCAGGCCTTCTACATGGTCGGCAACCTCGAAGAGGTCCGCGAAAAGGCCAAATCGGTATAAAGGCCGTAGGAAGCAGAGACAAGAACGAGAGAAGACGAAGTCCGCACACGGAGCGAGCTTGCTCGCGATTCCTTAGATCAGGCGGTCTGGAAAACAACGGTACAAAAGCGGAACAGCAACATGGCATCAACCATTCGGGTCGAAGTCGTCAGCGCCGAAGACGAGATCTTTTCAGGCGACGCCGAGATGGTGTTCGCCCCGGCGGTGGAAGGCGAGGTGGGTATTGCGCCCCGTCACGCGCCGCTGCTTACGTTTCTAAGGCCCGGCGAACTGCGGGTGCGGCGCCCGGGGGGTGAGGAGGAGAATATTTTCGTCTCCGGC
>JBFHVA010000344.1:0-3457 GCA_041589735.1 Gammaproteobacteria bacterium | reverse complement strand
CGTGGAGATCTGGATGAGCGAAGCAGTCGATCCCCTCACGCGGCAGCTTCAAGCTTGGCGGCCAAGGAGGCTGATTGCCGTTGGAGACGACGCCCGGCGTCTGTTGCGCGACTACGCCGAGGCGGACTCCGAATGCACGCTGGAAGTCGTGGAGACCAAGAGCGCGGCGGAACGGCTGCTGTCGCTCGAAAATGAGCGCTGCTATGACTTTGGGCTGGTGGCCGGTTACCTGGAACGTGTCGACAGCGCGACCGGCAGCGCCGTCATTGCGCGCCTGCGCGATGTGCTTACACGGCGACTTTGCGTCGTAATCGGAACCGAAAAAGAACCCAGGGGCGAAACGATCTGGTCAGACGCGGAGCTGTCCGCCTTCGGACTCACTCTGCTCAGTCGTTTTGAAGAGGACGGCAGTCTGGCGCGTCTCTACGGCTTCGACATCGCGAGTTACAAGCAGACCCCGGACTGGCTCAGCCCGAGACACTGGGCTCACCCGGAGCTGTGGGGAAAGTTTCGCTGGTAGCGCGCCTTCCTCGCCAGGCTCCGTTATCTTCAACCAGAAGTCCTGCCACACGATGCAGGATCATGTGTCGCCGCGCGATCACGTCCGCGTCCATGTCGTATCCGCCGCCGACGACGCAGGCGACCGGTATTCCAGATCCAAGGCACAGGCTGAGCACTAAATGCTCGCGCGCCGCAATGCCTTCGTCGCTCAAGGCGAGCTTACCCAGGCGATCATTGCGGTGGGGATCCACGCCCGCGTTATAGAGCACCAGATCGGGCGCATATGCCGGCAGCAATTCCGACAGCTCGGATTCGAGCACAGTGAGATATTCGTCGTCGCCGGTCCCGGCGGGCAGCGCCACGTCACGGTCGCTTGCCTGCTTGGCCTTGGGGAAGTTATCCGCGCAGTGGATTGAAAAGGTGAACGCGCCCGGGTCGCCTGAAAAAATCTCGGCGGTGCCGTCGCCCTGGTGCACGTCGAGATCGACAATGAGCACACGTTTTACCCGGCCTTCGTCCAGCAAAACCCGCGCCGCCACCGCTACGTCGTTGAACACGCAATAGCCCGAACCGTGATCGGAAAATGCGTGGTGGCTGCCGCCGGCGGTATTGCAGGCAATGCCGTGATCGAGGGCCAGGCGCGAAGCAAGCACGGTGCCGCCTACCGCGGCAAGACTGCGACGCACCACCTTTTCATCCATCGGGAGCCCGATGCGCCGGATGCTGCTTTCATCCAGGCTCCGACTGCACACGCCTTCCACGTATTGCGGCGTATGCGCAAGCTCGAGCCATGATCGTTTCGCTGGCAGCGGCTCATGCACATGCTCCAAGACAACGAGTCCCGACTCCAGCAGCAGCTCATAGAGCCGGCGAAACTTAGTCATCGGAAAGCGGTGGCCGGCCGGAAGCGTTGCGCTGTAATTCGGGTGATAGACGAGTGGAAAGCTCACGGAGGTTTTGCTTTGTGTAAGGACTTCACCGATCGATCAGAACAAAAGCGTGGGCAAGCAGCTCCGGCAGGCCCTTTTGCTGGAAGTGCGGCTGGTTCTCGATGATGTCCCGCGTCTCCAGGTGTTCTACATGGTAACGCGAGGCGAAGCGCTCGCGCACCTCCGTCTCCCCCACCGAAAACGGCGGGCCGTCCATGATTCCCTGAGGGTACTCGAGCGTCAGCATCAAAACCGGCGCGCCCTTGGGCAGCTTGGCGCAGAAGAACTCAGCGTAGCGCCGGCGCTGATCCGGATCGAAGGCGATGTACGCGGCGCGGTCATAGATGGCCTTGATGCCCTCGAAATGGGCCGGATCCATGTCGAACAGATCGCCGCAAAGCAGCGTCGCGCCGCCGCCGCTGAAAACGTCGAAGGGTTCTTCCCGCGAGCAGCGGTACTCGATGCCGTTTTCATCGAAGTATTCCGTGACCGCGATTGGGCTCAGCTCCACGCCCAGCACTTCACAGCCCTGGTCGCAGATCCATTTCATGTCCAGCGCCTTTCCGCAAAGTGGCACGAACACGCGGTCGCCCGTTCTGCAATTCAGGCGCTCGAAGTAAATCTTCAGGTAGCCGTTGACGCGCCCCTCGTGGAAGGGGATATTTTTCTCCTGCCAGCGCTGATGCCAGTAATCGGCTTTCATCAAAGTTTATTCACCCGTTGTGCAAATTGCCGCTTCGAACCTGCCACGCCAAAGCGCCGAGCGCAAATGGAAATGCGGCGATCAACACACGTAGGGCGCAATAGCGAAGCGTATTGCGCCAGTGTTCCTCTTAACACTCCGTTGTCATTCCCGCGAAGCTTGTGCCCGCGAAAGCGGGGAGCGGGAATCCAGTACACAAACCCCTCATTTTTTTCCCGTTGGTTCACCCGCAAACGCGCCCTTACAACTCCACCGTCATTTCCGCGACAACTCCACCGTCATTCCCGCGAACGCGGGAATCCAGTCCAACAAGACCTTCCGGCTGAAGGCCGGAGTTCATTAATGTTTCCCACATATTATGAATCGACGAGGGAATCGTCGTCTGATTTGCAACGCGACCGAGCCAACCGGTCTGAAGCCAGAGTTTGAGGAGGCACACCGGTGTCGAAAACTTATGATCAGTCTCTGAAATTGGTGAACTGCAGCGGCATCTCGATATCGGCGGCTTTGAGCATTGCGATGACCTGCTGAAGGTCGTCTTTCTTCTTGCCGCTGACGCGCACCTTCTCGCCCTGGATCTGGGCCTGTACCTTGAGCTTCTTGTCCTTGATCATTTTCACCATCTTTTTTGCCAGGTCCGTTTCGATGCCCTGGCGCAGGGTCACGATCTGCTTCGCCTGCTTGCCCGTTTGCTCCGGCTCGTCTACTTTCATGCACGCGAGATCGACTCCCCTGCGGTTGAGCTTGCCGCGCAGAATATCCAGCATCTGTCCGAGCTGAAACTCCGACTCGGACTGCAGCGTCACAACGGTCTCTTCGCGACTGAATTTTGAATCCGTGCCCTTGAAGTCGAAGCGCGTCGCCACTTCGCGGTTGGCCTGATCCACCGCGTTATTGACCTCGTGCATATCGAGCTCGGACACCACGTCAAAAGATGGCATATATAAAAATCTCCACCAACATTGTAATACCCACGTGTTTTCCGCTTTGCCTCCGCCGTCATTCCCGCGAAGCGAGTTGCTCAAAGGTTCCGGCGGCAGGCCAGAACTCATGCTCTCAAACGCATCCGGGTAACCTGACAACCGAGAAAACATTTGAAGATGCCGGACTCCGTCCGGCTTCCACTAGCTTACTGCATTCCCGCTTTCTCGGGAATGACGGCATGAAAATACAATCGCAACGAAGTCCGAATTCGCGAACGTTAAACTCGACAAATTAGATCTACACATTGGCGGAGCCATCAATGCATCCCGCACAGCTCCCTCTTTCGCGGGAATGATGTTAAGTTTGCTGTCGGCTTGCTTTGAATTTTCGATCATGCGCT
>JBFHVA010000343.1:0-3473 GCA_041589735.1 Gammaproteobacteria bacterium | reverse complement strand
GCTCACCTCGATCTTCTAGTCAGGATAAGGTCGTTTCGTTACGAATCGGGCTCAAGGCTTCGCCCGAGCCAACGCCGATGGCGGCATTTGGATCGAGAAGCGTATTGGCTGAGCGCCGATCCGGCAACAGCGGACAACAAGACCCTGATCTTAAAGACCCGGCGGGTCAATCTTAAGGAGCAAAGCAATGCCGGGGGAGATTCCAGGGAAATATCCACCCCGGGCGTTAGCCCGGGGTCGATTAAGAAAAGCCGGCCAGCAGAGCTACCGAGGGGGAGGAACAACTGGTCCGCCCGCGGTCTCCGGAAGGATCCAATGCGACTCCGGAAACCTGAGCACAATTTATTTCCGACTAACTCAAAGAGCCTTGATCTGAGTCAGGCAAGCACTGGAAGGCGACGCCGTACCATCCGGCTGGGGAGAAAAAGGTATGGTTTGCGCGCCGGCCATGGAGGTTCCATTCCAGGGTTGTCGCGTAGGTCCCGCCGGTGCTTCTCAATCCTGGTTTGACACTCACTCTCCATAAGGTTATCAACCTCGACGACACCCCCCCGTAACCGCCAAGAAGCTGGAGCCACCCGCAGAAGGAGCTCGGTCTATGAACCGATTGTTAAGCCCCGCGGCCCTTTTTGCCGCCTTCGCCGTTCTCGCGCTCGCGGGCTGCTCCGAGCCCCCGCCCGCGGAAAAAGACCGCGTCCGCCCGGTGCGGGCGATGCAGGTTGCCGACACCTCCGGGCTCAGGGGGCGCAAGTTTTCGGGGCGCGCCAGGGCAGCAGAGGAGGTCGAGGTATCGTTCCGCGTTTCGGGTCCACTGATCACGCTTCCGGTGAAGGTCGGCGACGAGGTCGAAGTGGGACAGGTGGTCGCGCGCATCGACCCGCGGGATTTCGAGGTCAAGCTGAAAAACGTGCAGGCGCAGCTGGCCCAGGGGCACGCGGTCGAAAAACGCGCGGAGGCGGATCTCGCGCGACTCGAAGGTGTTCGCGCCAAGAACCCGGACTTCGTGAGTCAGCTGGACTACGACACAGCGATTCAGAACCGTGATTCCGCGCGCGCAAACGTTGCCGCGCTGCGCGCCTCGGTCGCGACGGCAAAAGATCAGCTCGAAGATACTTCCCTCAAGGTTCCGTTCGATGGCATCGTCGTCGACACTTATGTCAAGAACTTCGAGGACGTGCGCGCCAGGCAGCCCATCGTGCGCATCGTCGATGATTCGCGAATCGAGTTCGTGGTAAACATCCCCGAGAATCTTATCTCGCTGGTACCCCAGGTGCGCGACGTGCGGGTGGAGTTCGACGCCATACCGGGGCCGCCGGTGCCCGCCGAGGTCCAGGAGATCGGTACCGAGGCCTCAAACACGACGCGCACCTACCCGGTCACCCTGATCATGGACCAGCCTCAAGGCCAGAAGATCCTGCCGGGCATGGTGGGCAGAGCCTTCGGCACGCCGCCCGAGGGCGCGATGACCAAAGGCGTCGAGGTGCCCGTCTCGGCGGTGTTCGCAGGCGAGGACGGCAAAGCATCACTTATTTGGGTCATAGACGAGAATGCCAAGACCGTTTCCAGCCGCGCGGTAACCACCGAAAATCTGACGGAGCGCGGCATCCGCGTGACCGAGGGGCTGAATGCAGGCGAGTGGATCGCCACCGCCGGTGTGCATTACCTGCGCGAAGGCCAGCCGGTGCGGCTGCTGAAACCACAAGCGGAGTAGCGGCATGAGCCTGGCAGCGCGCGCGGTCGAAAATCGCACGGTTACCTATTTCGGCGCATTTTTGATCTTCGCCGCAGGCATCGCGGCTTTTTTCTCGCTCGGCCAGCTCGAAGACCCGGATTTCACCGTCAAGACCGCGGTCATCGTCACCCAGTACCCCGGGGCAAGCCCCACGGAGGTGGAGCAGGAAGTGACGGACCGCGTGGAGCTCAAAGTTCAGGAGATGCGGCAGCTCGATTACATCGAGTCGTTTTCCCGCGCCGGCATGTCCATCGTCTTCGTCAACATCAAGCCATCCATCAGCTCCACGGAGATTCCGCAGGTCTGGGACGAGCTGCGAAGAAAGATCCGCGATCTGGAGGCGCAGCTGCCGCCCGGCGTGCAGCGTCCGATCGTGCGCGACGACTTTGGCGATGTGTTCGGTCACGTGCTTGCGGTGGTCGGCGACGGATTCAGCTATGCCGATATGGAGCGCTACGCGAAGGATCTGAAGCGTGAGCTCGGCCTGGTCGAGGGCGTTGCGCGGGTTGACCTCTGGGGTGCGCAGAAGAGGGTGGTCTACATCGACGCCGCCCAGGCGCAGCTTACAGAGCTCGGCATCAGCGCTTCGACCATTGAGGCCACCCTCAGACAGCAGAACTTCGTCGTCGATGCCGGCCACGTTGACGTGCAGAGTCAGCGATTACGCATCGAACCGACCGGCGCCTTCGGCTCCGCCGATGACATCGCCGAGCTGCCGATTCGGGGGACGGCCGCCGACGACCTCCAGGCCCTGGCGGGCATCACGGGGGCCGCGCGCTCATCCGAGCTGGTCCTGGTCCGTGACATCGCCACGGTTCAAAGCGGCTACTTCACCCCGCCATCGACGTTGATGCGGTTCAACGGCGAGCCGGCGATCGCCATCGCGATCAGCAACGTCCCGGGCACCAACGTGGTCGAGATGGGGCGCGCGGTTGACCGGAGGTTGAGCGAGCTGGTGGCCGAATTGCCCGTGGGTATCGAGATTCAGCGGGTCCACTGGCAGTCGAGCGTGGTTGACGAGGCGGTCAAGGGCTTTCTCATCAGCTTCGCCGAAGCCCTGCTGATTGTGCTCGTGGTTCTAACCCTCGGCATGGGCTGGCGCCTCTCCATGATCATCGGCGTCGCCCTCACGGCGACCATACTCGGCACCTTCGTCATCATGGCGATCCTCGGGATCGATTTGCAGCGCATGTCCCTCGGCGCCCTCATCATTGCGCTGGGCATGATGGTCGACAACGCCATTGTCGTGGCCGAAGGCTTCGTGGTAAGGCTGGAGAAGGGCATGGACCGGGTCGCCGCGGCAGTCGAAGCCGCCTCGCAGCCGTCGCTGCCCCTCCTCGGTGCGACCGTGGTCGCGGTAATGGCGTTTTATCCCATCGCGGCGTCGGACGAGAACGCAGGCGAATATTGCGCTTCGCTCTTCAGCGTGGTGGGGATCTCGCTGCTGGTGAGCTGGCTGGTATCGGTCACCCTAACGCCGCTGCAGTGCATCGATCTGCTGCCCTCACCGAAAAATGCGGATCCGAACGCGGCGCCACAAGAAAGCAAATTCAACCGCGCGTTCCGCGGACTGCTGCGCACCGCGATTCGCGCGCGCGTCATCACTGTGCTGTCGATGGCGGCGCTGCTGGTTGCTTCGGTGATCGGATTCGGTCAGGTGAAGCAGCTCTTTTTCCCCGACTCCAGCATGCCGAAGTTCATGATCAACTACTGGGCGCCGGAAGGCACCCGCATCGCTCAG
>JBFHVA010000342.1:0-3477 GCA_041589735.1 Gammaproteobacteria bacterium | reverse complement strand
GCGGAGATTGGCCGGATGATGGCGCGGCGGTTGGGGCGTGCGGGTCCGGGTCGGCCGCGCAAGCGAGCAAGGGAACAGGCGGACGACAAGCGGCAATTGGACTATCTTGAGAACTGAAAAGGTAGAGTGCAGATATCGGTATTCAGGTCCGCCGCGGAACGTGAAAACATTTCGGCTCTGACCCCTTTTTCACTTTTTCAAAAACATTTCGGCTCTGACCCCTTTTTCCTGCCTTTTTCCTTCTCGGACCCCTTTTTCCTTCTGATTTGCCTGGGTACCCGCTGCACCTGGTGCAGCGTGGCAACAACCGCCCGGCGAAATTCTTTAAAGAGTCCGACTACCGGGCCTAACTCGACTGGCTTCGGCTGGGTGTCCACAAAACCCGGACCATCACACTCTGACGTCTTTTTTCTCCTCTTTTCTGCACGTTTGCAGATTTTTCCGACTACTCTCTAGGACATCGGCGCGGGGACCAAAAGGGTCCTGGTGCCATCGCGGCCTGGACTCGAATCGAGGCTTCAGCAACCTGCGCCGTTATGCCGGGTCACGCGCCGTAATTTTGCCGTTATGTCAGCGACTACAGCCATGATCAGCGTCGAGCATCTCGTATTCGAATACCCGACTCTACGGGCCTTGAACGACGTAAGCTTTGAGACTAAAGCGGGGACCATTACCGCGCTGGTTGGCCCCAATGGCGCCGGCAAAACCACCTTGATGCGCTGTATCGCCGCACTCGAGCGGCCGCTGTCGGGGAGCATCAGCGTCAACGGATTCGACACCCATGAGGCGCCTCGTGCGGTCCACCGCAACATGGGTTATCTGTCCGATTTCTTCGGGCTGTATGGCGATCTGACCGTTCGCCAGTCGCTTATTTATGCCGCCCGGCGACATGGTCTCAGCGACAGTGATCCAGAGACGGCCGCCCGTCGCGTCGGACTGGCGGATTACCTGGATACGCGCGCCAAAGAGCTCTCCCGTGGTCTGAAGCAGCGCTTGGGGATCGGCCAGGCCATTCTTCATGACCCCAAGCTCGTGGTGCTCGACGAACCCGCCTCGGGCCTCGATCCGGAGGCTCGCGTAGCGTTGAGTGAGCTGTTGATCGCGCTGCGCGACGGCGGAATGACCGTGCTCGTGTCTTCTCACATCCTGGCTGAGCTGGAGGATTACGCAACGGACATCTTGATCATGCGCGAAGGCCGGATCGTCGAGCACCGGGCGCTCGGCGTCGCGGCCGAAAAAATGACCTTCCGAATTGAGCTGCTGCAAAGCAGTCACAGGCTGGGCGAGTTCTTGTCCGCCCGAGACGATGTTTCCAACCTGAAGGTCGACGGAAACGTGGCGGTGTTTCGCGCCGCCAACGGTCTCGAGACCGCGAGCTCGATTCTGGCCGATGCGGTTTCCATTGGTCTGCCAGTTTGCGGTCTGGCCCCGCTGCATACGAGTCTCCAGGATGCGTACATCGCGCACATGCGCGGTGAGAAAGTTGCGTAGACACCGACCGCACTCAACGATGTTTTCAAACCCAGAAATCCGGCGTTATCTGTGGACCGAGCTCGGCCCCGCCCGTATGGTATTGATGCCAATCATCATCGGGCTGGTTCTCCTGATCCCGTGGCTGTCGTCAAAAGATAATCCGCTGGTGCTTGCCGTTTCCGCATTCATTGCGTTCGCGCTCATTACCGGCATCTGGGGCGCGCGGCAGACTGCAAGGAGCGTGCTCGACGAGGTCATCGAGCGCACTTGGGATTGGCAGCGAATGTCGAGCGTGCATCCCGGCAGTCTGACTATGGGCAAACTGCTCGGCAGCCCCGTTTACGCCTGGTACGGCGGCGCCTTCTGTCTCGCCGTTTACGTCATCGCAGTCATCAGAGAGCGCGAGGTCGGTTTCGTTTTTCAGACGGTGGCGTTGATGGTCGGCGGCGCGGTGTTGCTGCAGGCGCTGAGCTTGCTCGGGTCTCTTCTCCTGGTTCGCCGCCGGGCCGACGTTAATATAGAGCGTAGTGGCTCCGGATTGCTGTTCGTTCTGCTCGGCCTGTTCTTGATAGAACCGTTTCTCCGATTAAATTCCCGAAGCGGAAGTGGCGGGGTGTATTGGTACGATGCTCAGTATGCGCTGCTTGACTTCGGGCTTGTATCCATCGTCATTTTCGGCGCATGGGCAATTCTGGGCAGCTATTACGTCATGCGCGCGGAGCTTCAGTATCGACATACCTTCTGGCCGTGGACAATTTTCGTAATTTTTCTTGCGGTGTACGTAGCCGGTTTCGTAAGCGAGCAGGACGTTCCCCGTCTCATGGTTGGATACATCATCATCGCGGGATTGACTTGGCTCGCGGCGTTTATTGAACCCAAGGATCCCGTCGCATTACGGGCGTGCTGGGAGGCTCTGCTTCATGGCCGATTTCGTGAGTTTCAGGAGCTGACACCGCGCAGTGTTATCAGCTTGGTCATCACGGGCGGGCTTTTGATAGTGATTCTTGCCGGCGGCATCAATGCTAACTGGGTCTGGGATTCGGATAACGCGCGCACTTTCCTGACTGCATTGTTTTTGCTATTGGTACGCGACCTCGCGCTGCTGCTGCACGTGTGTTTGAGTCCTGGGGTGCGCCGCCCGGAGATCATCACGGGGATCTTTCTCCTGGTGCTCTACCTTGTGTTGCCGGGAATTCTCGCCATCGCGGGTCTCGACGCCTGGACTGTTGCGTTCTTGCCGCGTGGGGACGTACCTGCCCCGCTCGCGCTCACTCCGCTGCTCCTCGAGGTCGTTGCAGTTCTCGTTCTTGTCCGCCTTCGCTGGCGGGCGAATGCCAGGTCTATCGAATTCGGGGAGTAAAAACACGGAGGGGGGCACAACGTTAGGAGTTTGCCGATGCCACGTTACCGTGATTTGACGTAGACCCATACCCGCTGCCCGTCGCGCAGCGTCGCAACAACCACCGGGCGGTCCACTTTATAGATTCCAACTACCGGACCTCTCTCGATTCGCTGCTTTTTTCACGCTCAGAATCCAGTTACGGCGCCGCGCCCGTCTGGGCGATAAACAGCTCTCGCACGGTCTCGATAGTGTCAGCCTCGGCCGGGCTCTTGTCTTTGCGGAAGCGCTTCACGCGCGCGAAGCGGAGCGCCATCCCGGCGGGGTAGTGCGGGCTCGCCTGAATGTCGTTGACGGCGATCTCGACGACGAGCTCGGGTCTCACGTGCACCACGTGATCCTCGCGGCCGATTTCGAGTTCGAGCAGCTTTTTCGTCTGCGACTCGAGCATCCTGTCGGTCAGCCCCTTGAAGGTCTTGCCGAGCATGACGAAGCCGCCCGTTTCCGGATCCCGCGCGCCGAGACGCAAGTTCGACAGCCAGCCCTAGCGCCGGCCGCTGCCCCACTCAGCAGCGAGGATCACGAGATCGAGCGAATGCGCCTGTTTGATCTTGAGCCAGTCCGCGCCGCGATTGCCGGCCGCGTAGTTGCTCGCAAGCGACTTG
>JBFHVA010000341.1:0-3493 GCA_041589735.1 Gammaproteobacteria bacterium | reverse complement strand
GTTTGTGGCTCCATTATTCGAGCCCGTAGCCGCGCCATCGGGTGCGGCCTCAGGCGAAGATTGTAAAAACGCGATGTAATCTCCCGGCAGCACCGCGATAGAACCGGGAGCGCCTTCGAACCAGTCCCCGGCCGCTGGAAAATTTTCGTCGATGGTGCGCGTGGTGCCGCCGCATCCGCCAACGGACAGCAGCGCCGAGGCGAATAGCATCACAAACAGCAAGCGTCGGATTTCCATCGGAACCTCATCCTCGAATTCGGGGGACAGTATACTTATTTCCCGATTTCTTGCCGGGAGGCAATTTCGAGCGGTGGGTTCTCTTGGAAGTTATCTAATTGCAAATTCTGGAATTAATAGGTGCAGCCCTATTAAACAGCTGGATCCGGGTTCGCGTTCGAATGGAAAAAGGCCGGGAATCGCTTCCCGGCCTTTTCCGTTAGGCAAAGCCCGACGCTTAGAGAATGTATCCCCGCTCGTCGTGCAGGGCGATGTCGAGGCCTTCTTCCTCTTCGTCCGGATTGACCCGCAGTCCCATGACACCGTCGATGATCTTCAGGATCACGAAGCTCAGGATGAAGGTGTAGACAATGGTTGCGGCCACGCCGACGAACTGTGAAAACACCTGTGCGCCCATGGTCTCGTTGCCGTCGCCGAAGCCCGCGCCGCCCAGAGCGGTGGCGGCGAAAACGCCGGTGAGGATAGCGCCGACGATGCCGCCCACGGCGTGGATACCGAACACGTCGAGCGTGTCGTCGTAGCCCAGCGCGCGTTTGAGCTTGGTGGCGGCGAGGAAGCAGATGATACCCGACGCCAGGCCGATAACGATGGAGCCCATGGGACCGACCGAGCCCGAAGCGGGCGTGATGGCGACCAGTCCGGCGATGGCGCCCGACGCAATGCCGAGCACGCTGGGTTTACCGTGGGCGATCCACTCGGAGAACATCCAGGCCAGCGCCGCGGCGGCGGTGGCGAGCTGGGTGACCGCCATGGCCATGCCGGCGACGTTGTCGGCGGCAAGCTCGCTGCCGGCGTTGAAGCCGAACCAGCCTACCCACAGCATGGCGGCGCCGACGATGGTGTAGCCCAGGTTGTTCGGCGGCATCTGCCGTTCCGGAAAGCCCTTGCGCGGTCCTAAAGCGAGGCACGCGGCAAGGCCCGCGACACCGGCGTTGATATGGACCACCGTGCCGCCGGCGAAATCGAGAACCCCCCAGTTGCCGAGCCAGCCGCCGCCCCACACCCAGTGGCAGATGGGCGCGTACACGACGAGTAGCCAAACCGCCATGAAGATCAGCATCGCGGAGAATTTCATCCGCTCGGCGAAAGCGCCGACAATCAGCGCCGGAGTGATGATGGCGAAGGTCATCTGGAAGGTCATGAAGACCGTTTCCGGAATAGTGCCGCTCATGGCGTCGACGGTGACACCGGAAAGGAATGCTTTACTCAGTCCGCCGACGAAGCTGTTCATGCCGCCGCCGTCCTCGAAGGCGAGGCTGTAGGCAAAGAAGGCCCACAGGATGGACATCAGCCCGGTGATTGCAAAGCACTGCATCAGCACCGAGAGCACGTTCTTGCTTCGCACCATGCCGGCGTAGAAAAGCGACAGTCCCGGTATGGTCATGAACAGCACCAGCGCGGTGGCGGTGAGCATCCAGGCGGTGTCGCCGGAGTTGAGCTCCTGGGCGAAGGCGAGCGACGGCGCCAGGCTGAGTAAGACGACCGCTAAAGCGGATCGGGGTTTAGAAAACGTCATGATCGATCTCTCCTTGATTACGAATGTTCAGAGGGCTGAGTTACCCGTTTCGCCGGTACGGATGCGAACCGCCTGCGGCAGATCGGTGACGAAGATCTTGCCGTCGCCGATCTTCCCCGTGCGCGCAGCTTCGGTGATGGCGGCGATGGTGCGTTCGACGTCACCGTCATCCACCGCTACCTCGAGACGCGCCTTGGGTAGAAAGTCCACCACGTACTCCGCGCCGCGGTAGAGCTCGGTGTGGCCTTTCTGTCGTCCGAATCCCTTCACCTCGGTGAGCGTCATGCCGGTCACCCCGATGTCCGAAAGCGCCGCGCGCACGTCGTCGAGCTTGAACGGCTTGATGATTGCGGTTATCAGCTTCATGTCTGTCTACTCCCTATGATCAGGCGCGGGATCGCCGCGCGAATGTCTGCACTGCAGATCTCAGTGCACGGCCCGTGCCAGCAAGCGTTACTCGAGTGGAAACAAGAACTTACAAAGTTATTACCGGTGGGGGCGGGCAACCGGCCTCGTTGGCGGGCACCGATTCGGGGCGAGGAATTTCGGCCATGCACCAGAATTGTGCAGACGAGCTGCAGGTCTCGAAGTCCGCCGGATCATGTTCCCTGACATGAATAAGCTGCCGGATTATCTGCGCTCGGGGCTTCGCATCGTTTCCGTCGGGCTCAATCCTTCGCTGCCGTCGGTCGAGGCCGGGTTTTATTTTGCCAATCCGCGCAACCGCTTCTGGCGCGCGCTGAATGAATCCGGCCTGGTGGGCGGGCCGTTGACGCCTTCGGTCAAGGCCATGGAAACGCTGTTCGAGCGCGACGGCATCGGTTTTACCGACGTGGTCAAGCGACCGACCCGCGGCGGTGCGGAGCTTCGCGCCGCGGACTACCGGCGCGACGTGCCGGCGCTCAAGGCGAAGCTCGAACGATTCAAGCCGGCCATCGCCTGGTTCCACGGCAAGCAGGCCTACGGCCTTTACCTCCGCTACGGCGAGGAGCTGTCGGACGTGAGGACAACCTGGGGTGCGCAGAAGTTACGCATAGGAAAGACCCGGGTTTACGTCACGCCCAATCCGAGCCCGGCAAACGCGACGTTTTCTCTCCACGACCTTACGAAGTGGTATCGAAAACTCGCGCGCTTCGCTGGTGAGAGTTGAAGGCCGCGATGGCTTCCTGATCTGCACAAAAAATTCGACTTTGTTAGGATCTCCGCTTTTTGCGGCCGCAAATCGCTGGCAAATATTTTATCCGGGGCGCGCTGAAAGCGCGGTCCGATCGTTTGGATTGTGATTGAGAAGGAAGGAGTGAGACTGATGGAGTTCATGGAATATATCCCAGCGGTGGTACGGGACAATGTTGCCACCTGGGGACTCAAAGTCATTGCAGCGATCGCCATCCTGGTAATCGGTCGATGGCTCGCCGGCGTAGCAACAAGAGTCATCAAGGCGGTCATGACCAAGGCCAAGCAGGATGAGATGTTGGTCAAGTTTCTCGGCAGCATCGTTTACTATGCGCTGCTCGCCTTTGTCGTCATTGCCGCCATTTCTCAGCTCGGTGTGCAGACGACCTCGGTCATCGCCGTGTTCGGCGCCGCCGGCCTGGCCGTAGGGTTTGCGCTCCAGGGATCGCTGGCGAACTTTGCCGCCGGCGTCATGCTGATCGTGTTCAAGCCGTTCAAGGTGGGTGACTATGTGGAGGCGGCGGGGACCGCCGGCACCATCGAGGGAATCATGATTTTCAACACTCG
>JBFHVA010000340.1:0-3511 GCA_041589735.1 Gammaproteobacteria bacterium | reverse complement strand
CGACGACATTGTCGCCGGGAGCCACAACCTGGTGGACGAAGGTTATTTCGACGGTAACACCCTGTTCGACTGGTGGCGGCGGTCGGCGCGGGAAAAAGGCGCCGAGTACATCACCAACGAAGTCGTGGCCATGAGCAAGAACGCCGCCGGCACCCGGGTAGAGAGCGTGACGCTGAAGTCCGGGGAGGTCGTCGGCTGCGGCACCGTGGTCAACGCTTCGGGGCCGCGGGCGATCTTGACCGCGCGCATGGCCGGCATCGAGATCCCGGTGGAGCCGCGCAAGCGCTACACCTTCATATTCGCCGCCGAGCGGCCCCTGGATCGCGATCTGCCGCTGACCATCGATCCATCAGGCGTGCACATGCGCACGGACGGCACCTACTACATGGCCGGCTGTCCGCCGGACGAGGATCCCGCGGTGGACTACGACGACTTCGAGCAGGATTTCAGCCTGTGGGAGAACAAGGCCTGGCCGGCCATCGCTCACCGCATTCCCCAGTTCGAGGCCATCAAGCTGATCCGATCCTGGGTGGGCCACTACGCCTACAACACGCTGGATCAGAACGCCATTTTGGGCCGGCACACCCAGGTGGAGAATTTCATTTTCGTCAACGGTTTCTCCGGCCACGGCTTCCAGCAGTCTCCGGCCATGGGCCGGGGCACGGCGGAACTCATCACCTACGGCGAATACCGCTCGCTCGATCTCTCGCCTTTCAACTACGAGCGGATCGAGCGCAACCAACCATTTCGCGAAAAGGCTATCATCTGAAGCGCCGCCGCAGCCATTCCATCAGCGGAGGTTTGAAATGAAAAAGCTCGTACTCACCGGCGCCGCCGGCCGTCTCGGCTCCTATCTTCGGGAGCCCCTGTCCAAGCTTGCGGATCAGCTCGTTTCTTCGGACATCGTCGAGGACCTCGGCAAGCTGTATCCCGGCGAGACTTACCTCCGCGCCGACTTAAGGGAATACGACCAGATCCACCGGCTGCTTGAAGGCGCCGAGATGGTGGTCCACTTCGGCGCCTACGGCGACGAAGCGCCCTTCGACACTATCGTCGGCCCCAACATCATTGGCGCCTACAACGTCTGGGAAGCGGCTTATCAGAACGGTCTGCGGCGCGTGGTCTACGCCAGCTCCATTCATGCCGTCGGCATGCATCCCAAGACCGACTTCATCGGCACCGACGCCCGTCACCGGCCGGACACTTATTACGGCCTGGCGAAGTGTTTTGCCGAGGATCTCGCCAGCCTCTACTGGGACAAGCGCGGCCTCGAGGCCGTCTGCCTGCGCATCCTCTCCTGCGCCCAGGTGAGCAACGTCCGCGCGCTCGGGACCTGGCTCTCCTACGGCGACCTCATCCACCTGGTGGAGCGGGCGATCGCGACGCCCGTCACCGGCTTTTCCATCGTTTACGGCGTTTCCAATAACGACCAGGCGCCGGTGGACAATTCGAAAGCGAGCTTCCTCGGATACAGGCCCAAGGACAATGCCGAGCAGTTCGCCGATAAGATCCTCGCCGAAGCACCGCCTCTGGACCCCTTGGATCCCGGGCAGATGTGTCTCGGCGGCCCGTTTGCCTCGGTGGCGCTCGGCGAAAGCGGCGTCGCCAAGCTGAACATCATCGACGACAGCAAGAAAACCTAGGAAACAGTGCCGCGCCTCAAATATTTCGGCACGGATCCCTTTTAGCTGCTTTGGGGAGGACGCGATGCTCTTTGTAGTTCGATTCATCGATATGTCTAAGCACCAATCCATTCGAGAGAAAAATCTTCCGGCTCACATAGAATGGCTGGCGGTACATCGGAAGAATATTCTTGTCGCTGGTTCATTACGGGAATTTCTTGAAGCTGATCCGGTCGGTGGGCTTTGGATCGTCGATGCTGAAAGCAAGTCGCAAGTCGAGAACCTGTACAAGACCGACCCGTTCTGGATTAACGGGCTTCGCAAGACAGCGGAGATCCTTCACTGGTCAAAAGCATTTCCAGACGAAAAAGTACCCGTTTAGGAGCAGTGCGTCTGAGGATCGTTATGCGGCTAATACCAACCCAACTCTCGTTGCCGTAACGGCCTAGTCCGCACACAGCTGTCGAGACCGTAGCATGATCGAAATCTTTTCCAGGCGAAATGCGAGCAATGTTCTCCCCGTCATGTGGACCATCGGAGAGCTCCAACTTCCGTATCGCCGCTATGACGTAGGCGGGTCATTCGGGGGAACTCAGACTGCCGAGTATCTGGAATTGAACCCCAATGGCCGAATCCCTACGCTGCGTGATGGTGACTTTGTTCTTTGGGAATCAAACGCCATCGTACGGTACCTCTGCCGAAAGTACGATAAATGCGGCGTGCTACTTCCCGACTCGGAAAATGCGTACTCGTTGGCAGATCAATGGATGGACTGGTACAAAACTACGCTTTACCCCGCATATATAGAGCTGATGTGGGCCATCGTTCGAACCGAACCAGCTATTAGGAATGCGGCCAAGATTTCCAAATTTGAGGCAAAGACGGCAATCGAGCTCAAGATATTGGATGCACACCTCAAAGATTGTCTTTTCATATTAGGGGAAGCGTTTTCGATGGCGGACGTCCCGTTCGGAGCGCTGGCCTTTCGCTACTTCAGCCTGGATATTGAACACCCGCCAGTGCCGAACATTCGGTCCTGGTATCAGCGGCTAACTGGGCGGGCGGCGTTCCAAGAGCACGTAATGTTCGAGTTCGGCCACAATCCAGGAGAGTGGTATCGCCTTGAAAGGGAGGGTGAGGCGTCAAGTGAGGACCCGTGATGCCCAGGGTAAGCTCCCGCATGACATGCGAATCGATGCCGACCGGTAAGAAAAGCGTCAGCGGAATGCCGACAGCGGACTTAAGATGCCCACTGAAAAAATAGACACGCTCGTGGTCGGCGGCGACCAGGCCGGCCTGGCGATGAGTGAGCACTTGAGCAGCTTGAGCGTGCCGCACCTCGTTTTAGAGCGGCACCGGATTGCCGAGCGCTGGCGCTCGGAGCGGTGGGACTCTCTGGTTGCCAACGGTCCCGCCTGGCACGACCGGTTTCCGGGTTTGGAGTTCTCCGATGTCGACCCCGATGGCTTTCCCACAAAGGAGAGGATTGCCGACTATTTCGTCGCTTACGCCGAACAGATTGCCGCCCCCGTCCGCTGCGGCGTGGAGGTCAGGGAAGTGCATCGGAATGCCGGACGGCTCGGTTTCCGGGTCAAAACATCGGACGGCGTGATCGAAGCCAACAGCGTGGTTGCCGCGACCGGCGCTTTCCAGCGCCCCATCGTTCCGGCCATGGTCCCCGAGAGTGCGGGGATCACGCAGATCCATTCCAGGGACTACCGCAATCCAGACCAGCTGCCCGAAGATGCGGTGCTTGTGGTCGGCGCCGGATCTTCCGGGGCGCAGATCGCGGAAGAGCTCCAGCGCGCGGGAAGGCGCGTCTATCTTTCGGTCGGCGCCCACGACCGACCGCCCCGGCGCTACCGCGGGCGTGACTTCGTCTGGTGGCT
>JBFHVA010000339.1:0-3538 GCA_041589735.1 Gammaproteobacteria bacterium | reverse complement strand
GGGCCTCCCTTGCAGGTAGAGTAACGACCAAGCTTACTGCTTTGGCAGGAACTTCGTCGCCACGGCCGGAGTACCGCCGGCGATGGACCACGTCGTTCCCCCCGGCCCACAGGCGGCGGTGTAGAGCACCTGCTGACCGGCGTCGACCGCGGTGCCGATCTGTTTGTAGGTGATCACGACCGTGCCTTGGCTGACCGAGTCACCCTCGGCGTCGACAGACGTCACATAGGTACCCGAATAGGCGGTGATGGGTGTGCTCAATCCCATCGCGGCTTCTTGAAGGCCTGCGGTGAGGGAACCCTCGCTGCAAGCGATACCGATTGCCGTGCGGTGCGGGCTGGACAGCGACGTGCCTTCCGATACCTTGGCCCTGACGGTGTAGTCCTGGTACGCGGGAATGGCGACCGCCGCCAAAATACCGATGATCGCAACCACGATCATCAGCTCGATAAGGGTAAAACCCTTTTGAATTGCCTTCATGGACTCTCTCCTGATTGCACAGTTACTCAAAAAAATTCTTTCGTTTGCGCCCCGGGACTGCCGATGCCGATTTTTTTAGACGCCTAAGTCAGCAGCACCCTCGGTTCTCGGCACGGTCCCCGAGCCCGCCCTTCGGCGGAACGCAGCCATATAGAAGCAATTAGCGTACCACCCGGGTTTTAGGCGACCAGTAGCCCCGAAATCGAGAACGTCGTCACGCTTTTGCCTGGTTTTGATAACCCTGGTTCTTATTTCAATTCGGGGCTGCGGTGCAGTTTGAGCAGAAACTGCTGAATTTCAGCAGCCCATTCGAAGGGCATTGAAATTCAATAGAAAATCGACTTTCGACATTCCGCTAATCGATTCGAAACTTCTGCATGCGGTAGCGCAGCGCGCCGAAGCTGATGCCGAGAAGCTTCGCCGCGGCGGTCTTGTTCCAGCGAGACTGCTCGAGCGCATTGAGAATGGTTTTACGCTCCACGCTTTCGAGCACCGCATCCAGATCGTCCGGGTCAGATGGGCCCCCTACTGTACCTTGGGGTAGCGGCTCTTCCTCTACGCTCCCGGAAAGTCCCAGGTCGGAGGCGCGGATCTCGCTGCTTTCGCACAGCGTCATCGCACGCTCAAGCACATTTTCGAGCTCACGCACGTTGCCCGGAAAAGAATACGATTCGAGCACGGTGACGGCGTCGTCCGATAGCTTGGGTACCCCGCTTCGCGTTTGACCGGCAAGCCGGGACAAGACGTGAGCGCAAAGCTCTGGAATGTCTTCTGGCCGGTCGCGCAGCGAAGGCACAGCGAGATTGATAACGTCGAGGCGAAAATAGAGATCCTGGCGAAAGCGCTCGGCGGTCACCAGCGCGGCCAGGTCCCTGTGGCTCGCGCTCAGGATACGGACGTCCACCGAAACTTCTTTCTCCGATCCTACCGGCCGCACGGCTTTTTCCTGGATCGCGCGCAGTAGCTTCACTTGCATGTGCAGAGGAAGATCGGCCACCTCGTCCAGAAACAGAGTGCCGCCGTCCGCCGCCTGGAACAGCCCGGCCTTCTCGGCCACCGCACCGGTGAAACTGCCCTTCTTGTGCCCGAACAGCTCACTTTCCATCAGCTCGGTTGGAATCGCGCCGCAGTTCACCGGTACGAAAGGCGCGTCGGCGCGCGGGCCCTGTTCGTGGATCATCCGCGCCGCAAGCTCTTTACCGGTGCCTGATTCCCCGCTGATGTAGACCGGCGCCTGGCTGCGCGCGAGCTTGCCAATAGTGCTGCGCAGCTTGCGCATGACTTCCGATTCGCCGATAAGCCGGGGGGCCGGCGGCGCGCGGCGTTCGCCCAATCTAAGCGCCGTATTGACCAGGTTTCGCAGCACCTGCAGGTCGACGGGCTTGGACACGAAGTCAAATGCGCCGGCTTTGAGCGCTTCGATGGCCGAGTCCATGTTGCCGTGCGCCGTGATCATGGCGACCGGCACATCGGGGTGATGCTGCTGCATGAAGCGGATCAGGTCGATTCCGTTGCCGTCAGGCAGGCGCATATCGGTCAGGCAGAGGTCGAATTTCCTGCCCTCGGCGAGCTCATAAGCCTGTTTCAAGTTCATGGCCCGGCTGGCGCTCACCTCCATTCGCTCGAGGGTGATCTCCAGTAACTCGAGGATATCCGGCTCGTCATCCACGATGAGGGCGTGACTGGTCGTCATATGGATACCACCTCCTCTCGCCTGGGATCGGAAAAACTGATTCTGAAACAGGCGCCTTGAGCGACCGGTACGAAATTGAGGGCCGCCTTGTTGCCCTCGCAAAGCTCCCTGGCAATATAAAGGCCGAGCCCAGAGCCATCGTCACGGGTAGTAAAGAAGGGTTCGAAAATCTGCTCGACCTCGTCCTCCGGGATACCGTCTCCGCTGTCGTGGATATCCAGGTAAGGCCGCTCGGTGCTGTCGCTGATTCTTGCGCGTAGGTCGATGTGGGGCGCTCCGTTGCAGTGGTTGAGGCCGTTCTCACAAAGATTCCAGACCACCTGATGAAGCTGACTGGGGTCGACGCGTACTTTGATGTTCTCCGGCTCGACCGAAACCTTGAAACTGTCCATCGAAATTTTGTTGGCGTTAACGAAGGTCTCGGCGAATTCTTCCAACCAGGGCCTGAGCGCCAGCAGCCGGGGCTTTGCCGGCTTACCGCGGCTGATCCGCAGCACGTTTTCGATGATGGAGTTCATGCGAATGGAGTTTTCACGAATCATCTCCGTCAGCCGGCGGTCACCGTCCGCCAGCCCACTCGATTCGCTCAACAACTGTCCCGCGTGACTGATGGCGCCCAGGGGATTGCGAATTTCGTGGGCGATGCTCGCCGCCATGCGGCCCAGCGACGCAAGCTTCAGCTGCTGAGCCTGCTGGGTAAGCGCCGAGGCGTCTTCGATAAATACCAGCACGCCGTCGACGGCGTTCTGGCCGATTCCCGCAAACGAGCAAATCAATTTCATCTGCGTGCCTTCATGCTGAATGAGATGCGACGGGCGAGAGCGGTCACCGCGCCAAGTTTGCAGTAGCCCCGCGAGCTTGGGCACAACGTTTTCCACTCGCGCGCCCTCGTCGTAGGTTTCCAATCCCAGCATGTGTCGCGCCGATTCGTTGACCAGACGAACGCGACCGTGCGCGTCGACGACGAGTATTCCGGCCTGCATCCGACTGATGATGTGCTCGTTGAGCTGGGAAAGATTCGCCAGGTCCACCTCGCGCCTGGCCGCCAGCGCTTCGCTTGTCCGGATTCGCCTGGCCGAGATATGAGCCAGATAGGCGGTGGCAAACAAAGACGCGCCCAGAATTCCAGCGTGGGTGTAGTGGGTGGTAGAGAATGGAATTGTCAGCCAGACGAAGATCTGCTGGGTTAGAACCGCAATTGAGGCCATGGCCGCAAATAGAATTGCAATTCGGCCCTGGGTCAGCACGCTGCCGCCTGCAATGGTGACCAGGAGCAGCATGCCAAAGCCGCTGGTGACGCCGCCGCTGGCGTGCATCAGCAGCGTGATGGCGATAATGTCCGCGAACACCTGGAGCAGGACCTGG
>JBFHVA010000338.1:0-3540 GCA_041589735.1 Gammaproteobacteria bacterium | reverse complement strand
GAATTGCCCAGATTTCCTTCAATTTGAGCGGAGGTTTCGGGCCAATGAATCGTCGTTTGTTCCACGGGACCGTTGTAGTTTGAATTTGTGTCAAATCTGACATCTCTGGCTCCTTCCGTTGTTGGGAGAAGCCAGAGTGGGCGTATTGCGAGGGGGCGAAAACCGACCCACAGCAGGCATTCCCAGATTTCTCAAAACTCGATCTCGACCCACGGATTTCCAACCAGAGCATCGCCGGGCTGCCCGCCAGCCGATTCCCTGCTCACGATCAGAGAAAAGCAGGTGAACATATGCTTGGCTGCGTTGATCTTAATCGAACTCTTCAGCCGCAGCCCTGTAGAGGCGGCTAACCAGCTGCTAGGAAAATGTGCTCAGAGGTGTAATATGGTTCGCGTTCCAAACAACGGCAGGGAATCCCATGGAACCCAAGCCCTTGGAGCGCAAACTTACCGCAATCCTCTTTGCCGACGTCGCCAGCCGGCTTACGTTGCCAGCCGCTCTTCTTGAATGTGTAGCCATCGACGGGGGGAACCCTAAAGTTGGCCAAATCAGATAACGCTCAGGACAAACAACCTGAATTCATCGATATTCGCTCCACCGAATCGAGCAAGACGGGGGTCGCCGGCGCACTGGAATCCCTTTTCAGAAAACATACGCAATTGTGTTTTTCAGTGGCGCTTACGCCGCTGATTTTTCTCTGCCTTTTTCTGATGTCAGTAGCGATAGTTCCCGGGGTTGCCCTGTTTCATTTCATTCAGGAGGTCACCAAGGACTATGCCCCGGTGGTTCAGTACTTGGGCGTAGGTATATCCATCTCCGTCGGTTTCTTTCTTTACGGGCTTTCCATTATTTTTCTAGCGCCCCTCACAAACTGGCTATTAAGACTAAAAATCAAACCCTGGAGGGGGCACTGGTACTCGTTAGACAGCATACCTTGGTTTTATCACAATGCACTTACGTACTTGGTTCGTTACACATTCTTGGATCTTATTACGCCTAGCCCTTTAAATATTTTATTTTTTAGGATGATGGGAATGAGGGTTGGAAAGGGGGTGATGATCAATTCCTCCAATATCTCTGACCCTGCTCTGATCACCATTGACGATCACGCCATTGTCGGTGGTTCGGCCACAATAATTGGCCATTATGGCCAAAAGGGAGTCCTGATCCTGGCGCCTGTGCATATCAAAAAGGGAGCAATGGTCGGCCTTAAGGCAACCGTTATGGGCGACGTGGTTATCGGCGAAGGGGTAATAGTGCCCCCCGATAAGATACTGCTGCCTAAAACTCGCCTGGCAGATAACGAAAAGATCGAGCCGTAACCGTCGGGGGAGTGGAAGCTCTGGTAACGGAGTTCGGTGATTTTGTGGTTCAGGAACGTCCGCTATCGACCCACAGCAGCCGTTCGCACCCTCGACGTGCAACCGGGCCGCCGGGCTTGGGGTCGGTCCCAACGCGGTCATTCGTAGGGTGACGATTCGGCAGCTTTGACACCGAGTAGTAACCTATCCTCGGGAGCGGTCGCACCGCCTTTTCGATGCCGTACCTATGGTCGGGGGCCCGATGCAGTTTGTTGGCGGCAACCATCTCAAGCTGCTGCACAACGGCGCGGAGTACTTCCCGTCCTTGGTGGCTGCGATTGACAGCGCCTCCGTAGAGGTGTTGCTGGAATCCTATATCTTCGCCGATGACAAGGCGGGGAGCCTCGTGGCGGACGCGCTCGCCCGCGCGGCCGCGCGGGGAGTCAGTGTCCGGCTGCTTCTGGACGGCTTCGGCGCACGCGCCTTCGCACCGCGCTTCCGGGAGATGCTGGAACATGCGGGGGCCGAAGTGCTGGTTTTTGGGCCGCAGATCACTCCGTGGACATTGCGCCGCGCGCGCCTACGGCGCATGCACCGCAAGCTCGCGTGCGTGGACGGGCGCGTCGCGTTCGTCGGCGGCATCAACGTGATCGACGACCACAATACGCCCGGCCAACCGGCTCCGCGCTACGACTACGCGGTGCGAATCGAGGGGCCGCTGACCGAGGAGGTGCGCGCGGCGGCGGTGCGGTTATGGCGGCAGGTGTCGTGGACGACCTTGGGGCGCCGCCGACCCGGACTCCGGGCCCTGACACGGAGCAACCGGCCGGCGATGCCGGCCGCGCCCCAGGCAATGTGCGACGGACAGCGCGCGGCGCTTGTGGTACGTGACAACCTGCGCCACCGGCGCGACATCGAGGACGGGTACATCGAGCAAATCGGCAATGCGCGCGAGGAGATCCTAATCGCGTGCGCGTACTTCTTCCCCGGCCGGGCCTTCCGGCGCACCCTGACCGACGCGGCCGCGCGCGGCACGAGAGTCGTGCTGCTGCTGCAGGGTCGGACCGAGTACGCCCTGCTGCACCATGCCTCGCGCGCGCTGTACGGTGCGCTGCTCGACGGGGGCATCGAGATCCGCGAATATACTCGTGGCTTCCTGCACGCCAAGGTGGCGGTGTTCGACCGGCGCGTTGCGTGCGTGGGTTCTTCGAACTTCGACCCCTTTAGCCTGCTTCTGGCGCGCGAGGCTAGCCTGTTTGTGGACGATCCGGCCTTCGCCGGGGCGCTGCGTGAGAGCGTGCAGCAAGCGATACACAAGAGATCGAGCCCGGTGCCACCCGTACAGTGGAAGCGGCAGTCCCTGCAGCCGCGTGTGCGGATGTGGGTCGCGTATGGCATCGCGCGGCTGCTCACGAGCCTTTCCGGCTTCGAGCGCTACCCCTGACGGCGCACCGAGCCAACCGTCTTTTGCCATTTCTCGAACGACCGCTCGTGGCCGATTGCGGCTGTTCGTGAAGTCCGCTTCCGACCCGCTGCGGGCATAGAAGCACGAATTCTTCAATCTCTGCTTTTGGTGAACTGCCGGGCCTTAAGGAATAAGGTTTACGCCATCCCCTTCCTCACGCACGCACGCCATGCCTTGCCGGGTATCGGCACAGACCCTCTCGTGTCTATCCTCCGCCCGGTTCACTTTTCGTCAACGAATACACTCGTCACGGCGCCGATGTCGGAGCTGCCCATCGCAGTTGTAACGACATTCGGGTGCGCGCAACATCCAAGGACCCCGATCATGGCTGAATACATGGGTTTGAATTAAGGAATCTCTGAAAAATCCACCGCTGGATTTTTCAGCGCATTAGAGGCGCAGAAAACGGCGGCGCATCCCTGTGCCTTAAGGAACCTTTGAATAAATCAGAGATTCCTCAAGACAATGGACGCTCGATCACGCAAAAAAAAGCGGTTATCTTTCCTACACTCCAAGGCGAAACCGGGTACGATGTGTGGCCTGAAGCGCTCCACCTCGACGCCATCGCAAGCATACACATAGCCCACTGACCCGGACTCATACCCATGTCACGGACCGCCCTATTCTGGATCCTCGCTGCCGTCGTCCTCGTATTCGTATACGGGGGCTCGGCCTTCGTCGAGCTGATCGTCGACTACCACTGGTTCGAGACGGTGGGCTTCCCGCAGGTCTTCGCGACGGTCGTGTTGGCGAAGATCTACGTCGGCGCGGCCG
>JBFHVA010000337.1:0-3557 GCA_041589735.1 Gammaproteobacteria bacterium | reverse complement strand
AGTTGTTGACTCAGATCATAGCGCGAAGCCGGAAAGCTTTCCGAGCAGGCGGCCTGGATTAATCGACAAAGTTGCTCCCTGCGGCGTACTTTCATGCGGAAAAGAGAGAGGAGAAATCGGTGCGGCAGCGCATGGTGCGGGAATGAGTCGGATTAAGAGATCTCATGAGAATCGGGATTGATCTCGGCGGCACCAAGATTGAGGCCGCCGCCTTTGCCGACGACGGCCGCGAGCTCGGTCGGCTGCGGATGCCGACGCCACAAGACGACTACCAGGCCACGCTCCAGGTCATCGCGTCTCTGGTGACGGAAATCGAGTTGCAGACCGGCTCGAAGGGCAAGGTCGGCGTCGGCACGCCGGGGGCTTTATCGCCCGCAAGCGGATTGATCAAGAATGCCAATTCGACCTGTCTGATCGGGCATCGTCTGGACGCCGATTTGGAACGACTGCTGGCGAGACCGGTGAAGGTGAGTAATGACGCCAATTGTTTTGCTCTCTCCGAGGCCGTAGATGGAGCGGGGGCCGGCGCCGGCGTGGTATTCGGCGTCATTCTGGGCACCGGCGTGGGTGGAGGTGTTGTCGTCGACGGGAAACCGCTTTTGGGTCGCAACCGAATCGCAGGAGAATGGGGCCACAACCCGCTTCCCTGGCCTTGCAGCGAAGAGCTTCCGGGTCCTGACTGCTATTGCGGTGCGCGGGGCTGCATCGAAACCTATTTGTCGGGTCCCGGACTGAGCCGGGAGTTTGAGGCCGCCTGTGGGAGGAGACTGGAGCCGGCAGCGATCGCCCGACTTGCTGAAGACGGCGACGAGGAGGCCGAGGCGTGCATGCGCTGCTATGAAAATCGAATGGCGCGCTCGCTCGCGCACATCATTAATTTGCTGGATCCGGACGTAATTATTCTAGGCGGCGGAC
This sequence comes from Gammaproteobacteria bacterium, assembly GCA_041589735.1. GTDB lineage: Bacteria > Pseudomonadota > Gammaproteobacteria > HK1 > HK1 > CAMYJH01. The sequence goes on along the minus strand of JBFHVA010000337.1, from coordinate 2,642 downwards.
TTTCGAAAATGGAGCGGCTTTACCGCCACGTGCCCGATCTCTGGGGCAGCTGGGTATTTTCCGACCGGGTCGACACGCCCCTGCTGCCCCCCGTCCATGGTGACTCCAGCGGTGTGCGGGGTGCGGCATGGCTTTGGCCGTCGGGGCATTGACATAATCAGTTGGCGCCGACTGCTGGTGGATACGTAAACGCAGCGAAGTCGCAAAGAGAAACGCGCTCGAGACATCGCGGACTGATAAAATACGCGGTGGGGGTAGGACCCTCGGGACGTCAGCGCGGCGCGGCTTCCGGGATTAATGGCGTCGGCTGTCTTCAGTCAGCGCGAGCGACCGAAGCCGACCAGGTCAATAGTCTGTCATGCACACGGTTGGAACTGTTCTTGACGTGTTGCCAATGAGAGATCGAAAAACGTCTCGTTTCAATTAGTGCAGCGTTAGCCGTCGACAAGAGGTTGCCATGACTGTTATCGCGATGACCAGAGAAATGGGGTCGCTAGGCAAGGATGTCGCCCTCGGAATTTCTCAAGATCTCGGGCTCAGCCTCGTGCAGCATGAGCTGGTCGGACACGTTGCGGAAAAGATGCACGTCCGGGAGAGCTCAGTAAATCGCTTCCTCGAAGGAAAGGCCAGCTTGTTCGAACGATGGGACATCAACGAGCAGGAACTATCTCTTTACACCACAGAAGAAATCCTCGACATCGCCGCGAATGGCAACGTTCTCATACGAGGATGGGGGGCCGCATACGTGCTTCGGCGCGTGTCGCATGTCGCCTGCATTCGCGTTTGTGCGCCGGAGAAGCTTCGGGCGAGAAACTTGATGCAGCGCATCGGAATCGAGGATGAAAGTATCGCGCTGCGGGAAATACACAAGAGCGACGCGGCTCACGCCCGCGTCATGTCGCATCTATTCAATGCCGATTACCGAAACGCGATTAACTACGACCTGATACTGAATACTGAGCACCTTTCTGTTCCTGACTGCATCGACCTGATAAAGCGTCTGGTATCAAAGGAAAGCATGCGCGAGACGGAAGCCTCGAGAAGGGTCATGGAGGATATGCGTATCTCCGCCCACGTTCGCTCGGCCCTGCGGGCCAATCCCGAAACCAGCAGACCTAATCCTTCGTTTCAGGTGGATGTGTCGCCTGGCACCGGCCGCGTAATTCTCACCGGCGTCGCCTACAGCGAAAAGTTTCGGCGGGAGGCGGAAACAACGGCAATGGCGTGCGACGGCGTAACCGGCGTCGACAACCAGCTGATCATCGTGGACAACCGACATCTCTCGACGTAATGAATGAGACCGCGAGGTTAGGGCAAGACGGGGCGGAAAATATATTTCGGAAAGAGGACCCGTGCTAACAGCCACCAATTGCCGTTTTCTGTACTCCCCGATCCGAGCAATCGCGGGCAGGCGCCCTCCGACAGCGGGCTTCGTTCGATTTAACGTTAGTTTCTAACATTGCTCCCACGGCAGTCCGTGATGGCGCCAGCCGCCCACGGTTCCCCGGTGGCGGTTCTCGTCCAGCTCCCCCTCGAAGCCTTCGTCGACAAAATACACCTCGCTGAACCCAGCGCTGAGCAGCGCCTTGCCGGCGTCGATCGAACGTTTGCCGCTGCGGCAGATGAGGACCACAGGGGCGGCGCTGATGTCGTCGTGAGAGGTCGCGCCCCCCAGGAGTATCTTACGAACGTCGGTAACGAAGTGCGGGTTTATGGTCCACTCGGGTTCGTCAATCCAGGCAACGTGAATAGAGCCCGTGGGGTGGCCGACAAACAGATACTCCATGGTGGAGCGAATATCGACGAGTACGGCCCTCGGAACCTCTTTGAGCAGATCGTGGGCCTGCTTCGCAGTGAGGGCTTTTGCATGCTTCTCGGCCATCTGTCGAATCCTTTTGCACAACGCTCGCCTGGACGGATTCCACTATAAATCTATGCCCTGAACTTTCAAGCGGTGGTCCGTACGGTAGTCGCGTTGCCGCTGGCGGAAGCATGAACTAGAGTAATTTTAGGCAATCTTAGAACGGCAGACCGATATTCAGACGATGGATATGCATCTGCAAGCCCAGCTTGCCCTCGTTCGCGTATGGCGTCAGATGTTGACCGTGGCTGCAGTGTTCTGGGCGCTGTGCTTGGTCCTGGTCGCGCTGGAGGCCACCATGGGCGCCCATTTCGTCCTGGCGGGGTTGTTTTTTCTTTCGATTCCTCTGCTGGTCGCCTTCGTCACCTGGGCGACCAAGGACCTGGCGGCCGTGCTGCGCCGGGGACTGCCTGCCGCCGTCGTCCACGGTGCCTGCGTATTGATTTTCGCCTCCTTGATTGTGCTTATCGGACTTCTGGCAGCCTCCAACCTGAAATCTCTCATGACCGGCGCCTGAAAGGCTGCTGATAAATTCCTTCTTCTTTAAGCGATTGACTGCACCGGCGGGCCAAGCCCCCGGGTCTGCCTTTGTCGAGCCTATCGGCCGTGGCCGCTGGCGTATAAAGTACCTGCTCGAGCTCCAGAAAGAGTAAAGATGAGTGAAGCCAGGGAAAACTCGGCGGCGCAAGGCGGCGACCTATTGGCCGTCGTGCGCGACATGTTCGAAAACCGGATCGCGTTCAATCGAGCGCTCGGCCTGAAGATCCTCTCAATCGGAACT
>JBFHVA010000336.1:0-3592 GCA_041589735.1 Gammaproteobacteria bacterium | reverse complement strand
GGACGGTGGCGACGAGAAAGGCGAGAAACGGCTTCAAGACTTGACTGAATTTACGAAATTTTCAGCGGTCTGTTTTACTCTGCCGAATAATTCTTAGCGTGCCTTGCTCTGACTCACTTTGAGTCCAGCGTGGGCCGCCTGGAGAGGACCCGAGGCGCCTTTCGGCGGAACATTATTTAAACGTGATTTTGGAGATGCGAGACACGCAGAACCGACCGTGCAAACAAAAAGAAGCCGGTGATGGTCTCACCGGCTCGTTCATCTCTTAACTCGTTTGGCCCGAGTGGTCAGCCAGGCATCTCGGGCGCAATGGGCACGTCCGCCAGATGCTGGGCGTGGGCCTTGTAATATCCCTTTTTCTTGATCGAGGCTTTCGCCTCCGCCTCGTCGAAAGCGAGTCGCTTGTCGCCCATTTCCTTGAAGCTTCCGACCGGCTTCAAATCGCCGCCGCGAACCCCCAGGGCCTCATAGGCCTGAGCCCGGTGGGCGTCATCGGTAATGATGAAGTATTCGGGATCTTTGGTTTCCTGATAGACCAGGAAGTTCATCTGAGTCCTCCTCGAGGAGCTAAGGATACGATTCCAATTTACGCCTCGGGCGCAAGGAGAACTTGATCCGGATCAGGCTTTCATCTTCTCCTCTTCTCCGCAAAACGAGGGCCGCACGGGGGCCCCACCTTTGCCCCCCTCGAAATCAACGAAAATTATCTACTCAGGGATATGCAGCGCAGCTCCCCTGAACAAAATCGGTTTCGCAGGCATATGCGATATAGGCGGAACGTTGCCGAGCGCAATCTGCTGCGCGCCGTCGGTCCGCGGTACGGTTTCGACCACCTGACTCGGCGGCAGATCCGTAAGCTCGACCTTTAAATGCGCAAACATCAGATCCAGCCCCTGTATGAAGTAGTGGTGCAGCGGGATAAAGCGGGTGTTGAATCCTGCGAACGCATTGAATGCATCAAGATGCTGCGCGTTGGTTATCTCGTAGTAATGCAGATTGCTTTTATCGCCTTCCACCAGCTGATTTAACCCGTAGTACGCCCTGGAGGCATGGTTTGGCGGAATGATGGCGTCGGCGCGCCCGGTGACGAAAATGGCCGGCTTTCCGCCTAAGTTACCGCTCGCGCGAATCTCGCGGATGCTTTTCAGCAACTTTCGGTGCGCCTTTCGATCGCGGCCGCGGAGCTTGCGTCCAGTGATCTGGTCTCTACCGGTAAACAGGTTCCGCAGGCAGAGCGCCCCGTCGAAGCTCTCGTCGAGGCGACCGGTTGATGGCGACGTTCCCCGACGGTCGAGGATCGGCCCGCTAACCGAGTCATCGTAAATGACGTTGATGCCTCCAGTGGGCGGAATGCCGTTTCCTGTTCCGAAGAGAACGCCCTCTGCGGTCTCGCTCAGCGGCAAGGGATCACCGCTTCCCGATACGGTGCCCAGGTTATTGCCCTCGGTCGCGCCAAAGGTGAATCCGCAGAGCGCATTTTCGACGCCTGACCGCGAGTAGGCATTGCCATAGGTGACCGCTATGGCCTGCGGTACCGAAGCCCACCAGTGCGACGGTTGCACGACGTTCTGCTCAGTGAGAATTCCGGCCTCGTTAATCTTTGCCTGCGCCTCAACCGGATCCGGTGCGCTCAACAGCCCGGCCTCGAACAACGACAAACATCGGTTTCCCGAGAGCGTCTGTAATCCCGAAAGTGGGAAAAACACGTCGGTCAGGTTCAAGGGCGCCGCTGAATTTGCTGCGTTTGCACAGCCCTGATAAAGATTAAGCACCGTCGTGTAGTCAAACAGGCTGCGGCTGTGGTTCGCGACCGGATCGCGCGCTCCCTGAATAATTACAAACCGGTCGTCGAACTTCGGATTCACGTTGGGCTCGGACACCGCCACCCCGTCAATCAAGCCCTTGCGGTCCTGCTCGGCGGCGAGGACGGCGGAACCCCCGCCGTTGGAGACGCTGGAGGCGATTACGATCGTGTTTTCCGGCGTGATGACTCTAAGCGTCCTTGCGGCATGGTCATCGCCATCGTCATCGTCGTCCTCGAACGCATCGTCGCCCTTGACTTTGGGGCCGTACTCCTCGTTCAGCACCCAGAATGCGAACTCGACCGAGCGCAGCACGTCGCGGCCCCAGCTGGCTTCCGGGTTCAACCGGGAGTGGGCGTGCTTGTAGGCGTAGCGATCCGGTCGCTCCGCGTTGAATCGTTCCCGTTTCTTGTCGGAGATCGGCGCGGTGAATGCGCTGTCCTTGCCGGCAAAATCAGCGTCAATACGCTCCCCGGTAATCAGGTTGACGGTGTTCCGGGCCATGGAGTGGGCGCCGTTGCCGGTGCCCTTGTCGGTGTAGGCGACGGCGCAGTCGTTCTTCAAGCCCCAGTCGCCGGAGGTGCCGATGGCGCCGTAAACGCCGCGGGATCCCGATGAGGCGCCGGTGACGATACAGGGTTCGTCCGGATCAAAGCTTCGCGGGATCTGTACCATCATGGTGACGTTCTCGCGCCCTTTGCCGTCGCTGGCATAGGCGAGCACTTCGATGCCGGCCACGAGTCCCTCTCCGAGGGTGTCGTTGCCATTGGCGTCGATGTTGGGGCCGTAGAGCACGCCATAGCCGCCGCTGGTGGTCATGTCCACCAGCGCGCGATAGTTGTTGTAGATTGCCAGCCGGCGAAGCTCTGCCGCGGTCGGCGGAGTGGAGACCGCAGGAGCGGCGCCCTGTAACCCGGTTTTCCCTAGGCCACCGGTTAGCAGGTCGTCGCTGACACCATCGTAAACTTTTTGCAGCACTTCGCCGCGCACGAAACCGGGCTTGATATTTAAGCGGCTGCCGTTGTCATCATCTGCCATGACCTCAGTGCATAAAATGGCCGCCAGCGCTGCACACGCAAGCGCCCCGCGGGAACGTTTCCCGTAAAATTGTATTTTCACCAGAGTCTCCTCAGTTTAAGACACGAGAAATCCCGCCGACGCGGCGAGCGGCTGGATGATAACGCAATGAGTGCGCGAGTTGGTGAAGAAGTCCCGTCGATCATTCAGGCACGTGCCCGGCGGCACCAAAATGGAGCAGATGCCCACATCGAGTGCAAAGGGGGAAGACGAAACACGCACTTGCGAATACAATCGACATCGTCGCTAAGATTGACTCAGCCAGGGCCCCAAGGGTTGCCATCCAGATCCCGTCTCGGGCCTTTGAAGGTTCATAAACCGCAATTCTTAAGGGAGACACCGTCATGCGTCACTGGATAATCTGCCTGCTGATTACACTATTCGCACCGGCGCTGGCCGCTGCGGCCGCGACGGGTGAAGCCGTCAACTACACCGTAAACGGCCAGCCCTATGAGGGATACTACGTTTCTCCCCGCGACAACGCCCCGCTGGTGCTGATTATTCATGATTGGGACGGTCTGACGGACTACGAGGTCAAGCGCGCGCACATGCTGGCGGAGATGGGATACGCGGTCTTTGCCGCCGATCTTTTCGGCGCCGGCGTGCGGCCCACGGAAGTAGCGGACAAGCGCCAGCATACCGGCGAGCTTTACAAGGACCGGGCAAAGATGCGCGCGCTGATGCTTGCCGCGTTTGAAGAGGCGAAAAAGAAG
>JBFHVA010000335.1:0-3609 GCA_041589735.1 Gammaproteobacteria bacterium | reverse complement strand
AGCGATGAGGAGATCGACGCCTTCATCGAGCGCTTCAACGCCGAGTTCGAGAAAACCCTGGCGGCCCGCGCCGAAGCGGCGGACACGGGTCCGCAACCCGAGACTCTGGAAATCGGCGGTCACAAGATCCGCTACCTGCAGATGGGCGAAGGCGAGTCTCCGCCGCTGGTATTGATCCACGGCTTCGGCGGCGATCTCAACAACTGGCTCTTCAATCAGCCGATGCTCGCCGAGCGCCGCCCGGTTCTGGCGCTCGATCTGCCCGGTCACGGGGGATCGAGCAAATCCATGGAGGCCTTCGACATCGACGCGCTCGCGCGCGCGCTCGGCGAGTTCCTCGACGCGCTCGATCTGCCGGTCGCGCATCTCGCGGGACACTCCCTCGGAGGTGCGGTCGCCGCGCGACTTGCGTTGACACGACCGGACCGGGTGCGCTCGCTCACGCTGATCGCGAGCGTCGGTCTCGGTCCCGATATCAACATGGACTACATTCGCGGCTTCATCGGCGCCAAGCGGCGCAAGGATCTGAAGCCGGTGGTGGCACTGCTGTTCGCCGATCCGTCGCTCGTCAATCGTGACATGCTGGACGATCTGCTCAAGTTCAAGCGGCTGGACGGCGTCGAGGCGCTGCTCACCCGGCTCGCCGATACCGTGTTCGCCAACGGCGCTCAAGCCGTGACGCTGCGTGACGAACTGCTCGGACTCGACGTTGCGACGCAGGTGGTTTGGGGCGCAGACGACCGGATCATTCCCGCCGCCCACGCGAAGGCGCTGTCAGAAGTGGCGAAGGTCAAAGTAATTGAGAACGCGGGCCACATGGTGCACATGGAAAAGGCATCCGAAGTGAACGCCATGATCGAGGCGCTGGCAGTCGACTAGCGTCGAAAAAGAAGGTTTAAAGCTGACGAAAAAAGGGGACGCACTTATTTTCCACTCGGCGGGATCACGAAAATAAGTGCGTCCCCTTTTCTGTAAGGGAAAGGGCGAAATCAACGTCCGCATTCAGCTGCAGGTACCGGAAAAATCACGTCAGAAGAACAGAAGTTATTTCAACAGCTGCGTGATCTGCAGCAGAAAACAAAGAGTAAAGGGATTTGAAGCAAGTGTATGTTTGCTGACGCACCTTACCGAATCGACGGAATACATTGGACCAGCACCAGGAAAAACCGGGTAGGCCTTCGGATGACAGACGCAAGATACTGGGCCTTTGGTTACTCGCGATTACCGCAGCGGGCACGCTGTTTTTCGCCCTGACTCTCGATCCTGTCGCGCAGCCGCTCAGCTATCACGCCTTTGCCGACGGCCGACGTTTTCTTGGAATCGATAATTTCTGGAATACCGTCAGCAATCTTCCGCTGCTGGTGTTTGGACTGTCCGGTCTCGTCTACACAGTGCACGTCCGCGTGCGAGGCGCGCAGAAATCCTGGCGGATTTTCTTCGCCGGCATCGTGCTGGCTGCCATCGGTTCGATCTGGTACCACCTGGCGCCGGACAACGACCGGCTTTTCATAGACCGGCTCCCCATCGGGATGCTCATGGGCGTGCTTTTTGCCGCGCTGCTGACGGAGCACGTGGGATCGGAGCAGGAGCGATGGTTGGTACCGGCCGTGCTCATCGGCGCCGCATCCGCCTTGCACTGGCATTACACCGACGATCTGCGTCTTTACGTATGGGTTCAGGTGTGGACGCCTATCGCTGTGCTCATTTTTCTGCTGCTGTTCAAGCCGCTCTACGCCGGGCGGCGCTGGCTGCTCGTCGCTTTTGCTTTTTTAATTCTCGCCAGGGTTGCTGAGTACTGTGACCTCGCCATTTTTCGCGCCACGGGGGAATTTGTCAGCGGACACGCCGTCAAGCATTTGCTCTCAGGCTTTGCCCCGCTCGCGATTCAGCTGATGCTCATGCAGCGTAAAGAGAGAGACATTGAGAGCTCGTAGCGAAAAAGAGTATCGGTCATCCTTTTCTTAATTCGCGGAATTCTGACAGGGCCCCGGACGGAAAATGGAACAAAGGGAGCAGAACCGAAATGTCTTGAGCGTTTTTAATGATCTCGGCTCAGGTCCCTTTCACTCCCTCAAGCGCAGTCTCGATGCGGAGCGGCGCAGCGATTGCGCTGCCAGGCTTCGGTGACCGCCAGCACGCCGCTTAAGGCGTCCCAGCCGGAGCTATGCCCCACGGCGCTTAAGCCCGCCAGCGCCGCTTCGATTCCATCGTCGCTGTGGCTTTCGAGAACGGCATTCAGTGCCCGGTGAACCGGCTCGAGCGCCTCGCCGTCGCAGGCGGCCGATAGATGAGCCAGGCTGATGTTCGTGGTAAGCGGTGGCGCGTGCCGTTTGATCCAGACCGATAGCCGAGCGGCCGCGGTATCGAGCTTTAACGTTCTGAGCGCCACCAGCGCACCGCCCAGAAAATCGTCGCCCGATGGCGTCAGTCCAGGACCCAGTCCGATAAGGCTGACGACGCTTTCGGGGATCTCTCCCGCGGAGCGGGAATGTAATAACGAATCATCAAGCCAGTGCAACAGGGCGTGGATGCCGCTTGTTGCCTGTTGCTGGAACGCCGTTTGCAGTCGGCTTGGGCGGGGCGCGGCACTCATGAGCACCAACGGCATCAGTGGTCCGGCGTCGATGGTGGAGAGGTAGTCGTGTGCGCGATGCAAGTTGTCCGCGATTGCGTCTGTGTTCCCCGGGCCGCGGGTTGGCGCTGGGCGCCAAACGGTCGGATTGTCGATGCGAAAGCAATTGTTCACGCCCACGTGAAACGCTTCGCCGTGTCGTTGCCAGGCATCTCCAATGTTGAATGATCCCAGGCGTTCCCAATCGGTGTCACAAAGCGCGTTGATCGGGCCGGGTTCCAGCCGGCGTGAGCCTAAGCAGATGAGCTCGTCTCGATGGTCGGCGAGATAAAGACAGTGCCGATAGACCGCCGCCACGCGACCTTGAGAGCTGTCGCTCAGCCAGCGGTAGGCTTGCGCCCCGGTCAGCGTGACGGCGGTGGAAATACGCGGTCGCGCGAACGGACGCACGGCGGTCAACCCAGCTCGAACGTGGTCACGCCGAATACCCGCGGGATTGGCACGCCCGGGTCACCTCGGGTATACATTCGCGCCGTCTCGAACACGGGCGTCATGCTGTGACGTTGCGCCAGGTCGACGGCCGCTTTGTTCGGCAGCGGCACGTCCAGGTAGACGGGATCGCCGGGGACCGTCGCCGCCAGAGCGCGGTAGATCCGCTCGGCGATTTCAGCGGAATCGGCGAACAGGGGACCTATCTTGTGGCCCGCGCGGCAGGTGCGGATGAGTCCGTAGCCTTTTAAGGATCCGTCCTCGACGACCGCGAAGCCGCTGCTTGCCTGTTGGCTCAGCCACAAGCTGAGAAAATCCCGTCGCGCGGCCGCGAAGCACGCGGTGTCGTAGTCCAGCACCGAGTCGAAACCCACATCAGAGATTGGCGCCACGTCGTCCGCGCCTTCACCGCCACCTTTGCCTTGATAGCGTTGATTGCCATAGGCATAAGCGAAACCCGATTTGCGGTAATTGTTCTGCTGGGCGACGACCCCGTCGAGTCCGACGTTCCTCGCTCCGAGCTGCTGCATTCCCGCCTGCCAGATCTT
>JBFHVA010000334.1:0-3616 GCA_041589735.1 Gammaproteobacteria bacterium | reverse complement strand
TGGCCCTTGAGCTCCACCGTCTGCCAGTTGAGCGCGGCTCGGGCGTCGGGCGTTTGCGGATCGAGCCAGGGGGCTTCGCGGTAGTGCATGTTGGTCATCACGACCACGGTTTCCGGATGCTCTGAAAATCGATCCGCGAGCTTGCCCAGGGTCAGTCGAACGTCCTCGAGACTGATCTCCTTGCCGATGGCCAGGAACGGCACCGTCGGAAAGCGCCCGTGGAGATCGCGCAACACGCTCGCCAGCACGGATCCATCGCCCGTGCCTGCATCGAAAAGTCTGAGGGCCGGCGGGGTGGGTTGAATTTGTGCCACCTCCCGGCCGACTCGTTCCGCAATCGCCCACTTCTCGCCGCAGGTGGTGACAAAGAGTAAATACTTCTCCCGGTTGTCGAAGAAGCGAAAAGGACGTTCGGTGCCGACCGGCTGCTTGCTCATGGGGACTCGTGGATGAGAGAGTTCTTAAAATCTAGTCGAGAAATCGGCCCTGAATCCAGGCGGCTTAGAAAGCAATCTCGGGCTCCGCTGCTGACGTTTACTCTTGTTAGCTTACCCCACCCAAGCACTGATGCACATGCGTATCAACATTCCGGCACGCAAGTCGGCGTGCGCGTAGAAGTTCTCTATTACGATTATTCGATGAACAAGTTTAGCGGGCCTGCGTCCACCGCCGACCGCGGTATAACCGCGGCCTTGCCCTAGTGGACATTCGTACCCTAAAAATGAAAGAGCCGGCCCTGCACGGTTTGAGCGTACAGGGCCGGCGCGGGTTGGTAAAAGTGATACGCGAGTACGTGCGACCGCGTGGGATCAGGTTAGTAAGAAGCCATAGTCGCTTTCGACTTGGCGGCGCTGACCAGATCCGGCGGCAGAATCACGGAGTCGATGACGTGGATGACGCCATTGGTTCCGACGATGTCCGCCTGCACCACGTTAGCGTTGTTCACCTTAACGCTGGCGCGCGCGTCGATATCGACAGCCTGTCCCTGCACGGTCTTCGCGCTGACCAGACGCTTTTCGATGAGGTCGGACGACATGATTTTGCCCGGTACCACGTGGTACGTGAGCACCGCCGTCAAAGCGTTTTTGTCGGCGAGCAGAGCGTCAAGCTTGGCTTTCGGGATCTTGGCGAACGCCTCGTCGGTCGGCGCGAATACCGTGAACGGGCCCTCACCCTTCAAAGTATCGACCAGGCCGGCGGCCTTGACGGCGGCCACGAGGGTGTCGAAGCTGCCGGCGTTGATGGCGATGTCAACGATGTCGGAGCGGTAAGTCTTTGCCGGGGCCGGAGCCTCCATGCTGCTGTACGAACCGTCAGTGCTCTTCATGCCGGAGTTGCCGTAACTTCCGGCGGCTGCGGTCATTGATGCAGCCAAAAGCCCCAGCGCAGCTGTCTGTGTAATCATCTGTCTGAACTGAATGGTCATGCGTTAAGTCCTCTTGGGTTGAAAATTTGTGATGTCTTGTCAAAGACGGTCGTGAGGATACTTCTACAAATACTAAAATGACAAGCGATTGCGATTATTTGATCTAGACATTACTTGGACATTCCGCGCAATGCTCGGGTGATGGTCCCCTGGGAGCAAACCTCGAGGTGCGGTCCTCGACTGCCTCGATAGCGCGATGCGCGCCTGGACACTCCGATAATGAAAAACTTTCGGGATTGATTACTGGCTACCTGCCGCTTGTTTGATATTTCGCCTCGTGACCGCACATTAAAGAGAGTCGTACGCTCTTCGTGATGTGCGCGAATTCCGTCTTGATGCCACGTTGACGTCGTCTTCACATCTTCTTGACATCCTCGCCCCTACGCTTTTATTCATCGTAATAGGAGCCCCGGGTCAAGGTGAATCAGGGCCCGATTGAATTGATTTGAAACAGCAACCCGCATTACAGCCAGAGTCAAAGGCAGTCCGGGGTCGCCGGCATCAACGCTGTTCGCAGCTATTCTCCCATCAAGCAGGTGCTGGAACCGGCTCAGCAAGGCGAATTCATCACACCATGCCCATGGACGTGCAGCACAAGAGCGGGTGCCTCATCGGCAAAGACTATGCGCCGCCTATCATCGAGCACCAGAGTGCTTACCGGGAGGCACGGGCAAGGATGCAAGCGGTGAAGTCCAGTAAAGCGGCACGAAAAGTGGCGAAGAAGGTCTTGAAGAAGCATGGCCGCCGCCGGACACGGCAAACGCAGAGAAAAAGGGCGTGAAACACTTGGACCTGCCTGCGCATCTTGCCGAGCGAACCCGGCCGGTGGCCGACAAGGACATTAGTGCGGGCGAGTTCGTGCTTTATTGGATGCACCACGCCGTGCGCGCGGACGAAAATCCCGCGCTCGACGCGGCATTGGTGGCCGCGAATGCGCTGAACCTGCCGCTGCTTGTTTACCAGGGACTCGGCGGGCGCCACCGCTACGATTCCGATCGCCATCACACGTTCATCATGGAGGGCGCGCGCGACGCAGCGGCGACGCTCGCGTCGCGAAATGTGCGCCATGTGTTTTACCTGCCGTTAAACGGCGAGCCGCGCTCACCGCTGATCAATCTCGCCGCGCGCGCCGCGCTGGTGATCACTGAAGACTTTCCCGCGCCGCCGTTTCCCGGATGGACCCGTGCGCTGGCCGCGCGTATCGACGCCCCGGTGTGGCGAGTGGACACCGCTTGCGTTTATCCCATGCGTCTTGCCGAACGCGCTTTCGCCCGGGCCTTCGAGTTCCGCCGCGCCCATGGCGAAGAGCAGCTTAGGCGAGCCGCGATGCCTTGGCCGGAAGTCGAAGTGGCGGCGCCGCCATTCGAGGGCTCGCTTGGATTTACCCCGATCGATCTCGATACCGCGGACGTCGCTTCGCTTTGCGCCGCCTGCGATATCGATCACGCAATCGGACCAGCGCCCGAGACCCGCGGCGGCGCCAAGGCAGCGCTTGAGCGCTGGTCTGCGTTCCTGAAACACGGTCTGGGCGGCTACCATCGCCTGCGCAACGATGCCGCGGTTGAGTCGCCGCGGGGAGTAAGCCGCATATCACCGTACCTGCACCATGGTCACCTTTCGCCCTTTCGCGTCGCCCGGGAGGCGGCCGCTGAGACCGGCGCCGGCGCGGAGAAATTTCTCGATGAGCTGCTGATCTGGCGCGAGCTGGCCCATAACTTCTGCTTTCACAACGAGCATCTTTCCGGTGGTCTCGAGCGTATCCAGCGGTTGCCCGATTGGGCGCAGGAGACGCTTGAGAAACACGCCGGCGAGGAACGACAAGCGAACTACGAATGGGAGCGGCTCGCCCGCGGCGAAACCGGCGATCAGATCTGGGACGCGGCGCAGCGCTCGCTGCAGATTCACGGCGAGCTGCACAACAATCTGCGCATGACTTGGGGCAAAGCGCTGCTGGGCTGGACCAAAACCCCTGAGCGCGCGCTCGAAATGATGGTGGATCTGAATCACCGCTACGCTCTGGACGGCAATGACCCCAACTCTTATGGCGGGCTGCTTTATTGCCTTGGACTGTTCGACCGGCCGTTCACCCCCGAGCAGCCCGTCTTTGGCGCGGTGCGTACAAGGTCGACGCGGGCGCATTTGAAGCGCCTCGACCTGAAGGCGTATCGCGCGCGGATGAACACAAGTAGC
>JBFHVA010000333.1:0-3616 GCA_041589735.1 Gammaproteobacteria bacterium | reverse complement strand
GGATACGCCTCCGCATGTATGTATGAAATTTCCTTGAGCTTGAGCGCGCCTTCCATCGCCACCGGATACTGCACGCCGCGACCGAGAAACAATGCGTGATGCTTGTCGGCAAATTTCGAAGACAGAATATTGATGTGCTCGTCATGCCTAAGCACTTGTTCGCAGGCTTTCGGAAGATGCATCAGCTGCTCGACGACGTGACGCTCCAGGTTGTCGCCGATCGCGTGCCGCCTACCGACAACCGTCACCAGCATCAGCAGCGATACAAGCTGGGTGGTAAAGGCCTTGGTCGAAGCCACGCCAATTTCAGGACCGGCGCGGGTCATAAAGACCAGATCGGCCTCCCGCGTCAGCGACGACTCGGGCGCGTTGACGATGGCAAGCGTCGGTCCAAATCCTAGCTTCTTGGCATAACGCAGCGCCTCCAGGGTGTCGAGAGTCTCTCCGGATTGAGAGATGGCGACGACCAGGCAATCCGGCTGGGGCACCGGATGGCGGTATCGAAACTCGCTGGCTACTTCCACCCGGCAGGGTAAGCCGGCGAGGCCCTCGAACCAGTTTCGTGCCACCAGCCCGGCGTGGTAGCTGGTGCCGCAGGCGAGAATTTGTATCGACTTGACCCGATCAAAAACTTCCGTTGCCTTGGGGCCGAATGCCGCTTCCAGCACGCGCCCTTTACTCAGACGGCCTTCGAGCGTATTGGCGATTGCTTCCGGCTGCTCGAAGATTTCCTTTTGCATGTAGTGTCGATAATCGCCACGTTCCACCGCGTCAGCGGTCAACTGACTCACGCGCTCCGCGCGCTCGACCGGCCGGCCCTGGATGTCGAAGACGCGCGCGCCGGTCTTGGTGATTTCCACCAGGTCGCCGTCTTCCAAAACGCTGAATCGTTGCGTGACCGCCACCAGCGCGGCGATGTCCGAGGCGATGAAGTTTTCTCCGTCGCCGTAGCCGACGATCAGCGGACTGCCGAGACGCGCACCGATCACCCGTTCCGGCACGTCGCGGTCGATGACGCCGATGGCATAAGCGCCTTCGAGGCGATTCACCGCCGTTTTTACCGCGTCGAGCAGGTCCATTCCCTGCTCGCTGTGGAGGTAGATCAGCCTGGCGATGACTTCGGTATCGGTGTCCGAATCGAAGCTGACCCCTTTTGCCTCTAGCTCACGTCTTAAGGCGTCATGATTTTCGATGATTCCGTTGTGCACCACCGCGATGCGGTTGCTGGCCACCTGGGGATGCGCGTTACTCTCATTGGGGACGCCGTGGGTGGCCCAGCGCGTGTGCGCAATCCCGATACCGCCTTCCACCGGTGCGCTATTCAGCAATCCTTCAAGGGTGGACACCTTTCCCGGAATACGCCGGCGGGCGAGCGAACCCCCATTGACGACCGCGAGACCGGCCGAGTCATAGCCGCGGTACTCCAGGCGCTTGAGCCCATCGATCAGCACCGGCACCACATTTCGGTCGGCAATAGCCCCGACGATTCCACACATAGGCTTTGGCTACCTGTTCAGACCTGGGGAAATATCGATAACTGGCTGAATTTCATGAGCTTGGAACGTCACGGCTTCTTCGGACGCTTCCAACCCTTGACCGTCTGCTGGCTTCCTCGACTCACCGTGAGCTTATCGGCGGGCGCGTCTTTGCTGATTGTGGACCCGGCGCCGATGGTTGCCCCTGGGTGTACCGTGATTGGCGCCACCAGCTCGACGCCCGAGCCGATGAATGCGCCGTCGCCGATGATGGTGCGATGTTTTCTGGCACCGTCATAGTTGCAGGTGATGGTTCCAGCGCCGACGTTCACTCGAGCGCCGATCTCGGCGTCTCCAATATAGGTCAGGTGGTTGGCCTTTGAGCCGGCACCGATGGTGGACGCTTTGATCTCCACGAAGTTGCCGATATGAACCGAATCGGCGAGCTCGGTTCCCGGACGAATGCGGGCGTAAGGCCCGATTCGGCATCCTGCGCCCACCGAGGCCGAATCCATGATGCAGTTAGGATACACCTGCGTATCGTCGCCGATGTCCACGTCTTTGAGTATGCAGTTGGGACCGATTGAGACCCGATTCCCGATGCGAACATGTCCTTCTAGAACGACATTTACGTCGATGCTGACATCGTTGCCGGCGACGACTTGACCGCGCACGTCCAGCCGTGCCGGGTCGCTTAAGCTCACGCCGGCGCGCATCAGGGCTTCCGCCTGGCGTTGCTGATAGATCCTTTCCAGGCGCGCGAGCTCGATGCGATCGTTCGCGCCCATAATGTCCTCGGGTGTACCGGGGGAAGCCGTTTCGATCTCGATTCCTTCTTCTACCGCGCGGGAAATAACGTCTGTCAAATAGTATTCGCCCTGACGGTTGTCGTTTTCGAGACCCTCGAGCCAGCCGCGGAGCCGTTTCGCCGACAGCGCCAGTATCCCTGAATTGATCTCCCGGATGCCGCGCTGCTTCAGGCTGGCGTCGCCGTGTTCGACGATGCCGACAACGCCTCCCCTGTGGTCGCGAAGAATACGCCCGTATCCGTCCGGGATATCCACCGTCGCAGTGAGCAACCCGATTTTCTCCTTCAATGCGGCGGCCGTTACGGTTTCGAGGGTATTGGCCCCAACCAGCGGCACGTCTCCGTAGAGCACCAGCACGGTCGCGTCGTCCGGAACACCGGGCATGGCCTGCATCAGCGCGTGTCCGGTGCCCAGCTGCTCCCGCTGCGCCACCCAGGTGACGGTTTTGTCTTGAAAATGTGAGCGCACCTGTTCGCCGCCGTGGCCATACACCACGTGCAGGCCCGCCGGCTTAAGCGCTTCCGCGGTATCGAGGACATGGGCGAGAAGGGGCCGGCCCGCCAGGCGATGGAGCACCTTGGGCAGATCCGAGTGCATACGCTTGCCCTGACCGGCGGCGAGAATGACGACGTGGAGAGAGGACATGTGCTATGCAATCTTAGAGCACGCTGGCCCGATCACGCCATGCGTACCGGAAATTGCAACAGCCAGCCGGTGGGGAAAGCGACTTCGGTTATCGGCCTTTCTTTCGCAGTCGCTTGATGGCCTGGAGCTGGGCCGCAGCCTGAATGAGCTCAGCCCGCGCCTTGGCTTCGTCGATGTCCGCTTTACTGTCGGCCAGCATCCGCTCGGCCCGCTCCTTGGCTTCCAGCGCCGCCGCCTCGTCCAGATCGTGGGCGCGCACCGCGGTGTCGGAGAGCACGGTCACCACGTGGGGCTGAATTTCAAGCATGCCGCCGGAGACGAAAATATTCTCCTCCTCACCTCCCGGGCGCCGCACCCGCAGTTCTCCGGGCCTTAGAAACGTAAGCAGCGGCGCGTGACGGGGCGCAATACCCACCTCGCCTTCCACCGCCGGGGCGAACACCATCTCAGCGTCGCCTGAAAAGATCTCGTCTTCGGCGCTGACGACTTCGACCCGAATGGTTGATGCCATGTTGCTGTTCCGCTTTTGTACCGTTGTTTTCCAGTCCGCCTGATCTAAGGAATCGCGAGCAAGCGCGCTCCTTGTGCGGACTTCGTCTTCTCTCGTTCTTGTCTCTGCTTCCTACGGCCTTTATACCGATTTGGCCTTTTCGCGGACCTCTTCGAGGTTGCCGACCATGTAGAAGG
>JBFHVA010000332.1:0-3667 GCA_041589735.1 Gammaproteobacteria bacterium | reverse complement strand
TGTTACATGTCACGTGTTACTTGTCACTTCCTAGGGCTCAGGACCATCGACATGCGACGACCTTCGAGCTTTGGAAACTGTTCTACCTTGGCCAGCTCTTCCAAGTCCGCTTCGACACGTTCCAGCAGCTTGATGCCGAGCTCCTGGTGGCGCATCTCGCGGCCCCTGAACCAGAGTGTGACCTTGGTCTTGTCCCCGTGGCGTAAGAACCGCTTCAAGTTTCTCAGCTTGGTCTGATAGTCGCCCTCTTCCGTGCCCGGCCTGAACTTGACCTCTTTAACCTGTATCTGCTGCTGCCGCTTTTTTGCCGCCTGGCGTTTCTTGTTCTGCTGGAACAGAAACTTGCCGTAATCCATGAGACGGCAAACAGGTGGTTCGGCCGTTGGAGATATCTCTACCAGGTCGAATCCCCGGTCGTCGGCCAAAGCCAGTGCTTCTTGCCGGCCGACTATGCCTAACTGTCCGCCCTCTTCGTCTATGAGCCGAAGATTTTCTGAGGTGATCTCTTCGTTGACCCGGTTCTTTTTTTCCGCTGCGATGCGCTAGTCCTCCAAAAAACTGAGGCCGCGGCTCGCGATTTCCCCGCTGAGTTTCTCGGCGAAAGCGTCGAGCGCCATCGCGCCGAGGTCCTCACCGCCTCGCGTGCGCACGGCCACAGCACTGTTTTCAACTTCCCGACCGCCGACAATCAGCAGGTAGGGTACACGCTGTAGGGTGTGTTCACGGATCTTAAGACCGATCTTTTCGTTTCTCAAGTCCGATATAACCCGGAAGCCTTGATTTCTAAGGCTTTTCACGACTGCCTTCGCGTAGTCCGCCTGGGCGTCGGTAATGTTCATGACCACCGCCTGGACCGGAGCCAGCCAGGCGGGGAAGCGACCCTCGTATTCCTCGATCAGGATCCCCAGGAAACGCTCAATGGAGCCGAGTATGGCCCGGTGGAGCATCACCGGGACCTTGCGCTCCCCGTCCTCGGCTACGTACTCGGCGCCCAAGCGCCCGGGCATGGAGAAGTCCACCTGAATGGTACCGCATTGCCACACCCGGCCGATGCAGTCGGTGAGGAAAAAGTCGACCTTGGGGCCATAGAAAGCGCCCTCCCCCGGATCCACCTCAAAGGGCAAATCCTTGTTGTTGAGGGCAAGTTCCAGCGCCTTTTCCGCCTTATCCCAGCTCTCGTCACTACCAACGCGTTTCTCGGGCCGAGTGGAAAGCTTGATCTTGACGTCGTTGAAGCCGAAGTCCCGGTACATCTTGAACACCAGGTCGATGAGCGCCGAGACTTCGGACTGGATCTGGTCCTCGGTGCAGAAGATGTGGGCGTCGTCCTGGACGAAGTTGCGCACCCGCATCAGCCCGTGGCGGGTGCCGGAAGGCTCGTTGCGGTGGCAGGAGCCGAACTCGGCCAGCCGCAGCGGCAGATCGCGATAGCTCTTCAAGCCCTGGTTGTAGATCTGAATGTGGCCCGGGCAGTTCATCGGCTTGATCGCGAATTCCCGCTCCTCGGAGTGGGTGGTGAAGATCAGATCGCCGAAGTTGTCCCAGTGGCCGGACCGCTGCCACAGACTGCGATCCAGGATCTGAGGCGTCTTCACCTCCTGGTAGCCGGCCTCTCTCAGCACCGAGCGCACGTAGCGCTCGATTTCGGTGTAGATGATCCAGCCGCGCTCGTGCCAGAAGGCGCAGCCGGGCGCTTCCTCCTGGAAGTGGAATAGGTCCAGCCTGCGGCCGATGCGGCGGTGATCCCGCTTTTCCGCCTCTTCCAGCCTTTGAACGTAGGCCTTGAGCTGTCTCCTGTCCGGCCAGGCGGTACCGTAGATGCGCTGGAGCATCTCGTTGTTCGAGTCGCCGCGCCAGTAGGCGCCCGCCACTTTCATCAGCTTGAAGGCTTTGAGCTTTCCGGTGCTCGGCACGTGGGGGCCGCGGCACAGGTCGATGAAGTCATCCTGGCGATAAAGTGAGATCGCTTCACCGTCGGGAATCGAGGCGA
Organism: Gammaproteobacteria bacterium; assembly: GCA_041589735.1. GTDB lineage: Bacteria > Pseudomonadota > Gammaproteobacteria > HK1 > HK1 > CAMYJH01. Next base: position 1,677 of record JBFHVA010000332.1, on the reverse strand, counting down.
TGATCTCCGCCTTGTAGTCCTCGCCCATCTCCTTGAACAGCTTCACCGCCTTGTCCCGGGACATCACCGTGCGCTCGACCTTGTGGTCGGCCTCGGCAAGCTCCTTCATCCGCGCCTCGATGGACTCCAGATCCTCGGGCCCGAAACCGGGCGGGTAGGAGAAGTCGTAGTAAAAACCGTCCTCGATCACCGGGCCGATGGTGACCTGCGCTTTCGGATAGAGCTGTTTCACCGCCTGGGCCAGCAGGTGCGCGCAGGAATGACGGATGACCTCGAGGCCTTCTTCATCCCGCTCGGTGACGATGGCCACCTCGGCGTCGTTCTCGACCACGAAAGAGGTATCCACCAGACGGTCGTTGACCTTGCCGGCGAGCGCCGCCTTGGCGAGACCCGGACCAATGTCTTTGGCGATCTCTTGTACCGAGACCGGTTTCTTGAACTTTCGGCGCGAGCCGTCGGGGAGGGAGATTTCTGGCATGGTAGAACCTCAAGCAGTGGTGGCCGCCACGAATGGCCACATGCGTTGTACGATTCAGCAATTGAGCAATTTCAATTGTTTAGTCTTCAATTCTCGCGCTTGACGCGAAATTCGGATGGATATTCAGGTTACGCTCAGGGCGCGCATTCTATCCCGCACAAGACAGAAATTAAAAGCAAAAGCACGATCACGGCGACGCGTTGCGCCGACCGAACCAGTTGCGGATGCGCCGGAACAGCTCGGCCGGGGTCTCCCCCTTGACAGTCGTATTGGACTGATTGTCTCCGGCACCGCCGCGCCGCTGGCCCGGGTCGGTGCTGAAGGGCCGGGTGCCACCGCTGGCCTGACGCTTGGCGATCTCGCTTTCCACCTGCTGCTGCAGCGCCAGCAGCTGCTGGTCACTGGGATGCACCGACAGTCCCCGGTCCACGTATATGCCGGCCTTGATCAGGTTGCCCCGATGCATCTCTCCTTTGGCCAGCATGCCGTAGCGCTCGGCGATGAGACGGTGACCGTCCGCTGCCACCGGATTGCCCGGGTCGATGGCGAGCACCGCGTTGTAATATTCCAGCGCGTTGTCCCGATTGGGTTTGGTCAGTCGGTAGTCCTTCAGGGCCTGATCGGCGGCGGTCAGCAGGGCCTCGACCCGATTCGCGGCGCTGACTTCGGGGGGTGTATCCAATGCCGATCTCTGTTCCGGAGGTGGGGGCGGCGCCGGCTCGGGCTCCACCTGGGCCATGTCGGGTCCCGGCGTCGTCTCGGCCACCAGGGAGATGTTGGGATCGGGCGGCGGGGGTTTGAGAAACATGAGCCAGGTGCCGGCCAGCGCGATCACCACAACGCCGGTGGCGGCCACGGGCACCATCAGCTCCGCAATCCGGGCGCGCCGGGAGCGCGGGTTTATTTCCGTTTCGGCATCGCCCGGGGTGAGCCCCGCCGGTATGGTGTCCGCGCTGGCGCGGATCTCGGCAGCAACGTGCGGCGCGATGGGAGTTTTGGTTTCGGTCAGAACTTCGTCCGCACTCTCACTTCTGAATTCGTAATCCTGGAGACGCCCCGTCGGAACCGGATCCATGGGTTCCATATTGGCGATGTACTCCACCACTTCGCTGGCGTTTTCGAAGCGATCCCCGGGCGCCTTGGCAATCATGCGCTCGATCAGCTCCTGCATCGGCGCGTGCTCCGGCGGCAGCTTCGGG
>JBFHVA010000331.1:0-3669 GCA_041589735.1 Gammaproteobacteria bacterium | reverse complement strand
TTCCTGAACGAGGCGCGCGACGCAGGGCTCGAAGGGCTCAAAGGCCATAGGTCCGTCGGCGGTATGCGCGCCAGCATTTACAATGCGATGCCGCTCGAGGGCGTCGAGGCGCTGGTAGCGTTCATGGCGGACTTCGAGAAGAGGAAGGGGTAAAAAAGTAGATGGCAGATGGTAGATGGTAGATAGGGTAGAGCACCGCGGCTTCGCAGATCCCAGAGTCCCCCCATCTACCATCTGCCATCTACTGACGAAGCAACTGACGCAGCTTCCATTTGAAACTTCTCTGCTATTGGATTCATAACGTCGAACCAAATGTTCAAAATTCTCACTCTCAACAATATCTCGCCCGCAGGTCTAGAGCGTTTTCCCGGGGAACGCTACAAAGTGGGTTCAGAGCTGAGCAGTCCGGATGCAATTCTGCTGCGCTCCTTCGACATGCACGATTATGAGATCCCGCGTTCTCTCAAAGCGGTGGCGAGAGCGGGCGCGGGGGTGAACAACATTCCGGTGGCGCGTCTAAGCGAACGAGGCATTCCGGTTTTCAACACCCCCGGCGCAAACGCCAACGCCGTCAAGGAGCTGGTGCTGGCGGGCATGTTTCTCGGCGCGCGCAACATTTGTCAGGCGTGGCAGTTCGTGGAATCGCTCGAAGGCGACGACGACTCTCTCAATGAGCAGGTGGAAGCCGGCAAGAGAAACTTCGTTGGCTTTGAGCTTCCCGGGCGCACATTGGGAGTAATCGGACTCGGCGCCATCGGAGTGCTGGTGGCAAACGCCGCCCTCAGGCTGGGCATGCGCGTGGTGGGGTACGACCCGGAGCTTACGGTGAGGCGCGCTTGGCAGCTCTCGTCCGAGGTCGTTCAGGCTCAGAGTGTCAAGGATCTGCTCGCCCAGTCGGACTTCGTGACCGTTCACGTGCCACTTTTCGAAAAGACAAAAGACCTTATAAATACCGATTCCATCAAGCACATGCGCCAGGAGGGGACGCTGCTCAACTTTTCCAGACACGGCATCGTCAGTGACGACGCGGTGGTCGGTGCGCTCAACGCGGGCAAGCTCAATGCTTACGTTTGCGACTTTCCGACGACCAAGCTCAAAGGCCACCCCAGAATCATCACTCTGCCTCATATCGGGGCCTCGACACGGGAAGCGGAGGAAAATTGCGCGGTGATGGCCAGCCGGCAGCTCAGGGATTTTCTGGAGGACGGCAATATCACCAATTCCGTGAATTTTCCCGAGGTGGTGATGCCGCGGATTTCGGCGGCCCGCGTGGCACTGGTCAACGCCAACGTGCCCAACATGCTGGGACAGATCTCCACCACACTGGCCCGGGCCAATCTCAATATTCTGGATATGCTGAATAAGTCCAGGGGCGAGCTGGCCTACACCCTCACCGACGTTGAGGGCGCGATTCCTTCGAAGGTGCTGGGGGAGCTGGCGGCCATCGACGGCGTCATGTCGGTCCGCCCATTGTGATGCAAACTTGAAAATTGACTTGCTATCGATTTTCAGCGCGCGTCGGCGAAGACGCGGTCTGCTCCAGCCGCCGTCGACTTAGACAACAAGTTGCTTGATCGATGCCGGCACTTCCGGGCTCCGACTCGGCTTGGCGAAAAACGGAGTTTTTCCGGCCCGGCACCCGACCCGGAGTTTCACCGGCGGGCGGCTCGTGCCATAGTTCTAACCGTGAAAATCAAACGCTTCAGGCGATGAAGGACTCAGAAAAAAAGCTCAAGGCGCTGCGCGACGAGATCGACGGCGTCGACGATAAGCTGATGGCGCTGATCAGCCAGCGGGCCAAGCTCGCGCAGCGGATCGCCGGGGTCAAAGACGGCGACGGCGGTGACGTCTATCGTCCCGACCGCGAGGCTGAGGTGCTGCGCCGGCTCGCCGCGGCGAACCCAGGGCCGCTCTCCGACGACCGCGTCGTGCGGCTGTTTCAGGAGATCGTCTCCGCCTGCCGCGCCCTGGAGAAGCCGATGACCATCGGCTTTCTCGGCCCCGAGGGCACGTTCACCGAGGCCGCCGCGTTCAAGCATTTCGGCCACGCGGTTTCCGTGAGTCCCCTTGAAAGCATCGACGCCGTGTTCCGCGAAGTGGAATCCGGCGCAGCGGAATTCGGGGTGGTGCCGGTGGAGAACTCCACCGAGGGCGTGGTCAATCACACTTTGGACATGTTTATACGTTCAAAGCTCTCCATTTGCGGAGAGGTGCAGCTGCGCATTCACCAATTCCTGATGGCGGCGCAGGAGGACGTGGGCAAGATCCGCAGGGTGTGCTCTCATCCGCAGTCTCTTGCGCAATGCCGGAAGTGGCTGGATACCAATCTGGTCTCGGCCGAGCGAGAAGCGGTCAGCAGCAACGCGGAGGCGGCGCGAATTGCCGCCAGGGACCCAACCATCGCGGCCATCGCCGGGGAAGTGGCCGCGGAGCTCTACGGGCTGAAGCTGCTTGCCCGCAACGTGGAGGATGAACCGGACAACACCACCCGGTTTCTCGTCATCGGCACCCAGTCTGTGGGCCGCACGGGTAAGGACAAGACATCGGTGATGTTTTCGGCGAAGAACCGCCCCGGCGCGCTGTTCGAGCTACTGGAGGCTTTCAAAAACCGAGACGTAAACATGACTCGGATCGAATCGCGGCCATCGAGAAGCGGGATCTGGGAGTACGTATTCTTCGTCGACTGTGAGGGACACGTGAGCGACGAGAATGTGAGCGCTGCGCTGGCTGACATCGATGCCCACGCCTCGTTCTTCAAGGTCCTCGGCTCCTACCCGCAATCGGCGACGGGATAAAGCACGTGGCCGGATGTGATTTCGTTGCTCTTGCCGCGGAAGGCGTGCGCGCTCTCTCGCCTTACAAGCCTGGAAAACCCATGGAAGAACTCGAGCGCGAGCTTGGCTTGAGCGGCATCGTCAAACTGGCCTCCAACGAGAGTCCCGTCGGCCCCGGTCCGGCGGCGCTGGCCGCCGTAGCCGAGTGCACCAAGAGCATCGCCCGTTATCCGGACGGCAACGGTTTCGCGTTGAAACAGGCGCTGGCCGCGCACCACCGGGTGACTCCGGAATCGATCACCCTGGGCAACGGATCCAACGATGTGCTCGAGCTCATCACCCGCGGCTTCGTGACCTCCGACAACGAGGTGGTGTTTTCACAGCACGCCTTCGCCGTCTATCCGCTGGTTACGCAGGCCGTGGGCGCCAGGGCCGTGGTGACGCCGGCGAAAAATTTTGGTCACGATCTGGGCGCGATGGCGGCAGCGATCGCCCCAAAAACGCGGGTCGTTTTCATCGCCAATCCCAACAATCCCACCGGCACCTGGCTTCCGGCGAAGGCCATTGCGTCATTTCTCGCCTCGGTTCCGGAACAGGTGCTGGTCGTCGTCGACGAAGCCTACTTCGAGTACGTGGACGAGCCCACGTACGAAACCTTTATTCCCCGGATCGGAAAACACCGCAACCTGATCGTCACCCGCACCTTTTCCAAAGCCTACGGTCTCGCGGGCCTGAGGGTGGGTTACTCGGTCTCGGACCCCCAGGTCGCCGATGTACTTAACCGCGTGCGTCAGCCGTTCAACGTCAACGCCGTGGCGCTGGCCGCGGCGGAAGCCGCGCTCGGCGACCGTGCGCATCTGGAGAAGAGCGTTAAGGTGAACCGCAGCGGAATGAA
>JBFHVA010000330.1:0-3672 GCA_041589735.1 Gammaproteobacteria bacterium | reverse complement strand
GGCGTCGCCATGGTCAGGATCGCGTACCAGTTCATCCACGGCGGAATCATGCGCTTGAAGCACTGGGGCAGGATGATCATCCACAGCTGCTGCATGCGGGAGAAGGCGAGGGCCTCGGAGGATTCCCACTGGCCGGTGTCGATGGACTGCACGGCGCCGCGCACCACCTCCGAGAGGTTGGCCATCACCGGCAGGGAAAAGCCGATGGTCGCCTTGATCCAGGCCGGGATCGATATGATCTCACCGAAGATTTTAACTTCGAAGGGAAACAGCAGCATGATGCAGAAGAGCAGCACCAGCCAGGGCGAGTTGCGGAAGAACTGGGTCACGCTCCAGCAGATCATCCGCACGGGTTTGTAAATGGAGATCTGCCCCAGACCCAATGCGGCGCCGGCCACGGTGCCTATGACCATGGCGAAAAAACTGATCAGCAAATTGAGCACGAAGCCGTTGCCGTTGGCCCAGAGGATCACCGGCATCCAGCGCACCAGGGTGGCAATGGGCGAACGGTCCGGATCGCCGCCCGACTGCGCCTCCGCCGCGCCGAGGGCGAGCAGGAACAGCGAGAACAGCACGAATCCGTGCCACGCTTTCAGCTCCAGCCGCCAAGTGCCTTCTCGGCGCTCGCGCTTGTTCTGACTCGAAAGCCGCTCCCCGGCGGGGGTAAGCACCGGCATATCGGTGAGTGCCGGGGCGGATACGCCGGGAATGGTCGTTCGCCTGGTCATGCGGTCTGCCCGACACCCGGGATGCGCATGGCGCGCTCCCATCGGTGCATCAGCCACACCAGCACGCCTACCAGGGTGACGTAGACGATGAACAGCGTCGCCATCATCTCCGGCACGTTGACGTTGTCGGACCAGATCTGATTGGCGGTGTACATCATTTCCGGCACCGCGATCACGTAGGCCAATGTCGTGGTCTTGACCAGATTGACGAGATTGTTGTTGAGCGCCGGCAGGCTGACCCGGAACGCCAGCGGCAGCACTATATAAATGTATGATTTGAGCCGCGTGTAGCCGAGCGCTTCGGCGGCTTCCCGCGTGGACGTGGGCACCGCTTCGATGCCGGAGCGGAAAATCTCGACGTTGAACGAGCCGGCGAAGAAGGACAGGGACACCACCGCCCAGCCGAAGTTGCCGATCAGCGGCTGCTGCCAGCCGCCTGCGTCGTACATGGGCATCACCCCCAGGTTTTCCAGGGTCTTGCCTAGAGCAAAGTAAAAAAACAGCAGCTGAACCAGCGGCGGCGTGTTGCGGAAAAACTGGATGTATCCCGCCACCACCAGGCGCAGGACGCGGAAGTGGGAACCCTGAAGCCAGGCGCCGACAACCCCGATGACGACGCTCAGTACGACGCAGATGATCGCCAGCCAGAGGGTATTCTGCAGGCCCTCGATGAAGCGGACCCGCTCGTACTCCTCGTAGATGAAGACCAGGTTGATTCCGGTGCGCTGATAGAGATCCTGCGCCCAGTCGTAGATCGCCTGCACCGCGGCATCTCCCCTAAAGCCTCAGGCAAGAATGCGCCGGCAGCACGGTCGTTTACCGTGCTGCCGGCATCTAGATATTTTTATTGAAGATAACTTCGATCGAAGTCGAGCTTATCCTTCATTTTTTGCAGATACGAGGTGGGCTGGATGCCCCACTTCTTCTCCAGCTCCATGAGGCGTCCGCTAACGTGCCAGTTGTAGATCATGCCGGACATGAAGTTGCCGAACAGGCAGCTCCGCTCCTCGAGCGGGACCGCGAGGCCCCAGGGATTGTCATCTTCGGTGTTCAACGGCATCTCGTAGTCGTTCCAGTCTCCGGACGCGAGATCGGCCATGATCGATGAGTCGTCGTAAACCCATGCAATGCAGCGACCGTCTTTGAGGGCCTGCTTGGCCTCGGCGTTGCCGACGAATGCAACGATGTTGGCGCCGTAACGCTGCGAGGTGGCCTTGTTGTAGAAAGCGCCCTGCTTGCCGCAGACCGGCTTGCCGCGGAGATCGTCCCAGCTCTTCACCATGCCTTTCTTCGCCAGCACGTTGGTGCCGGAGGTGTAGTAGGGCGGCTCGGGTATGCCGACCACCTTTCGCCGGTCGGCCCGGTCCGACATGGTGGCGATCATCAGGTCAATCTTGCCCTGCTGAAGGAACTGCATGCGGTTCGACGACTGTACCGGGACCAGTTCCACCCCGACGCCCAGCGCGTCGGCTACGTCCTTAGCCATGTCGATTTCCATGCCGACGAGGTTGCCGCCGGTATCGCGGAACCCCCACGGCTTGTAGTCAGCCTTCACGCCGACCACGATTTTGCCGCGGTCGAGCACCTTCTTCAGGGTCTCGTTTTTACATTGCGCCTGGGCGGCGCCGGCGGCCATAAGGCCGATGGCGACGGACAGCGCGAATGCGGAAAGTCTCTGGATCATCTCATTCTCCTCCGGATTAAATTTTTGATTTGTTCTCCGCGCACGAGCGTACGACTGTGGAGTTGCGGCGGCCTTTCGGTCCCTCGTGGCGGCCGATGGAGGCATCTTGCCAGCCGGGGGGCGGGCCATCAACACGCCGGGCTGCCCATCAGGGGCCCGGAAACAGCCGGTTATTGGCTGCGAGTGCCGGGTATAGGAAGCGCAATCCGGCTCCGCTGGATCGATCCCAGGTGGAGAAATGATCGACGGACTCGCTCACACCGCCAATGAGTTGCTTGCCGGCGAAGGAATCCGGCCGACAGCGGCTGCGAGCGCCGGGTGCGGGTACGGTACTGATGGAGCGAGAAACGCTCGCTCTGGGTAACAACTGAAATGCCGCCACGCCCCAGGGATGGCGGCGGTTCACGCGAATCTTGAATCAGTTCGCGTCGGCGGCTTTCTCCAGCACCTCGATGGCTTCGGCGAACTCGGTCGAAGCGGCTTTGCGCTCGCCTTGGGCGAGCAGCCTTTTGCCGTTGGCCACGTATTCGGTGACTTTCGATACTTGGGCCGCTGTAAGTGAGCGATTTTCAGCCAACAGCTCGTCAATTTTATTCAGCTGAGCGTCGGGATCGTCGGCACCGCAGGCTGACAAGAGAGCCACGAACGCAGCGGCGAAGAGTGTTTTCTTCATGACTTCACAGTGTATTTGCAAACGCGGGCACACGCCCTAGACCAATCGTATATCACCAGTAAAGCCTAAAAAGCCGCCTGCATCCCAGATTGGAGAATCCCGTTGGGCCCGACAGGCCCCTTCCACCGGGTTATTGACGGGTTTAAAACCGGAATTTGTCCTGCAAACGTTCATTGAATGTTTCGATCCCAGGTTCAATACTGAAGCATAGGATATACGGGAACCTTTCCTTCCTTGACCCCGGAAGAAACTCTATTTTCCGCGATACCGGTAGAAAAGCCTCGGAAGACCTCCGAGCTCTCCAAGCTGGAGGCCAACCAGCTCATCCGCGGGCGGCATCGCTACCGGCTTCATAAGCGCATCGGCAACGGTGCCTTCGGCAGCGTGTGGGTAGCGGAATGCGTCGAGCCCGACGAAGACGCCGCCGAGGTTCCACCGCGGGTCGTTGCCATCAAGTTCTTCAACCCCATCGCGGAGTTCGACACCACAGGCTTCATACGGCGTGAGCTTTCGGCACTGTTGTCCATGCGTTCGGAATACATCCCAAGGGTCTATGACTGGACGGTAAACGAGCGGCTCTCGTTTTT
>JBFHVA010000329.1:0-3672 GCA_041589735.1 Gammaproteobacteria bacterium | reverse complement strand
TGATCGACGCCACCACGCCGATGGGCTGCTTGAGCACCACGATGCGCTTGCCCGGAAGCGGATGATTAATCACGTCGCCGTAGATGCGCTTGGCTTCCTCGCCGAACCACTCGATAAATGATGCGGCGTAAGCGACCTCACCGCGGGACTCCGCCAGCGGTTTGCCCTGCTCGGTGGTCATGAGAACGGCGAGGTCCTCCTGATTTTCCATCATCAGGTTGTACCACTTGCGCAGCGCGTTGCACCGCTCTTTTCCCGTCTTTGAACGCCAGGCCTTCCACGCCCCGTTGGCGGCCTCGATGGCGGCACGGGTCTGCTCCGTTTTCAGCGACGGCACGGTGCCGACGACTTCACCCGTGGCAGGGTTGTTGACCTCGATGACCTCACCGTCGTCGGAGTCAACCCACTCTCCGTTGATATAACACTGCTCACGAAACAGGGCGTCGTTCTTGAGGCTCGGTTTCGCTTTAACTTTGACGTCCATCAGCCTTCCTCCAGGGACTCGTATTCTGATCCATTCACGATAACATCATTACAGGCCGGGTTCGAACCGGGCGAGAAATCGGCCGAAGCCGTACTCGCGCCTGCGCAAAAGTGTGCAGGCTACCGGTAGCGACCGGCGCTCTAGTAGAGTCCTGCCGGCGTCTCCCGGGTCGCCTAAAGCGGCGATTTGGCCGGCCGGCGCTGCCGGGCCCGGGCGCCGATGGTCAGCTTCCGGGGGTCCGCCCCGCCGGAACCGAGACCGCGCAGGCCGTTGCACGTCAGCGTATCCCGCATTGTGTCAACGACCCGCGCGACAAGGCCCTCACCGCTGTCCTCCTCACTGACCGCGCGGAGATCCGCGCCCAGCAGTCGCGAATCTTCCCGGCCACGGAATAGGCCATCCCGTGGGGCAGGTGGCCCCCGGTTCTGCCGCAGGCGATACCGGCGAGGGTTGTCGCGTGCATCATGCTCGTGGCGAGCCTCCTGGTCGCCGGGGTCCCGGACGGCCCGCACCAGGAACTCTCCAGTCCGCTTCAGGGCCTCCACGCAGCCCACATCGCTTAAGGGGCCGCCTGCCTGACTCATGGGCAGCGCACCGGGCTTCTCCGGCGCCCTGCGCCGGGTGAACGGCGCTGCGGTGCAGGACTCAAGCGCGTGGGAATGCAGGTCGAATCCGCTGGCCGCCGCCACGTTGGCGGGGAGGGTGGCGCTCACGGCGGGGTCGATGAGGGCCTGCGTTGGCCGCAGCCGCCTGGACACAACTGCCGTTTTGACGCGCTTCTCCAGCAGGTCCAAGACCGCGACCCCGGTGCCTTCGCTGCCTGTGCCGGGGATGGTAGAGCAGGCGCTGTGGGGCTTGAGCGCGCCCGGCTCCCGCCGATGGGGGCGTCAATGTAAGCGAGAAAGTCCGCTGGATGAATGCGTAATGGTTGGCGATCGTGGAGCTATCGTTTAACGATCCGCCCCCCAGCGAGACATAGCCGTCGCAGCCGCCTTCGCGCGCGAATGTGCCGGCGGCAAGGAAAGACTGATCCGTAGCTTCAATCCGCGCCTCGGCATAACGCGCGGAGTCGACCCCGCTTTTTTTCTCGACGTCTCCCTCACCGTGTCCATGGCCTCGGGCGCTGCGACCATTTTATCGCTGAACACCGCAACTCGCGACAGGCCCATCGCGCTCGCGTCGTGCCCGATCTCCTCCAACGCTCCGGCACCGAAGCGAATCGCCGTCGGAATAAAAGCGAAAATCTGCTCGTTACCTATGACGAACTCATAATGGTCACACCAGGCCATTACGTTCTCCTCAAGCGGGCATTTTTCCCTGCCGTCATCTCATCACCGGCGAGCGCAACACCGCACACCGTCACACGGCGCGTCTATACTCAATTGATGCCCCTCACTCGGTGACTCGCCGGCATCAAAGCGAACAGCAGTTCGGACAATAAGCACATGTCGAAAGAAATTGACGACAGCATCGACAGAATACTCGGCTGGGCGAGAGAAAACGCACCGCAGACCGTGGCTAATTTGAACAAGCCAGCGTCAAAAGCGGACCTCGAGGCGGTGCGGGCGGAGCTCGAAATGCCGCTGCCCGACGGATTCTGCCATCTCTGGAGTCGCTTTGACGGTGACGGCTTGGGCACCTGGCTGGCGATTTTGGGCAACGGTAACCAGCTGCTTTCCTGCAAAGAGCTGGTCGAGCATTACCGGCTCGACCAGGAAATCGGAAAGAGTCTCTACGATCCGGCGATGCATAAAGTCAATTTCTGGAAGGACCGTATCTCGGGTCACGTCATCTTTGTGAAAGGGGCGGTGAAACCGCTCATGCTGCATCCAAAATGGCTGCCGTTTACCTCCATGAATGGGGACGTGATCCGCTACTTTGACTTCGACCCCGCTCCGGGCGGCTCCGTGGGACAGATCATCGAAGTGGACCCCGAGGGCTGCTCCTATCAGGTTCTCGCCGACTCGCTCAGCGCTTTCCTTGCTGACTACGCCGACCAGCTGGAGTCGGGGGCATATTCCGTCGCCGAAGACGGCTTCATCGAATCTTCCATCGAGCCCGATCCCTTCGAATGGGGAATGCCGACCTGGCTCAAGCGGGCGAGCGGCTGAATTCACTCGAATCAGGTTGTAGCCAGTTCCGTCGGACAGGAACCGGTTAATGCACGCAATTCATTTCAATTCAATGGGCAACGTCGTTGCCGCGTTGTTCTTTTTTTCGCTTCCTCTATTCATCGTCGTCGCCGGAGCGCTGGCGCGCGGGGAGAATGCCGAAAGCAAGCGCTGGCATTTGGCAAAGCGCTACGGGTACCTGCCACTGCTGATACCTCTGATCTTATATTACGGAATCATCTACAGGTGGTTGTTCTTTGACCAATTTTACCGGATTCATATTGATGAAAGCGGTGCTTGGCGGCTCGTCTACTATCTGCCTCCCAGAGAAAGAGTGATACAGGCGCGGAATATCGAACGCGTGGATTATTTTACCGGCGATATCTGGACTTATAAGACCATCCGGATCCTGATTTCCACCGCTGACGGCAAGCAATACCTGAGCGCTCAGGTTTCTTCCAGAGACAAGGATTTCTATATAAATCTATTGACCAGATACCGACATGCTCAGTGAATTCACGCGGTTTTTGTTCGGCGTAACCGTCGTCAGGACAGATCGGAGAAATACAGAAGTGGGAAATGCATCTGACTCGAGGAAAATTCAAGGCGGTCACTTCGAGTGAAAATTGTGACTCAATAAAAGCCACGGGCGTATTTCTTGTGCTTGTCCCGCGAGAGCCGCGAAGAGTTGAAATGATACGAAATGCGGTCGAGACATGGGCGAGCACTTACAGTGAACCGCAGTACACTAGATTCATTTACGGGCACAGATTCCATGATCTGAACGGGCATATCTAGGAGCTCATTTATACGCAGCAGAGCGCGACGCCCGAGGCTTGAAGAAAAAAGCTCCTCTCTCCGAACTGAATGTCAATGTCAACGCGAAGACGGCTGACTGGTTTCCCGTCCCTGCCGTCTGACAGAGATGTATTGCGGCTTGAAGCCCGTTTGAAGCGTAGCTGACGCTTGCAGCTCCAGGTCAATTCACACCACTGAGCGGCTGAGCGGCGGATTACGGCCGACGGCCTCGACTTGCAGGCCTGGACTGCGCGGTGGACACTTGAGGCCTGCGAAGTA
>JBFHVA010000328.1:0-3682 GCA_041589735.1 Gammaproteobacteria bacterium | reverse complement strand
CGCTGGTGATCGGCGGCGGCGCGATCGGCATGAGTGCCGCACTGCTTCTCCGGCATCTGGGCGTCGCGGATCTGGCGGTGTCCGAACTCAACCCGCTCAGGCGCCAGGCGCTGGAACGGCATGCCGGCTGCCGCACGCTCGATCCCGCGGCCGAACCTCCGCCCGATTCCGCGTTTGACTACGTCATCGATGCGGTGGGCGCCGCCGCGACACGAAACCAGTCGCTCAGCGCGGTCAAGCCGGGGGGCGTGGTGATGCACGTCGGCCTTCAGGATTGGGCGAGCGAGATCGACATGCGCCGGCTCACGCTGGACGAGCTGACGCTACTCGGCACCTACACCTACACCACGGCCAACCTGCGCGCGGCGGTGGACGGACTGCACCGCGGGATCTTCGGCGATCTGTCCTGGGTCGAAGAGCGGCCGCTGGAAGCCGGGCCCGACGCCTTCGTCGACCTCGACGAGGGACGCAGCGCGGCGGCGAAGATCGTGCTCAGACCGTAGGCGATGAAACAGCCGTCGGTAGACGCCGAGGGTGAACCATAAAGAGCAATGAGTAAGTGGAGATGAACCAAAAGCACAGGAACCTAAGATGATCGATTTCGTAGTACATGAAGAGGGTGACGGCGTCGGCGTCGTCGTGGTCGAGGGCATCGAGTCGGGGCGTGAGCTGACCGGCTGGATCATGGAGGAGGACCGGGACATCAAGATCACTTCGCGCAGCGCGATCCCGATCGGCCACAAGGTTGCGCTCAAAGACTACGCGCCGGGCGACACGGTGATCAAATACGGCACCGATATCGGCAAGGCGGTAGCGCCCATCGGCCAGGGCGAGCACCTGCACGTGCACAACGTCAAGACCAAGCGCTGGTAAGGCTTAAGGAGAGGAGAGAAAAGTGGCTAACGAATTATTGGATCAGGGATTTCTCGGCTACCGGCGCGAAAATGGCCGGGTCGGAGTACGCAATCACGTCGTCATCCTGCCGGTCGACGACATCTCGAACGCCGCGGTGGAGTCGGTTGCGAACAACATCAAGGGAACGCTGCCGTTGCCGCACCCCTACGGCCGGCTGCAGTTCGGAGCGGATCTCGAGCTGCACTTCCGCACCCTGATCGGCGCCGGTTCGAACCCGAACGTGGCGGCCGTGGTGGTGATCGGCATCGAGGAGGGGTGGACGCAGCAGGTAGTCGAGGGGATCAAGGAGACAGGCAAGCCGGTAACCGGGTTCAGCATCGAGCTGAACGGCGATCTGGAAACTATCCGGCGGGCATCATGGAAAGCGCAAGAGTATGTGCAGTATGCGTCCGAGCTCCAGCGCGAGCGCTGTCCGGTCGAAGATCTGTGGGTGTCGACCAAGTGCGGGGAGTCGGATACCACCTCGGGCTGCGGCGCGAACCCGACGGTCGGCAATGCCTTCGACAAGCTGTACGCACGGGGCAACACGCTGGTGTTCGGCGAGACGACCGAGCTGACCGGCGGTGAGCACCTGGTGGAAGCGCGGTGCCGCAACGACGAGGTGCGGGCGCGCTTCAAGTTTATGTTCGATCGTTACCAGGAGTTGGTGGATCGGCACAAGACCAGCGATCTCTCCGATTCGCAGCCCACCAAGGGCAATATCGCCGGCGGGCTGACGACCATCGAGGAGAAAGCGCTCGGCAACATCCAGAAGATAGGCCGGGAGTGCATGATCGATGGTGTGCTGGACAAGGCGGAGACCCCGACCGGCCCCGGGCTCTGGTTCATGGACTCGTCCTCGGCGGCCGCAGAGATGGTGACGCTGTGCGCCGCGGCGGGCTTCGCGGTGCACATGTTCCCCACCGGACAGGGTAACGTCATCGGCAACCCGATCCTTCCGGTGATCAAGCTGTGCGCGAACCCCCGCACCGTGAGAACGATGGCCGAGCACATCGACGTGGACGTCTCGGGGCTGCTTCGCAAGGAAATGACGCCGGATCAGGCGGGGGACGCCCTGCTGGAGTGCACGATGCGGACGGCCAACGGCCGCTTGACCAGGGCCGAGACCCTCGGCCACCGCGAGTTCGTGCTCACCCGCCTTTACGAGAGCGCGTAGCGTATCGTCGAGGCTGACTTATTGAGGGATCGGAGCTTCTTAACTCAGCTCAAATTGATCTTTCGCCGCCAATGATCAGACCCGGCTAAAGCGCTCCGCTCTCTTTTCCCCGATCGTGAGTCGAGCCGCTTGCTGCGGGCTTAAGGCTGCACGCAATCGGGACGCCGTCCACTCTGCCGGGCGGCTTCATAAAGCCTCATCGCCCCCGGCATGCGCTGAGTCAGCACGCGGATTCGCTCTTCATTGGCGGGGTGGGTGGAAAGGAAGGACGGCGGTGACTTGCCGCCGGCGGCCTTGCTCATGTTGCGCCACAACTGCACCGCTTCCCGCGGATCGAATCCGGCCCTGGCCATCAAATCGTGACCCAGCACATCGGCTTCGGTTTCCTGACCGCGGCCGTAAGGCATCAGCACGCCATACTGCGCACCGAGGCCGAGCAAACCGAACAGCTGGTCCTTCATCGGACTGGGCGCGCCGGCAAGGGCCTGGGTCAGGGTGAGCGCGCCCTGGGCCGCAAAGGCAGCCGATACCCGGGCATTGCCGTGGTCGGCGAGCACGTGCTCGACTTCGTGCCCCAGAATCGCGGCGAGCTGGTGCTGATTCGAGGCGACCTTAAGGATCCCCGTGTACACCCCGATCTTGCCCCCCGGAAGCGCGAAAGCATTGATCTCGGGGCTTTCGAAAACCTGCACTTCCCACTGCGTGCCGGTCCCGGACTGCCTCGTCAGCGCGGCGGCAACGCACTGCACGTAAGCGACCAGCCTGGCGTCCTTGCTCTGCGGCGTTCGCTTCTTGGTCTCCTCGAAAGCAGCCACCCCCATCTTCGCCATTTCCGAATCCGGAAAAAGACGCAGCTGACGCTGGCCAGTCGGCGAGGTCGCGCAGGATGCAAGCAGAGCGACCGTGAACAACAGTGACAATACGCGCGGGACGCGCATTTCAGGCCTCCGTCCGGATTGCGAAGTGAGGTGTGAATGATGACACAGCGGAGCGCTTCGCCCCAGATCTCGCCAGGCCGCCCCCCGGCCCGCTGACTTTTTTCAATCCACTTTGATCTCGGGCGTGGTGGTGAATTTCTCGGTTTCCTCGATACCGGTGGAGGCCAGATCGAAAATAAATGCGAAGACGTAGATAAACGCAGCGACAACGAACCCGATGAGCCCCAGCGTTAACGTGGCTTTCGGCTTCCAAAAAATCACAGCGCCTATCACGACCACCGCCAGAACCGCCCAAAGCGTATGGTCCTGGAAAAAACTCACTCCGCTGTCAACCAGGCTGTTGATATCCATTGTTTAGTCCAACTCCTGCGAGGCCCGCATTGCCACCCACGCAAAATTAAAAGCTACAAGCCAAGCTTAGCGGGAAATAAGTAATCAAGAGGTCGGATCCCTTGATTTCTAAGTCGTGCGCTCTCAAGGGATCCGACCCCCTTGAATTCCTTGGACCCCTTGAATTCAAGGGATCCGACCCATTGAATTTTAGCGGACTGAATTCCGTCTCTGCCGAACCGGGCGGGGGCCGTTATCATTCGGCCCCATGACCCGGGATCCGAAAAGCGGCTTTTTCGCCAGCCGCTGGCATTCGGAGGTGGAGCTTCAAGTGCTCCTGTGG
>JBFHVA010000327.1:0-3695 GCA_041589735.1 Gammaproteobacteria bacterium | reverse complement strand
TTTTCGCGGCAAAGTGAAATCCTTCGACGCCAGCGACGCGCTGAAAGTGCAGGGCGTCGAGCAGGTGGTCGAGATCCCGGCGCTTGCCGACGACAAGCCGGCGGAGTTCCGCGCGCTCGGCGGCGTCGCGGTGGTCGGCAGCAACACCTGGTCGGTGCTGGAAGGGCGCAAGAAGCTCAAGATCGACTGGGACTCAGGTCCCAACACGGCCCACGATTCGAGCACCTATGACAACAAGCTGCGCGACTCGGCGCGTAAGGGCGGTCAGGTCATCCGCAAGCGCGGTGACGTCGACAAAGCGCTGTCCGCCGCCGGCAAGGTGATTGAGGCGGAGTACTTTGTGCCTTACTTCATTCACACCCCGATGGAGCCGCCCGCGGCCATCGTCGATGCCAACGCCAGGCCGGTGAAGATCTGGGCCTCGACGCAGTCGCCCAACGAGACGCGACAATACGTGGCTGAGGCATTGGGATTGGAGAAAGAGGAGGTCGATTGTCAGGTGACGTTGCTCGGCGGTGGATTCGGGCGCAAGTCCAAGCCCGACTTCGCCTGTGAGGCGGCCATCCTTTCGAAAAAGGTCGGCGCGCCGGTGCGGGTGCAGTGGACCCGAGAGGACGAGATCAAGCACGGCTTCTACCACACCGCCAGCGCGCAGTACCTGAAAGCCGGGCTGGATACTACCGGCAAGGTGACGGCCTGGCATCATTCGGGCGCCTGGCCATCGCTGATCGGGTTGTGGAATCCGGCGCAGAAACATGGCCATGCCATCGAGTTCGGGCTGGGTCTCATCGACCTGCCGTATAACAACGTGCCTAATATCCGCATCGAGAACGGCGAAGCCGACGTGATGATCCGGGTCGGCTGGTACCGAGCCGTAAACAACATCCAGCATGCATTCGCCATGAATTGCTTCGCCAACGAGCTGGCCGGGGCCGCGGACCGTGATCCGGTGGAGTTTCTGCTCGAGCTGATTGGCGATGCTGAGGCCATGGACCTCACCAAGGACGGCGTCCAGGAAGTGTGGAACTACGGCGATCCGGTAGAGAAATGGCCGATCATGCCCAAGCGTCTTTCCAACGTGCTTAAGATCGCGGCGCGAAAATCCGGCTACGGTAAGCGATTGCCGGAAGGTCACGGCTTAGGTTTAGCCTGTCACCGTTCGTTCCACAGCTATGTGGCGACAGCGGTGCACGTAGCGGTGTCCGACGACGGCGAATTGCGCATTCCGCGGGTCGACGTGGCCATCGACTGCGGTCGATACGTCAACCCGGAGGGCGTGCGCAAGCAGATGGAGGGCGCGACCATCTACGGCAACACCATCGCCCGCCATGGCAAGATCACTACCACCAAAGGCGCGGTGGATCAGAGCAACTTTCACGATTATCCCATCACGCGCATGAGTGACGCGCCGCTGGATATCCGGGTGCACATCGTGGAGGACTACGTGCATCTTCCGCCCTGCGGGGTGGGCGAGCCGGGCGTGCCGCCATACGCGCCGGCGCTGATCAACGCCATATATAACGCCACCGGCAAGCGTATTCGCAAGCTGCCGCTGGGCGATCAGTTGAAAAGCGCATAAGGCAGATCAAGGTGGCGGGGGCGTTCGCTCCCGCCACCTTCTCTATAATCCGCGTAAAAATCAGCCAAACCAGCATCGTGCAGTTCGAATCGGTCGATTCGACGCGCGAGAGTATTGGGTAAAAAAGAGTAACTGAAATGGCAAAACCAAGAGTAATCGTCACCCGGCGCTGGCCGGAGCAGGTCGAGCAGCAGCTAAAAGAAAACTTTGACGTTGAGCTCAACGGCAGCGACAAGCCGTTAAGCGAAGCCGAGCTGAAAGACGCGTTTTCGAATGCGGACGCAGTGTTCCCTACCGTGACGGACGCCATCAACGCGACAGTGCTCTCAGCTGAGCCAATGCGCGCGCGTCTCATCGGCAACTTCGGCGTCGGCTACAACAATATCGACACTGAGGCAGCCAAGAAGCGCGGCCTGGTGGTGACCAACACGCCCGAGGTTCTGACCGACGCCACCGCCGACCTGGCCATGACCCTGCTGCTCAGCGTGGCGCGGCGCACCGGCGAGGGCGAGCGCCACGTGCGCAACGGCGAGTGGACCGGCTGGCGGCCGACCCACATGATGGGCACCCAGGTGACCAACAAGACCCTCGGCGTCATCGGACTGGGCCGTATCGGCCGCGCAACGGCCGCCCGGGCCCATAACGGCTTTGGCATGAAGGTGATCTACTTCGATCCTTATCCCGCGCCTGAGGATTTCGTCGCCAGCATCAGCGCCGAATCCCGCGAAACGGTGGAAGATGTGCTCAAAGAGGCCGACTTCGTCTCCGTCCACTGCCCCGCGACGCCGGAGAACCGGCATCTCATCAACGCCGAGCGGTTGGCCTGCATGCGCGCCGACGCTTTCCTGGTGAACACGGCCCGGGGCGACATCGTCGACGAAGCGGCGCTGGTCAAGGCGCTGGAGTCCAGACAAATTGCCGGTGCCGGTCTCGACGTCTTCGAGCGCGAACCTAAAGTTTCGGCGGGTCTCCTTAAGCTCGACAACGCGGTGCTGCTGCCACACTTGGGCAGCGCCACCATCGAGACCCGGGTCGCTATGGGCCTTCGGGTGCTGAATAACGCCAAGGCTTTCTTCGCCGGCAAAGAGCCGCCCGACCGGGTGGCTTGAACGCGATTCGGTTTCATTCGACTCAAGCCTTTGAATTACGGCCTCCTGTGGCGCCAGCTTTCAGAGTTCATTTTTTTGCGCTGCGACATGCCATCGCTTCCGGGGGGGCGTATGGTGACGCCCAAGCGCCATCCAGAGTGCGCGCCTCCTTCCTCGAAGGAATAGCGGCCCCCTTGTTCTAGCCGCGTCTGCGGCGACCGCCACTGAACTCATAAACGAATCGGTTTGGACGATCGTTCTAGACCGAGGAGTGGGAGTTCCCTTTGTGCGACGTTCGACCGTAGCCAAGCTGCCCGGGTGATCTGCGCTCATTTTCTCGGCAATCAACTTCTGCTTGCCGGCGACTACTGCGCGATCCTGTCAGCGTGGTGACTATGGCCGGAACGCCTCTTAGATGGGAAGTTCGCGGGTGCGAAGCGGTGTTCGCAAAAATCAAATTACCGGTACTGCCATGGTCTCTGGCGGCCGGTGGGAGGCTGACAATGAGAAGCTCTGTGATTAACAAACCGTGCTATGAATCGTTTTTCAAGGCGATTGCAGCTTTGATCTTGTATGCAGCGGCTGTCGGGCTAGGCGCCAATGAGTTACCCAAGCAGTTCGACTTCGTAGTGACCTTTACTTATTCGATTACATCGTCTCAGGATATCAAACTCGGAGAAAACGATTACGGGAATTCCTGGCAGGGAGACATGGTCGCTATCAACGATGCAGGCGGCGTGTTTATGAACAACACGGCTGGCAAGTGTGCCGACTTCGGTCTTACCATGGGTGGAACTCGCGAGGGGGTCGGCGCTTGTTTTTACGAGGACAGTGACGGCGATCGCCTGTACGAGACGTATCGACTTCATACTGATCCGGAACCGATAACGATCGAATTCGTCGGTGGAACGGGAAAGTACACCGGAATAAAGTGCAAAGGAGAAGCCAAGATTATCGGTTGGGGCCGAGGCGGAGCTGGCGGCGTGGGTAAAAAGATGGGCAGCTGCAAATTTGCCCAATAATTTATT
>JBFHVA010000326.1:0-3730 GCA_041589735.1 Gammaproteobacteria bacterium | reverse complement strand
GGCCGGCGCTATCTCGGCGCCATGCGCGCAGGCATCAACTGTGCGCTGGCCAACCGTCAAATCATCGGCCACCTGGCACGAGAGGTATTCGCCGAGTTTTTCCCGGCGGCGCGTCTCGAGCTGTTGTTCGACGTTTCTCACAACACCTGCAAAGAAGAAGTTCACCGCGTTAACGGCCAGAGCAAGGCGCTGTTCGTCCACCGCAAAGGGGCGACCCGCGCCTTCGGGCCCGATGCGCCGAGCCTGCCGGAGGATCTTCGGAGCTGGGGTCAACCGGTGCTCATCGGCGGCAGCATGGGCACGGCCTCTTATGTGCTGGTGGGCACGCGGGAAGGCGAGGCGCATGCTTTTGCTTCCGCCTGTCACGGCGCCGGCCGGCAGATGAGCCGCCACCAGGCGCGCAAGCGCTGGGGTGGACGGGCAGTAAGGGACGAGCTGGCCGAGCACGGCATCATCGTGCGTAGCCCGTCGCCTCGCGGGGTGGCGGAAGAAGCGCCGGGCGCCTACAAAGATGTGAGCGCGGTGGTGGAAGCGGGAGAAAAGGCGGGCCTCGCTCGCCGGATCGCTCGCTTAAAGCCGATGGTTTGCATCAAAGGCTGATATTTTTGTCTCGACTGCGTCGGCGCCGAGGTCTTCGACGGTTGGGATATCGAAAATCTGAACTTTGGCCGTCGACTCAGTCGGCCTCGCGCTCAATGTTGCAGCAGTAGGGCGCGTTCAGCTCGCCTTCGGACGGCTCCGCCTCCAGAATCGCCCCGGTCACCGGGTTCAGTCGAAAAGCGGTGCAGCCTTTGAGGCCTCCTCGCCACGCAGATTCGTACAGCGAGGCAAACTGCTCGTACGGGAAGTCCTTTGGAACGTTGACCGTTTTGGAGATGGCGTTGTCGACATAGGGTTGCAGCGCGCTCAGCATGTCGAGATGCGCGCGTGGCGGCAGCTCGTGGGCGCATGTGTAAGCCGGCGGCAATCCGCGCCGCTTTTGCTTTCGCCATTGCTGCAAGGCGTAGTCCTGAACGCGATGGTTGGCATAGCTGCCGTTGACTGTGAGCACGCGGCGATCGTATTCGGGCGCAAACACGGGCTCGATACCGCTAGAAATATTGTTAGCCAGCAGGCTGATAGTGCCGGCAGGCGCGATCGCGGTGAGATGACTGTTACGTATCCCGTACTCCCCGATGCCGTCGCGGATATCCTTCGGCAGCGTGGTAATGAATTTACTGTCGAGGTATGCGTCACGTTGGAAAAAGGGAAACACCCCCTTCTCTCGCGCCAGCTGCACGGAAGTCCGGTACGCGGTATGACAAATGAGGCGCATGATCCCGGCGGCGATCTCCCGCCCATCTTCGGAATCGTATCCCATGCCGAGCATGATCAGGGCATTGCCTAAACCAGTAACGCCCAGCCCGATACGGCGGGTGCCGCGCGCCTGATCGGCCTGCGCCTTCAGCGGAAATGCCGACACGTCGATTACGTTATCGAGAAAGCGGGTAGCGGTAGCCGCGTGCTCGGCGATGGCGTCGAGGTCGAGGGCCGCTGAGTCGCTGTAGGGCTGTTTGATGAATGCGGTCAGATTGATGGAGCCGAGATTGCAAGCGCCGTAGGGCGGCAGCGGAATCTCGCCGCAGGGGTTGGTTGCCGATAGGTGCTCGCGGTACGCCAGGTTGTTCTGCCGGTTGATGGTGTCCACGAACAGCACCCCCGGCTCCGCGTACTCGTAGGCCCCGCGCACGATGTTCTCCCACAGCTCACGCGCAGGCAGGGTGCGAAATACCGCGCAGGGCACGGGACCTTGTTGTCCCGTCCAGCGCCGCTCAATACGCGGCGCCTCGGCCAGGCTCCTGCCGTCGAGCTGTGCCGCGGGAAACACCAGCGGCCAGTCGTCGCCAGCAGCGACCGCCTGCATGAATGCGTCCGTTACCTGCACCGAGAGGTTGAAATTTCGCAGTAAGCCGCCCTCCCGCTTTGCTCCGACGAAGGTCTCGATGTCCGGATGGTCGCAGCGAAACGTCGCCATCATGGCGCCTCGGCGGGAGCCGGTGGAGAGCAAGGTGGCGCACATGGCATCCCAGACCTGCATGAACGATACGGGACCGGATGCAATGGTTCCGGTGGTGTGGGCGTGACTGCCGGCCGGGCGCAAGGTGGAGAAGTCGTAGCCAATACCCCCGCCCTGCTGCATGGTGAGGGCGCCCTCGTGCAGGGCGTCAAAAATGCCGTCCAGGGAGTCCTCCAGCACGCCCATGACGAAACAATTAAATAGGGTCACCCGGTGGGGCGTTCCGGCGCCGGCGAGAATGCGCCCGCCCGGCAAGAATCGAAACTCGTCCAGGGCCTTGTGGAAACGCCGCGACCACCCCTCGCGGTCTTTGTTTTCAGCACCGGCCACGGCATCGGCCACCCGCTGCCAGCTGTCACCCACGCTCGCTTCCCGCGCTCCTCCCTGGGAGCGGAAGCGGTATTTGCTCTCCCAGACCAGTTGAGAGATGTCCTGTATAAATGGATCTGTCACCGCGCCAGTTGATTTCATATGCCGAACTGAAACAGATTATGACTATACATCGGCAATAGAGTTTTTGACCGATCGCCAGGAAACTGGTTTCGCCTACGGCGTGCGGATAGTTTTAATGGAGGAAGGAATGACCATCGAAGAAGGCAAGGCGGCGCCGGCATTCACGCTCAAGAATGCTGCCGGTGACAAGATTTCGCTAAACGATCTCAAGGGAAAGGACGTGATCGTGTACTTCTATCCCAAGGATGACACGCCAGGGTGCACCAAGGAAGCCTGCGGCTTTCGCGACCTGTGGAAAGAGATCCAGAAGATGGGCGCTGTCGTGCTAGGAGTATCCCCCGACGATGCCGCCTCACACCAAAAATTCGCCCGAAAGTTTAACCTCCCTTTCAATCTGCTCTCCGATCCGGACAAGACGGTGATGACGAAATACGGCGCCTGGGGCGAAAAGACGCTTTACGGAAAAAAGACCACCGGCGTTATTCGCTCCACGGTGTGGATCGGGCCGGACCGCAAGGTGCGCAAGCACTGGAAGCGGGTTGCCAAGGCTGCGGACCATCCAGGAAAAGTGCTGGAGGCGCTTAAGGGCATTTGAGGGAGTTCCCAAGGCGTGAGCGTTGGAAACGGCATAGACTCGATCTCGCCGTCGCCAGCCCGCCTCCGCTAAGGCAAGGACGGGGATCCACTCTCATTGGACCACGGTTTTTTCGCTTCTACTCCTTTTTGACACACGATCGACTCGTTGCCGTTCTCAGCGCTTCTAAAGCTGACATAGTCGCCGCTTCTGCGCCTGCTAAGAGGCCAGGCGGGGCCCAATGGTCAGTGATCCCGAACGCGCGACTGCGAAGACGTTCCGGCCCCGTATCTCTCCCTCAGTAAAATTAAGGCCCGTGGGAGCGAAGGATTTCGCAGGTATTGTGTCAAAACTCACAATTGGCGTGGGTAAGGGTGGATGAGTGCTCCTGTATAATAGCTGCATATGGCAATATTCAAATTGACTCTGACATCACCCTGTGAAAGGTGGATCGGATGCCAGACACCGGCAGTGTCAATTGTGGGCAAATTCGGCTGCCTTCGCCTGGCCTAAAGGAAAGGGTCGCTTTTCCCGCTTCTGTCCCAGACCGCGTAAGCGATTTGCTCTCGTTTTTCCTGACAGCGGCGCAGGCTGACCGGCGCACATGCGCAGCGCGACTTCGACCTCCCGACTTCTGAGTCCGTCCG
>JBFHVA010000325.1:0-3741 GCA_041589735.1 Gammaproteobacteria bacterium | reverse complement strand
TCCAGGCGTTGGCAAGGTCGACATTGATCAGCGCAGGCTTCCGGCCGAATCCGATACGCCGCTGAAAGCCGCGCTGAGCGTACAGCTCAGAGGCACGGCTGAAGGCCTCCTCCAGCGCGGCTTCGAGTGAATCGGCTCTGTTCTGCATAACGCGTCCCTCCTCAGGACGAAAAATGGAACGCACTTATCTTCACCCCATACGGGTGAGAAATAAGTGCGTCCCCTTATTCGTTACTTGACCGTGCTTGTCAATGGACACTCCGGCGAAAGCCGCGCCAGTTTCTGCGCGATGATCGACTCGGGAAACGGTTGCGGAGTTGACTATTTGACTATTCGTGCTGGAACAACAAGCTCAGGAATCCGCGGATTTGCTTAGTGAATTAGTCAACCCCGGGACTATTCCCCCCTCGCTCACCGAGCCTCGTTTTCTCTTCGAGCGTAACCGTCATGGGAAACTGAAATTTCACCACCGCATTGGTGAGCCCAGTCATTTGCATTCCTAGGATGACTTGGCAATCAGTATTTTTGAGCGCTTGCAGCGCTGTGTATTTCGCCGAACTGCACCCCAACACAAGCACCGCCTCGTAGTCTCTGGCGCGCTTGAGCAAGCGGCCGCGCTGCCCCTTCGTCCATAGGCACATCGTAGGACAGGGTGCATACATGGAGAAGACACCGACTCCAATGCCGCGTTGCTCGAGCGTCGCGCAAATCTCCTGGATATGGCGTTCGAATGCGCCTGTCTTTAGGCCACTCTTGAAGAGCTCGATGAACGGTGAACCCTTCTGAATCGCCAGACTGATGGGTGGGCAAACGGGACAAGAGACGATGAGAACCGAGCGAAAATTCTCTAGACCAGCAGAAACGTCTAGCGGTTCCAAATGAAGAGGCATGATCTATCTCCCTTTGATGCCGACGCAGATTAATCAATGACCTTCTTGCGTCACTCAGCGGTCCCGGTGCTGAATCTTTGACGATTTGCGCCGGAGCAACAATTTCAAGAATCCTCACCGGAGTTATTCAAGCGATCAGTCATCTACAGAGCCGTATTCGTCAATGGACATTCCGGCGAGAGCCGCGCCAGCTTTCGCGGGATGATGGATTTGGACCGCTCGGCGAGATAATGTAGCACCGTCTCCGTCCTGATGGCGACGCTGCCCGCCGGCTTGGTCGCGTCCAGATCTCCGAACTTGAAGAACAGCGTCCCCGAAGCCTCCACGATTCGCTGAACCGGCGTGTTCGTGGGCTTGATCCATGCCGCACTCGTAGCTCGACAGCCTCACCACACAGCTGATCCAGGGACAACGGGCGGCGAATTTCGCGCCCCAGACGATCTCGTTGGTGTTGTTGGAAAACGAGGCCGGCCACACGTCGGAAATGTCCAGCGGGTCGGAGATGAACCCGTCCTCGAGATCCGCAGCGAAGAGCCAGCGCATAGGACTCCTGGTATTGACCGAAGCGGCACGGCCCGCAGCCGCCCGCGGTCACGAAGACATAGTCGCGGACCACGCGCTCGGCGCCCCGCTGAGCCACTGCGTCGCGCAGGAAGTTGATCAGGTTGCCGGCGGTGAAAGCCGTGGGACAGCACGCGCCGGCATCGACGTAGTCTTTGCCCGCCAGCAGATCGCGGTGCAGGATTTCCGGTAGCGGTTCGGCCTTGTATCCGAGTCGCTCCAGCGCGCCCTGCATCAGCCGCTCGTGCTTCCAGGTCGCGCCGCCAAACAGCACCGTGACACGGCGCTTCTCGGATTCGCTCAATCGGCGGGGGGCCCTGATTCGATAGTGCTGAAAGGGAGCTCCGGACCGGTTGTCGACGCTCGGCTTCGGAGGCGGCATGACGTCAGTCTGGTGCACGTCTCCCTCCCGTTTTTTCCCCATTTACTGGCGGCATTGGCGCCCGCGGGGCAGCCCCCAGCGCGTCAACTAATTACACAAGGATTGAGCTCGCGCGACCTTGACGACGATCAACCTCGGTTTACGCCCGTTATCGGCGTAATCGGCTCGAAAAGGGAAAAAAAAGGGGGGAAAGGGGAGGCGCTTGTTTTCCGCGCGTATGGGGTAAAGATAAGTGCGTCCGCCTTCTCCGGGATGGTCAAATAGTCAACTTCGGGACCGTTGCCAGTACAGGACCATCTCCCGCTCCGTCCACATTTTCCAATATCAGGCAGTCGATCGAATCCATAACAGGAAAGAGAAAAAAACGACCCCCGCTATGAGCGCCGGAACAAGCTTTCGCTTAAAGACAAAAAACACGATCACCGCCAGCGCAAACGCAATCATCCGATCGGTCAGCGTCGACTCGGCAAGCGCGCCGCTTGGAAAGATGAGCAGCTTCATCATCAATCCGGCCGCGATGGCGTAGGCTACACAGCTCACCCACACGAAGAAAGGGCTGCCTTCCTCGATGCGTCCGGCTACCAGAACGCCCGCGAAGCGCCAGGCGTAGGTTCCCGCGATCGCGGCAATGACAAAGAAAAACGCCGAAGAACTATCCATCCGTCTTCCCTTTCATCGTCGTCAAAAAAACCAGCGTTCCCGCCACAAGGCCGCCCACTACGATGCCGACACCACCCATCCATGCGGAGAAAGCCGGCACAAGCAAGCAGCCTGCCAACACCGACAGCAGAATCTGGGCCTTGGGACTTCGCGCGGTGAGCAACAGCAAATAGAGTGGCGTCACAAACACAAGCGCCTGCACCCCCGTCGCGGGGAGATTGCCGGCAAGAGTGAAGCCGACAACGGTTCCCAACGTCCCCACGACGAACGTGCCGAGGGTAAATGCGGTGTAGAACTTAAGACGCTCTTCGACGCCGAGTTCATTAGCAGCGAAGTCACCGAGCCGCACGAAGCTGGTCACGGAGTTGAGATGTGCCAGGATGAAGTGGCTTGGCTGCACGCCCGTGCCCTTTCTCAACATGGGAATGGTGGCAATAGTCAATGGAAACATTCGAACGTTTGCGACCGTGACGGTGACCAGCACCACCAGCAAACTTGCTCCTGCGGAATACAGGTCTACGAAAGCCACCTGTCCCGGCATGCTCCACACGCCGATGGTTAACGCAATGGCCGCCCACAGCGGCGTTCCGCCATCGTTTGCGAGCGCGCCGAAGCCAGTCATCGCTGCGAAAGTACCCAGGCCCGGCCCGAAGACACCCTCGAAAAGCCCTGAGCGAAACGGTGATCCAGTCTTAATTTCCTGCGGACCTTCCTTTGTTCCGATTCTGCTCACTGTTTGTCTATCTTCGGAACGGAATCAATTTCCGGCGGCCAGTTAGATTCATGGGGGCCGTTAGAACAGCGCTCGGCCTATCAGCATTTCGTGCAACCACAACACGAATGCGGCGTAGATGAGCAGTCCAACCACGATCAGAATCAGGTCGTTGGCTTTCGATTCCGGTGCGCCGGGAATCGGGCGCGCAACGCGCCTTTTCATCGATATCCGGTCCGCGATCGCCCAAGCAAGGAAAGAACCGAACAGCAGCACGTCAGCGACGGCGCCGTTTGCCAACAGGTGCGAAAATGCCCAGAGCTTGACCGACGCGAGCTGTGGATGCTTTGTGACTGTCTTGATCTTTCCGGGAAAGTACGGCGCAAGAAAGAGCGCGAAGACTGGCAGCATCAAAACGGTTGCGACGTGCTGTAGCCATACAGGAGGAATGTAAAGGAAGGTCGGGGTTTGTCTAAGTTCCGCATAGCCCCGAACCATCAGGATGATCCCGACCAGCGACACAATCCCGTAGAACG
>JBFHVA010000324.1:0-3743 GCA_041589735.1 Gammaproteobacteria bacterium | reverse complement strand
CATAGTTCCACGGGCCAATACGGCTGATTTTTTCGAATCGTTCCTGTTCCTTTCTATGCGACCAAGAAAGGTTTCTACTTATGATATAAATTAGATACAACGTAATTAAAGAAAATAATGCGAGCTGTATCTGAAATTCAAACAAGCTAGCCGCCTAGTCGATTTTGATCAAAAAAAGGGGCCAGAGTCAGTCAACCACGTAGTTAGACTCTGGCCCCTTTTCTTAACTTGAATCGACTTTAAGGTCAGTTCCTGTTGTTGAGCGCCGCCAGTTCCTCGATCACGCTGTCCAGACCCTGGCGATCGAGCTTGACCCGGAAATTGCTTCGGTAGGTGGTGACCATGCTGACGCCTTCGATGGTGACATCGAAGACCTTCCACTCGCCGCCGCTCTTGTGCAGCCGGTAGGCAACGTCGGCGGGTTGATTGGTTCTCGGGCGCGGGATCTGCACGCGGACAACGGCCAGATTGCCGTCCTCGCTTACGCGTTCGGAGATGTAGTTGATCTGATCGCCGGCTTTATATTCGGCCAGCGCGTTGGCGTAGCTTCGCACCAGCATCTTGCGAAGCTCGTAGAGGAAGCGCTCGCGCTGCTCGGGCGTGCCTTTGCGCCAGTGCTTGCCGAGCATGTAGCGTCCGGTGGCGTCCACGTCGATATGGGGCGTGACGATCTCGTCCACCAGCCGGTGGGCGAGATCGGGATCGGCGATAATGCCCTCGCGGTTTTCCGCCACCGCCTGCAGGAATGCCCCGGTAGTCTTTTCGATCAGGGCCCTCGGCCCCACGGCCAAACCGGCCTCCGCGGCCGCCATCCTCGCGATCAGCAGCAATGCTGCCGTTGCGATCCAGAGCCAGCGAAATCGAATCATCCCCATGTTCAATCTTCCTTATCCCTAAAGATTCGAAACCTCAGGACACCCAGGCCGATTTTCAGAGGCGTTCGCCCCCTTCCCCGCAGTCGATATCGACTTTTGCCCGAATTCCTTTAATTACTCGGAGCCTTTAAGGCCTTGCTATATGGGACCCCAGTATAGGCCCTGAATTTCGGGATGGGAGGTTACAGGGGAATTACAGTCAAAACACAGGGGCTCAAAGGCGGATTTTAGCGACCGCAAGGCCGTAAAATCCGCCTCTGATTCACACTTCAGGCTTGATTTAGAGGGTTCCGAGGCGCTGTCGCAGGCGGGGCGCCCAGTCCGTATCGGCCGTGGCATCCACCGCCCACTGAAGCACCGTTCGGTGCGACGGCTCGTCTACTCGGTGCAGAGTGAACCCGCGGCTCATCAGACCGGGCTTATGCGCGTAGCGGTAGGAGCCCAGAAACTTCACCTCGCCGGGCCCGACTTTCACTTCGATTCGATGCTGCCCAAGGCTGTAGGACGTCTGGCCGACGCCGAAACCGTGAATCCAATACTCGCCGGGCTCGACGTTATCGAAAACGATCAGGCCATTGCTGAAGGTGTGGGCGGGCACGTTGCCTTTCATCCAGGGTGCCATCACCTTGGTTTTCTTGTTGTATAGGGTGATATTCGGCGTCCCCAGGTCACCGGTGAAATAGCCATAGACAAGGCCGGCCTGATCGTCTCTGGCATCGCGAATCGGCGTCATCGGACCGACGCAGGCCGTCAGCATCAGGGACAGGAGGGTAAAAACAAACAACTTTTTCATACTTCATCACTCCGCTGGGATCTCGATCGTCGGGTCGGGCCCCACCGGCAGCCCCCCGCCGCTTGCACCGCAGTCTGAAGTATAGAAAAAGAAAAACGGGGCGCACTGCCGTTGCCCCGTTCTTCCTCTCAGTATGGATCGCAAAAAAGTCAGTTCAGAGACCGGACTCTCGTGCCTCAGTCTTTCGGCGGCGGGCGACCCTGAAAGTAGTCCCGCGCGCCCGGGTGAGTTGGCACGATTAGCCCCGCGGATATTTCTGTTGCATTCGGCGAAGATACGGCGAGATTAAGTTCACCGCGATTTTCCATCAGAGTCTGCGCCAGCAGGTACGCGTGCAGTGATGCGAAGTCATCACGGCAGACCATCAGGTAGTCCCCCAGCAGCACGATGGTACGAAGCGAAACGGGGCCGAACTCGGCGAAGGCGCCGCGCCCGGTGAAAAGACCGGCGGCGTCATTCCGCGACAGCACCGCCACGTCCATTTGCTTGGTGCTGATGAGGCTGGCAACCCGTCTCGTGTTCGGCGCGCGGCTCACCTGGGCCCTGCTCTCCGGCAGATGCTTCGCCAGAACACTCGCTACGCGCTCGCCGATCGAAAACGAAGGCGCGTCGCTGCGGCTGGTGAGTATCAGCAGGTTGCGTTTACGGTAGATGTTCCACTGCCCGTAGGGCGCATGGCCCATAGCCGCGGCTACCGCCGTCAGGGCAAACAAAGAACGCAGCAGTGCTCTCCGGCCCGTCCGCCTGAACAGGATCGTTCCGTCACCGGCACAATCGTTTGCCACCGGGTTCACCGACGCCTTACGCCGAGCCCGCTACTCGGTAAATACGGTCAACGGCAGAATGGCAGAGACGATGTAGTTGGGCACGTCCACCAGCTGGCCGATGCGGAGATCCACCGCAACGCTGGAAACCACGTAGGCCTGCTCGCGCGTCAAACCATGGTTCTTGACCATGTAGTCGATCATCTCAAGAAGCGCGTTTCGCGCCGCGAGCGCCAGATCCTCCGAGAGGTTGGTCAGCGGACCGATTTTCTCGCCGTCTATATAAGTCGCGAACGGCGGAATTTCTCCCGCTTGTTTCAGCGGAACGCCGGTGGTGGCGTAAAACTCTGACGGCGCCAGTGCTTTGAGCTGATCGCCCCCTTCGAAGTGCGGCACCTTCACCTGAGCGCCGTGACCCTTGCGTATCCACGTCTTCACCGTGACCACGGCGCCCATCTCGATGGCCGTGCCGGAGACCTCGCCGTCGCCCTGAGCGTAGTGCACGTCGCCGATGAACAGGCCGCAGCCGTCAACAAAACACGGCAGCAACAGCGTGGTCCCTACCTGCATCTGCTTCACGTCCATGTTGCCGCCATTCTCACGGGGCGGGATGGTGCGCAGGCATTTGTCCTTATGGCTACCCTCGGGACCGCACACCGACGCGGGAAGCGCGCCCAAAGGCTGGGGCGTCAACACGATGCCGCCGGCCTCGGCAAGCTTTGCCTCGCGCTCGAGGATGGTGTTGAGCTCCTGCTCGCCGGGAAGCACGCCTACCGATCCCATGAAGCCGCGGAACGGAATCGCGACGCCGGGGATCTGTTCAGAGGTCGCTTCCAGTCGGGTGAGCCGCCAGTTGGCGATATAGGGTTCGGTGAACTTGTCGCGTAAGAATCCGAACCCGGGCACGATGACGGTATAGCCGTAATCGTCAGGCGCGATGTCCACCAGGGTGACTGCGAGCACATCGCCGCGCTTGGCGCCCTCGATGTGCACGGGGCCCGTCATGGGGTGCACTAGATTGAGATCCGCCGCGGTGACATCCGCCGGAATCGAGTCGAAGTTGAAATCGCTGTCCAGGGCGTCGCGGGTCTCGAAGACGACGTGCTGACCCGGTTTTACCCGCGCCACCATCGGGATGGCGGGATGCAGGCGGTTCATGCAGTTGCGGTCGTCCTGGCAGTGGGCGCCTTGCTTTTTCACCACCACAGCCGCGGGTCCCTTGACGTCGGTGGTGTCGGCCCGGGCTGCGGCCGTGCCCATCGCAACGGCCAGAACGCTAAGAATCGTAAGGAATTTTTGTGAGTTCATTGT
>JBFHVA010000323.1:0-3743 GCA_041589735.1 Gammaproteobacteria bacterium | reverse complement strand
GTGAACACAACTGCGGTCCTGGGTATTTTTCTCGTCGATCTGTCCTGGCCGGACGGCGTCGTGCTGGTTGTGGGAGTCGTGCTCGGTCTGCTTTCGGTGACTCTCTGCTACCACCGCTATTTTTCGCATCGCTGTTTCAACACCAGCCGTTGGTTTCAATTTATCCTTGCGTTTTGGGGTGCGACCAACTTGCAGCGGGGGCCCATCTGGTGGGCCGCGATCCATCGCCAGCACCATAGTCATTCCGACAGCAAGGGCGACTGGCATTCGCCGCGGGACGGGTTCTGGCACGCTCACCACGGCTGGCTGGAATCACCGGATATCCTCATGGCGAGCTATGAAAGAGTGTCGGATCTGACCAAATTTCCGGAGCTCAGATTCCTCGATTCCTATTATTTTGTGCCGCCACTACTGCTGGCGGCGGCCCTGGCCGGGCTCGGCGCGTATCTGCAGGCTCACCACCCGGCGCTCGGCACCAGCGCTTGGCAGATGTTGGTTTGGGGATTTTTCGTGCGTACGGCACTCGTTTGGCAGCTTACCTTCAGCGTGAACTCTTTCCTGCACAAGTGGGGGCGAAAACGGTTCGATACGGGTGATGACAGCCGTAACAGCAACCTGCTAGGGGTCGTAACCCTCGGCGACGGTTTTCATAATAATCATCACCGCTACCCCATATCGGCGCGGCACGGCTTCTACTGGTGGGAAATTGACGTCACTTACTACGTGATCAAGCTGCTGGAACAGCTGCGCCTCGTGCATGACGTAAAGATTCCGCCCGACGAAATTCTGGAGGAAGGACGCAAATCGGATGCGAAGAGCGTCGAAATTCCGTCCTGATTATCGTCCTTCTTTAACTCGAAGACCTAGAGCTTTTCGTTATTCGACCCGAGCTGCGGCTTTAAGAGCACAGCGTCCCAATGGGGATAACAAGTTGAAATAAAAGTGGTGCCGGCTGCCAGACTCGAACTGGCGACCTGATGCTTACAAGGCAACTGCTCTACCAACTGAGCTAAGCCGGCAGCTTATTTGAGCGCACTCAGAGCTTGGCCTCCGCAACGGCGGTAACACCGTGGAGAGTCCCCGGCATTTTAGAAGCCCGCGCCATCCCGGGCAATTTCACCGGAAATGCAGTTGGCTTCCGACAGCTGTACATCGGGAAATCGCGCCGCCAGCTCATTCTGGGTCAGACGTTCGCCCGCCTCGAAGCTGACGTCAAACCAGGACGCTTTTTCGGTGCTGTACCTCGGCATGATTGACGGCTCGTAGCCAAGTGCCCGCAGCTCCTGCAGACGACGCTCCAGCGAGCTGCGCTGACTGAACACCCCCAGCGAGATGGCGTTCTCCATATCGCCGCTGGACACAGCAATGACGTCTTCGATGCCTTGCGAACGCATGCGTTCCACTATCTGCACCGCCTCCTCCCGGGTCGTGTACGGCGGGAAATAAACCCAGTAGCGATCCAGCTCGCTTCGTTCGTCCACGCGCAGAACGGGATCGCCGCCCATGGCCACGAGCCAGGTGCGAATGGCGGCAACCTGCGTGTCTTCCTTGAGCGGACCGATGCTATAGCAATTCTGGACGGCGATGACGGAGCTTGTAGGCGACCGAAGCGGAGACTCGGTAGGCGCTTCCACGACCTCGCTAACAGCGGGCTTTGAAACCGGGTCGCGGACCCGCAGCTTCTCGACATTTGTTTCGCCCATTAACAAAAGCCGGTTGACGTGGTCGTAAGGTCTCACCGCCTGCCGCACGGGCGGCGGTGCGTCGGACATCTGATGATACTGGCGGGCGAAGAAGGCCACGTTCACAAGCAGCAAAAAATACACCAGCCATTTCATTTGATAGCACCGGCAATAACCGCGAGCCCGTAAAGCACCAGCGCGGCATCGGTCTCGAACTCTGTTGCCATGAGCGGGCGCAGCTGCTCCATCGCACCGCCGGTCAGGATCCGTGCGCTACCGGGCGGTAAAAACGCGCCCATCTCCTCGACCAGCCGATCGACCGCGGCGGCGGCGGCGTAAAGCGTTCCCGCGGCCACTCCGTCGGCAGTGCTCTTTGCCAACACTGCGCGGCTGTCGGAGTCCTGCGCAGGAATTTGGTCCGTGCGCGTCGTCAGCGCGTGACGCATGAGCGTCACTCCGGGCACGATAACCCCGCCCAGATGCTCGCCCCCTTCGGATATCGCATCCAGCGTAATGGCGGTACCGCAATCGACGACCACGGCGGCGCCTTTGCCCTGGTGCCGGCAGGCCACCAGCGCAGCCCATCGATCGGCGCCAAGCGTTTCGGGTTGAGCGTATGCGCAGCGTACTCCAAAGCCCTCAGCTGCAGTCCGAACGCGGACAGCTTCGATTCCCCAGTGTTCGCGCGTCCAGCGCTCGAGAATGTTCCCGGTCGCCGAAGCGCCCACCGAGCAGTATGCGATTGCGGTGGGTTCACCCCGATCCTTGAAAGCTGCGTCCAGCTCCCTCTCCAGGGTCTCGTCCTGATATTCCGCCGCCCGCTGGCCGCCGAGCACCCCGGCCTCGACGCTGGCCCACTTGATGCGGCTGTTGCCTATGTCCACCACCAGCATCAGTCGGAAATCCGCAGGCTGATTTCACCACTGGTCACCTGGCTGATTCCCGACTCGCATTGCAGCATCAAGGCGCCTTGCTCGCCTACGCCCAGGGAGACGCCGCGTTTGATTTGGTTTGCGCCCTGGTGCAGCTCGACCTCGCGACCGCGAGTGACATCGAAACGCTGGAATGATTCCCGAAACGGCGCGAAACCTTCGCGCTCGAATTTCGCTAAAGCGTCCATCAGCGCGTCGATTATCGTAATCGCGACACCATTCCTTTCGGGTCTTCGGCCAAGGGCGGAACGCAGATCTGTCCACGGCTGGTCGATGTCCAATGCGCTCAAGTCCTTCATATCGATATTCAGGCCGAGGCCTACCACCGCATCCCAGGGGCCGGACGCCTCACCGGCGAGCTCGATCAGCAGACCGCCGAGCTTGCGCTCGCCGTGGTAAAGGTCGTTGGGCCACTTGATGCCGATCCCGGCCACGCCCATGTTCTCGAGCGCGGCAGCGACAGCAACGCCCGCGGCGAGGCTCAGCGCCGGGAGTGCATCCGCGCCGAGCTCGAAACGCCACTGAAGGGAAAGATAGAGGTTCCGTCCGAAGGGCGAGATCCAGCTTCGTCCCCGACGGCCGCGACCCGCGGACTGGGATTCCGCGAGGCACAGGTACGGGCCCTCGAGCCCATCTGCAGCACGCTCCATGAGATAGCGGTTGGTGCTGTCGATGAGATAGAAGATCTCAAACCCGCGAAGCTCACTGGCCCGCGACGCTCCGAGACCAGCCAGAATCAGGTTGCGGTCTAACAGCTCGAGCTGCGTCGCAAGCCGGTATCCCTTTCCCTGCACCGCGTGTATTTCCAGTCCCATGGCCTCCAACGCCCGGATCTGCTTCCACACCGCGCTGCGCCCTATACCGATCGTTTCGCCCAATGCGGCGCCCGAATGAAAGCGGCCATCGGCAAGCAGGCGCAGCAGGGGTTCGAGCTTGTGCATCGACCGAGTGTATCAAAAGCGTCGCAGGTGATAGGCGCGCAGAGCGCGCTTCAGGTCTGCGACGGACTCTGAACCGGGGCGTTTCGTAACTCAAACCGCGTCAGCGCGCGGATGACGATCAGGGTATAGATAAGATTCAACGCGGCCACCCCGGCAAAGATTTGCGGAATTGACAACCCAGCACCGAG
>JBFHVA010000322.1:0-3767 GCA_041589735.1 Gammaproteobacteria bacterium | reverse complement strand
TTTCCGCCCACTTCGTTCCAGGTTTCCAACGTTAGCGCGGGGACCGGTGTCGAAAACGTGGTGCCAGGCAGCCTCGACGCCTGCTTCAATTTTCGCTACTCCACGGAGCTGACCGCGGACTCGCTCAAGCAACGCGTCTCCGAAATTTTAGACAAGCACCGCCTTAATCAGCGCATCCGATGGAGCCACGGGGCGCAACCTTTTCTCACCCGAAAGGGCGACCTGGTCAATTCAGTGCGGACCGCGGTGCGTGAGGTTGCCGGACGTGAAAGCGCGCTTTCCACCGAAGGCGGCACTTCAGACGGTCGTTTCGTCGCGCCTACCGGCGCAGAGGTGGTGGAGCTTGGACCCGTCAACGCTACCATCCACAAGATTAACGAATGCGTACGTATCGAGGATCTGGAGCTGCTATCGAAGATCTACCAGCGGGTAATAGAGATTCTCTTGGTAGACGGTAGGCGGTAGACGGGGAATGCAGGCCGCGTTTCGAATGTCGAATTAGTAACAAGTGACATGTGACATGTAACTTGCAGCTGATTCACTCCAAGCCTACTTCCTACTTATTACTTGTCACAAGTTACGAGTCACTATCCGTGACGCGTGATTGGGCGACACCGAACCCGCTATTCGCTCCGCTAAAACCCGTTCTCAAAAAAAAGCCGCGCACTTTTCAGTGCGCGGCCCGGCATCTTGCCGACTCGCTTCAGCCTCTCATAAATCAGGCAACGGCTTTCTGGTCCCCTTCGTCGCCGCCTTCGAACTGTTCTTCTTCGGTCGAGCCCGAAAGCGCGGTAATCGATGAATTGCCGCCGGTGATTGCCTGGGTCACGGCATCGAAGTAACCCGCGCCCACCTCGCGCTGGTGCTTGTGCGCGGTGTAGCCGCGGTCCTCCGAGGCGAACTCCTGCTCCTGAAGCTCGACGTAGGCCGACATGCCGCTGTCGCGGTACTTGGACGCCAGGTCGAAGATGCTGTAGTTGAGCGCGTGAAATCCCGCCAGGGTGATGAACTGATACTTGTAGCCCATCTCTGCCAACGCCAGCTGGAAGCGCGCGATGGTTTCGTCGTTCAGATTCGCCTTCCAGTTGAACGACGGCGAGCAGTTGTACGCAAGCATCTTTCCGGGATATCGATCGTGAATTGCGGCGGCGAACTCGCGCGCTTCGCCCAGATCGGGCTTTCCGGTTTCAAACCAGATGAGATCGGCGTACGGCGCATAGGCAAGTCCGCGCGAAACCGCCTGCTCCATGCCGCAGCGAACGCGATAAAACCCTTCCACTGTGCGCTCGCCGGTAAGAAACGGCTGATCCACGGGGTCCACGTCGATGGTCAGCAGCTCCGCAGCCAGGGAATCGGTGCGCGCGACCAGCACAGTGGGGACGTCGCAAACGTCGGCGGCGAGACGCGCAGCGACGAGCTTCTGCACCGACTCCCGGGTCGGCAGAAGCACCTTGCCGCCCATATGACCGCACTTCTTGGCCGAGGACAGCTGGTCCTCGAAGTGAACGCCGGCCGCGCCGGCGGAGATCATGTCCTTCATCAGCTCGAAGGCGTTCAGCACACCACCGAACCCCGCTTCGGCGTCGGCAACGATGGGCAAAAACCAATCGATGCCGTTTTTGCCCTCGGCGTGATGAATCTGGTCAGCGCGCTGAAAAGCCTTGTTGACCTTTCTGATCACGTTTGGGACGCTGTCTGCGGGATAAAGGCTCTGGTCGGGGTACATCTCGCCTGCGTTGTTGGCGTCGGCCGCGACCTGCCAGCCGCTGAGGTAGATGGACTGCAGTCCCGCCTTGGCCATCTGCATCGCCTGGTTTCCGGTGAGCGCTCCGAGCGCATTCACGTACGGCTGCTCGTTGAGTTGTTTCCACAGCCGTTCCGCACCGCGACGCGCCAGGGTGTACTCGATGCTTACAGAGCCGCGCAAACGCACTACGTCTTCCGCGCTGTAGTCTCGCTTGATGCCGTTCCAGCGTGGATTCCCGGACCAGCTCTTCTCAAGTGCCTTGACGTCGGCTCGTTGACTCATGGGATAACCTCCAAACAATTAAGTCGAAGCGATGAGGACATTTCACCCGCGGCTTTTGAACCTGCCGGGGCGAAAAGATGAAAAACTGAACAAGAGGGCGTGGGACGAAAAGATGCGGGGTGGGAACGACTGACGGGACCGGGTCTGTTCACCGGTCCGGGTCCGGGCCGTGCAGCCCGGTTCAGCCATGTTGCCGTCTCGTCATAGTGCGTTGCGTCAAATGCCAGAGATTCAGACGCTTGCGAATGTTGCGCTGCAGCTTACCCGGGACGGAGCATTTGACAACCCTATTGTTTCAATGCTCAATATTAACGCTGTTAATGATCTGACCTGCCCCCTAAAACGGAGACCGGCGACGAAGTCATGGAAGCCTCCGGCAAACGCTTCTATTACAAGCAGAACCGACTGAAGAAACTGAGGGCGTTCTGCTACGCCGCTCAGGCAAAGAGCATTTCCAAGGCGGCCGAGCGCATGTTCTTGAGCCAACCCTCGGTCTCGCTCCAGGTCCGGGCGCTGGAACAAGAGCTCGGTGTCACGCTGTTCGAGCGACGCGGCCCGCGCATCCATCTCACCCCCGAGGGCCACGTGCTCTATGAGCTCGCCTCGCCGCTGGTAGAAGGCATGGACTCCCTCCCCGCCACCTTCGCCGAAAGCTGTGGCAACTTGGACGCCGGCGAGCTCGACATCGCGGCCGGCGAGTCCACCATTCTCTACATCCTGCCCGAGTTCATGCAGGCCTTCGCCAAGAAATATCCCGGTATCCAGCTGCGGATGCACAACGTTACCGGTCGCGACGGGCTCAGCCAGCTTCGTGCCGACAAGGTGGATTTCGCCGTCGGCTCGATGCTGGAGATCCCGGACGACATCGAATACCGGCCCATTTTTTCGTACGACACGGTCCTGATTACGGCCCGCGAGCATCCGCTGGCGAACAAGCGCAAGCTGACGCTGGAGGACATCAGTCCCCACGGCCTCATTCTTCCTCCGAGGCACCTCAGCACCTGGCGGGTGGTGGACCTGGTTTTCCAGCAGCACAACCTGCCCTACAACGTCACGCTGGAGGCCGGCGGCTGGGAGGTGATCAAGAAGTACGTGGGATTAGGGTTGGGCGTGTCCATCGTCTCCAGCATCTGCCTCGCCGAGGATGACTATCTCTGCGCCATTCCCCTGGGAGACTACTTTCCCAAACGGACATACGGCGTGGTGCTCAGACGGGGAAAGTTTCTCTCGCCGGCGGCCCGGCGCTTCATCGCCGCCATGGATCCGGAGTTTTTTGACAATGCGCCGAAAGCGCCTCGAACAGACGACAACCGGCGCAGCAGGGGCCGGGTAAGCTCTAATTGAGTCAGAGTAGACCTAAGTGATTGATTCCCGGGGTAGGCATTTGGCAAAGTAATTTCCGCCCGCCTCGACGGACGGGGCTCCGGTTGCGTGAAGGGTTTCACAAAACGGGGAATCCGATTTTTAGCGACGCGACTCCGATGCAGTGAAACTCTCCTGCATCTGCGAGCGTCAAAGGGGTTGGCAAAAGGGCGGATCGAGGCACTGGAAAGGGAGCCGACGAGCGTTGTAACTTACCGTTGTCAAAGGTTTTTCTGCTGCCGGCGGGTCGGTTCGAGCTTTCATGAAAGCCCCTTGGAGATAAGCTAGAATTTCGCTATGGCAGACTCGCCTGAGACCACACGTGAAGATGGGCTAGCCGTACAAGAGGCGAAGCCAAAGTTAAAACGGCCCCCCC
>JBFHVA010000321.1:0-3775 GCA_041589735.1 Gammaproteobacteria bacterium | reverse complement strand
GCGAGTATCGAGCCGAACCGGCCTAGGCCGAGGACCACGACTTTCCTCGAGAACGGATCCTCCGGAATTCTTCCCGCGAGATCCTCTTCGCTGCTCGCCTGCGCGCGCTCGAAGACGCCAAGCCAGGGGGCAATGGGCGCGTAGATTTTGTGGGAGTAAAGAATCATGTAAGTAGACAAGCCGATGGTCACCAGTCCCACCATGGTAATGAGTCCAAGCGCATCGGACGTAATGTGGCCCAGGCTGACGCCGAGCGCGCCGAACAGCAGTGAAAACTCGCTGATCTGCGCCACAGTCAAACCGGCAAGAAACCCGGTGCGCTTGCGGTAACCCATTACGCCCATAATCACCATCACGATCAGGGGATTGCCGACGAGCACGAAGAGCGAAAGAATCGCGGTCGCCCAGAGCTGGTCACCGATGAGCTCGAGCTTGAGCTGAGCTCCGAGGTCGATGAAGAAAAACAGCAGTAGAAAATCCCTGAGCGTAGTCAGCCTGGCGCCAATAGCGTCGCGATAACCCGTTGAGGCCAGTGACACCCCGGCAACGAATGCGCCTATTTCCTTGCTGAATCCCAGCGCGTCTGACGTCGCCGCCAGCGCCACTGCCCAGGAGATGGAAAACAACACCAGCAGCTCGCGGGATTTCGCCAGAGTGTGAATCAGACCGGGCAATACAAAGCGCATCATCAGCGCAATGGCGCCCAGAAACGCGCCGCCTTTTACCAGCGCGGTCAGTCCGCTGAGCGCAAGGGAGCTTTCTTTCACCCCGGTCCCGTACGCGCTCAAGGCCAGCATGACAATGACCACCACCAGGTCCTGAACAATCAGAAAGCCGAGCGCGATCCTTCCGTGAAGCGCATCGATCTCGCGCTTGTCGGACAGCAGCTTGACGATGATGATTGTGCTGGAAAACGTCAGCGCCACTGAGACATACAGCGCCGTGAGCGGCGTCATCCCGAGAGCGAGCGCGATCAAGTA
Source organism: Gammaproteobacteria bacterium (assembly GCA_041589735.1). Classification (GTDB taxonomy): domain Bacteria; phylum Pseudomonadota; class Gammaproteobacteria; order HK1; family HK1; genus CAMYJH01. Next base: position 2,795 of record JBFHVA010000321.1, on the reverse strand, counting down.
GCCGACGACCGAGGTGAACACCACCTGTCCGAGACCGGTGGCCAAAGCAACGCCGCCGAGGGTGCGGATCAGATGCAGATCGAGCCTGAGTCCGACCACGAAAAGCAGCAGAGCGATACCCAGCTTGGCAAGCAGATCCAGCTGGTCGGCGGCCGTGACCCAGCCCATTCCTGCCGGGCCGACCAGAATGCCGGTGGCGATGAACGACACGATGAGAGGCTGGCGGAGGAACATGCCGACGCCTCCGACCGCAGCCGCCACCGCGAGCACCGCGGCTATCTCGTAAAAGACGTTGCCGAACGGGGGCATTATTGCGTTGAGAGTTCGCTCTACGACTGCCTTCGAAGCTTAAGCATCAAGCGCAACAGGGGAAACGAAGCCGCGCGGTTTAAGCGCCAGGATCGAGCAGTCGACTTCGTCAATCACCCGCTCAGCGGTATTTCCGATCAAGAGCCCGGGAATGCCGGCGCGACCCACCGTTCCCATGACCAGCAGACCCACCTTGTTCGACTGCACGAACGAGATAATTGCATCGTCCGGGCTGCCCCGCACGAGGTGACGCTCAATCTCGGTCCCGGAGCCGGGCACGGCATCGACGAGATCATCCAGGGACTTCGCGTGTCTGTTCATGGCGTTTCCAACCATGTAGTCGACTTCCGGGTCGGAGACGGTGGTGCGCGGACCCCTGAGGATACTCTCGCCGAACATTGACCAGGCGTGAAGCACGTCCAGCACCGCCCCGTCCATTTGCGCCACGTCGACCGCTGCCACCAAGATTTCGGCGCTGAATTTTCTTAGCTGCGTGTTGGTCGGGTCCGGATCGACGGCGGCCAGAATGCGCTCATGCTTCTCCGGCGCGCCGGGTGTGATCAGCCAGATTGCGCGCGGACATTTGCGCAGAAGATGTTTGTCCGTCGCGTCGAAAACCCGCGCGCCTTTATTCGCGCCACCCGCCGTTTTCAGCACCAGATCGTGCCCACCCCGGAGAACTTCGCGGATGGTCACCAGAAAAGGGGTACCCTGGCGCTGCACGGTACGAACCATCACTCCCGCGTCGTCGGCCATGCGCCCGAGCGCGCTGAGCTCGGATTCCCGCTTCTCGCGCATCGCCGCCTCCATTTCCTTCAACGTGGATTCCGGAACGATCGCTTTGGGCTCTTCCGGCAGCCGTTCCGAGACTTGCAGCAGGGTAAGCTCCGCCTCCCCGGCCAAAGCAAGCTTGATCGCGCGGGAAAGCGCCGGGCGGGCATTCTGGTCCTCGATCACCACCACCAGCGGTCTGGCAATCTGTTTCATCGTGAATTTCTTTGGTCTAACCCGGTCACTCGCTATCCCAAGACGAAAGTCGAGTCCTGGTTATGAAAAAATCAGAGAAAACGGGGGCGTAGAAATCGGGACGCACTTAATTCGAGCGAATTGTGCCGCTAGAAAAAAGTGCGTCCCCTTTAAACTCCGGTTCAGGCCATGATCGCAGCCCGCACTCGCTCCGCCGTGAACGGCATGTGATAGAGCCGCTTGCCGGTCAAGGCGTGAAACGCATTGGCCACCGCCGCGGCGATGAACGGGTTGCCGATTTCACCCAGGCCGGTGGGCTTGGTGTCGCTGTCCACGAACTCGACGTGGATCTCTTCGGGTGCCTCCGAAATCCTGAGCACTTCGTAATCGTGGAAGTTGGATTGCTTTACGGTGCCGTTCTTCATCGTGGCACGTTCTTTCAGCACGCTCGAAAGCCCGTACACAATCCCGCTCTCGATATTGCGCCGCGCCATCTCCGGCTGAACGATGGTGCCGCCGTCCACCGCGACCCACACTTTATGAACACGGATTTTCCCCGACGCCCGATCGATAGAAATTTCGACCACGCCGGCGCCCAGCGAGCCGGAACGCTCCGTCACCGAAAGTCCCAGCGCCCGGCCTTCGGGTCTCGAGGCTTTCCAGTCGCACATCCGCTCCACGGTGTCGAAGACTCGCTTCGCCTTGGCCGTCATCGGCATGCGTTCGCGCCGGAATGCAAACGGATCCAGCCCTTCGCTCTTTGCCATCTCGTCTACGAGACCTTCGATGGCAAAAACGTTGAAGGGATGGGCCACCGCCCGCCAGTGCTTGAGGCGAATGCCGTGGGAAGTTCCCCGCTGCTCAATCTTCTGATTCGGAATGGGATAGTACTGGTCGAGCTTGATCCCGGAGTAGGTCAACCGGCCGCCGTCGCCGATGACGCAATGACGCCAGCCCACAACGTGGCCCTTTTCATCCAGCGCCGCCTCCAGGCACTGAAGCGTCTGCGGACGAAACATGCCGTAGGCCAGATCCTCTTCCCGCGTCCAGATCAGCTTCACCGGGCGTGCTGTCGCGCGCGCGACCAGGGCAGCTTCAATGGTGTAGTCGTTGATAGAGCGCCGCCCGAAGCCGCCGCCGAGGTATTGCTGATGGTGAATCACCTTGGCCACGTCGAGCCCCAGCGCCTGAGCGAGCCGCTGGCGGGATGATCCCGGCGCCTGGGTTCCTTCCCACACCTCCAGCGTACCGTCGTTCGGGTTGAACCGGGCCACCGCGTTCAGCGGCTCCATTTGCGCGTGATAGCCGTAATCGCTGCGGAAGCTCGCCTTGTAGATCCTGGCCGCACTGGCGAATGCTCCCTCCACGTCGCCTTTGCCGCCCACCGTCTCGGACGCGGCGTTGCCGTCTCCAGCGATGGTTTCGTAGGTAGACATCAAGGCGTGCTCGGAGTCGTAACCTTGCGCCGGCGCGCCGTCAGCCCAATCCACCTCGAGCGCCTTGCGCGCGGCGAGTACCTG
>JBFHVA010000320.1:0-3828 GCA_041589735.1 Gammaproteobacteria bacterium | reverse complement strand
TCGCCGGTGAATCTTGGCGGGAGAAACCCTCTGCCTGCGTAGACTATTCCACGGCGGGAAAATTTTTCTGTCAATAGCGGCCGAGCCCGGAACTACTGACCGCTAAAAACCAAATGTCTCCCCACTGGCCGTCAGGCGAAAGCTAAAAGCAGACCTACGGACGCAGATCGGCGGCTTTCGGCGAGTTCTGCACCGCTTGCGGGTGGAACTCGTCGAGGCGTAGCATGAATCAATCATCTACAACCAGCACGAGGGCAGGCCATGCAGTGCCCCGCATGTGCGACGCAGAACCGCGAAGGACGGCGGTTTTGCGCCCACTGCGGTGCGGTCCTCCCCAGCGCCTGCCCCGAGTGCGGTTTTGTCAACGAACCCGGTGAACGGTTTTGCGGCGGCTGCGGCCAGTCGCTGGGCGTCGCTGCTCTTGGCCGGGACGCCGAATCATCGACTACCCGGAGCCCACCGCCGTCGGTTCCCACGTCCCATCCTCCCGAAGTGTTGACCACACCCGAAACGGTTGAGGCGGAACGTCGCCAGCTTACGGTGATGTTTTGCGACCTGGTGGGTTCGACCGTGCTTTCCGAGCATCTCGATCCCGAGGAGCTGCATGGGCTGCTGGCCCGCTATCAGGATACTTGCGCTGCCGTAATCCGCCGTTACGAGGGATACATCGCCCGCTACCTGGGCGATGGCTTACTCATCTACTTTGGTTTTCCGCAGGCGCATGAAGACGACGCCGAACGGTCCGTGCGCGCCGGATTGGATATCGTCGAAGCGATGCGGGCCCTCGACTCCGAGATCTCGAGGCCCGGGGTCAGCTTATCCGTCCGCGTGGGCATTGCCACCGGCCTGGTGGTTGCCGGTGACATCGGCCGCGGCGACCGGCGAGAGGCGCAGGCCATTGTAGGGCAGACGGCGAATCTCGCCGCGCGACTTCAATCGCTGGCGGAGCCCAACACGGTTGTCATCGGCCCCGCCACCCATCGCCTGGTGGAAGGTCTTTTTGACCTTGAAGACCGTGGTCCGCAAGAGTTAAAGGGCATCGCGGAGGCGGTGACCGCGTATCAAGTGCGCTCCGCAATCCAGTTGACGAGCCGTTTCGAGGTAAGTGAACGACGCGGGCTCACGCCACTCGTCGGTCGCGAAGCGGAAATCCAGCTACTGATGGATCGCTGGGGGCGTGCGAAGGAGGGCGAAAGTCAGGTGGCGATGCTCTCCGGCGAGGCCGGCGTGGGCAAGTCTCGCATAGTGCATGCTCTCTGCGAGCGCCTTAAGAGCGAGACGCATCACCGCGTGCAGTTTTACGGCTCGCCCTATCACCAGAACAGCGCCTTCTACCCGGCAATCAACCAGCTGAGTCGCATGCTTTATTCGGGAAAAGACGAAACCGCCGCCTCGAGGCTGAATAAGCTCGAGGACTTCCTGCAGGGACTGGCGTTGCCGGCCGCGGAACTTGCTCCAACGCTCGCGTCGCTTCTTTCACTGCCTGCGGGAGAACGTTATCCAGCCTCGAAGCCGGATCCTCAACATCTCAAGCAGCGAACGCTCAAAGCGCTTAGTCGAGTCATCAAGGCGATGGCTGCGCAACGCCCGGTGCTGATGGTGGTCGAGGACGCTCATTGGATCGACCCTTCTACGCTCGAGCTGTTGAGCTATCTCATCGAGCGCCTGCGCGCGGCGCGGTTCCTGCTTTTGAGCACGTATCGCCCCGAATTCGTAGCGCCTTGGGGCGGCCAGGCGCAGGCAACGCTGTTGAGTCTCAATCGACTCAGCCGCAGGGAGACCGCCGCGCTTGCTTCAAGGGTTGCCGGTGACAAAGGTTTACCAAGCGAAATCCTTACCCAAATCATCACCAGGACAGACGGCGTGCCGCTGTTTGTGGAAGAGCTCACCAAAGATGTGCTGGAGTCCGGAGTCTTGACGCAGGCCGGCGGGCAGTTGGTCGTCAAGGATTCAAAGGCGCCGGCGACCATTCCTGCCTCCTTGAAGGACTCGCTGATGGCGCGAGTCGATCGCCTGGGTCCCGTGAAGGAGCTGGCGCAATTTGCAGCAGCCATCGGCCGTAGTTTCAGTCACGAGTTGCTTGCGAAAGCGTCGAGCCTCGTTGGAAGCGAGCTCGATGATGCGTTCTCAAGATTGATCGAATCCGGGCTGGTCTATCGGCGGAGCATGTACCCGGAAACGCGCTATGAGTTCAAGCACGCGCTTGTGCGCGACGTAGCCTACGAATCGCTGCTGAAAAGCACCCGGCAGCACTATCACCACCGTATCGCGCAGGTGTTGACCGAGCATTTCCCAGAAGTTGCCGACGCGGAGCCCGAAGTGCTCGCCCACCACTATACCGAGGCGGGCGTTTCGGGGCAGGGCGTCGAATTCTGGCATCGAGCGGCCCAGCGCGCGCTCCAGCATTCCGCAAACCTGGAAGCCATGGCTCACGCAGAGAAAGGCCTGAAGATGTTAGAGGCCTGGTCGGAGTCGGATGAGCGCTGGCGACGGGAGCTTCAATTCCATCTCGCATTGGGACTGGCCCTGATCGTAGTCAAGACGCCCGGCGCCCCAGAAGTGGAGCGGACTTATCTGCGCGCGCGCGAGCTCTGCCAACAGTTGAGCGAGCTTAGGGAGCTTTTCACAGTGACCTGGGGGCTGTGGTCGCATTACGCTCAACGTGGAGAATTCAAACTGGCGAAACGCTTTGCGGATGAACTCCTCGCGCTTTCAAAAGATCAAGACGATGGGCTTCGCCTTCAGGCTCACCATGCCGGTTGGAGCATTTCTTCAGCGCTGGGAAATTTGCAGGCGTGCCTTCGCCACAGTAGACAAGGCATCGAGCTATATCGCGCCGACAAACACGGCAGCCACGCATTTCACTATGGCGGCCACGATCCCGGCGCCTGTGCCCGGGCCCATGGGGCTTTAGCGCTGTGGTTGAGTGGCTACCCGGATCAGGCGGCCGAGCAGGCCCGGGATGCGATCCATGTCGCAGAGCAGCTCGCGCATCCCTACAGTCTGATTCATTCCCACACCTTGGCGGCGCACGTCTTCCAGCACCGCCGCGACGCGCCCATGGTGCGCTCGCATACAGAAGCTGTCATGAGTTTGTGCGCCGAGCGCGGGATCACACCGCAATACGACGCCGTAAGCCAGGTGTTTTCTGGCTGGGCGGATTTCGTTGAAGGGCAAACCGAAGCAGGAATTGCGGCGATGCGCGCCGGCGCCGAAGCGTTCCAAAGAATAGGCGCAGGGCTTCGTCTTTCGTGTTACCTGTGCGTCCTGGCGGAAGCCTATCTGAAATCCGATGACGCCGAGAGGGGGTTGCAGATTATCGCTCGGGCCAACGAGTTTGTTCAGCGCACGGGGGAGCGCACCTGGAAGGCGGAGATTCAGCGCTTGAACGGAGAATTGGTGCTTTTGCAATCGGGTGAGGCGGGAGGAAAGAATGCAGAGGCATGTTTTGGTCGCGCAATCAAGATAGCGCAACGGCAGCAAGCAAAAGCGCTCGAGCTACGAGCCGTAACGAGCTTGGGCCGGCTGTGGCGAAAATACGAAAGGTCTTCCGAGGCTCGTGATCTGCTGGCCCCGGTCTACAACTGGTTTAAAGAGGGTCTAGATACCCCGGACTTGAACACGGCCCGGGAGTTGCTGATTGAGCTCGGGCAGTCACGCCAAGATTTGCTACGCACGATTCAACTCCATTGATTAGCTATAAGCCCGGCCGGGTACAGTTCACTTCACCGCCGTAACCTTGATCTCCACCAGGTTGTCCGGCGCAAGATTAGTGCCCACGCAGGCGCGGCAGGGCCAGCCGTCGTCGGGGATCCAGTCGCACCACAC
>JBFHVA010000319.1:0-3852 GCA_041589735.1 Gammaproteobacteria bacterium | reverse complement strand
GCGTCAAGCGGTGATGAACATGGCAGGGAGGGTCTATTCCGCAACAAACGGCCCAATGGCTATCGGTGTCCGAGGCTCCGGCCCGCGCGCCCAGTTTCAGGCTCGGCCCTGGGCTGACGGCCACGCCCAGCGCCGTTTCGGCAAGCGTCAGACCACGGTGAATGGCTCGACGTACGCGAGCGCGTTCGCATGAGTGAATCGACACTCAGAATCCTCGCGATCGAGGGCGACGACGAGGACTTTCTGCGCATCCAACAGCTGCTGGCGGACGCCGCGCCGGAGTACCAAACCCGTCGGACTAGAAGCCTGAGGGCGGCCACCGAGGTTATTCCCACCTGCGCCTTCGATGTTTGTCTTGTAGACCGGCAGCTCGCCGACGGCGATGGCGTCGATCTGCTGCCCCTGATCCTCGAGCTCCGCCCCTATGCGCCCATCGTCATGCTGGGTGTCGAGCCTGACCCTCAATTTGAGCGGCACGCTCTGGCGGAAGGCGCTTCGGATTTTCTTGCCAAAGACCGCTTGAGTACCGATCTGCTTGACCGTGCCATCCGTTACGCGCTGGAACGCAAGCGCGCCCAAAAAGCGCTGGCAGAGAGCGAGGCCCGATTCCATGACCTCATAGACAGCGCGTCCGACTGGTACTGGGAAACTGACGCCAAACACCGGGTCATCAAGGTGACGGGTCGATTCACGGAAGTCGTCGGCATTGACTCGTCCGAAATGATCGGAAAGCGGCGGGTCGACATCATGGCACCCGATCTCATCCACGCTGACGCCATCGAAGCCCATACTCGTTGCCTCGATAGCCACCGGTCATTCAAGGATTTCGTCTTTCCGACCCGCGTCGGAACGAAAGGCGTGTTGTGGATTAGAACAAGCGGTAAACCCTTGTACGACGAATTCGGCGTTTTCATCGGTTATCGCGGAACCGGGAGTGACGCCACCGCAGAGGTGGAAGCGCGTCGAGAGGCCGAGATAGCGCGCACCCGTCTCACCGACGCCTTGCGCAGCATTCCGGACGGTTTCGCCCTCTACGACGCGGAGGACCGACTTGCGCTTTACAACGAAAACTATGCGCGGGAATTCGGTTCAGACCGGGACATACTGAAAATCGGCGCCACCTTCGACAGCATGGTCCGGGAACACATTCGGCGCGGCCACGTGATCGAAACCGGCGAAAGCGAGGAGGCGTGGCTCGAGCGGCTCGCCGCGAAGCGGGCGAATCCCGAGGGGTGGAGCGAGTTCAAGCTTCCTGACGGGCGATGGATCAGGACCTCGGAACGCAGAACTCGAGATGGCGGCCTGGTCACCATTCGCACCGACATCAGTGAGATCAAGCAAAGAGAGGCCCAGCTTCGCGAAAGCGAAGAACGCTTTCGCGACCTGGTCGACTCTGCGTCCGACTGGTTTTTCGAGACTGACGACGAAATGCGTTTTACGTACGTGTCCGAAAACTTGCTGACGATAACGGGATATACGCGCGAGCAGCTGATCGGTGCAAACCGCATGGATTTTCTCGTAATCGAGGATACGGATCCGACGGCACTTGAAACATACCAAGCGGCGCTGGCAGCGAGAAAACCCTATCGCCGCTTCATCTATATCATTCGCACGGCATCCGGAGGCAAGCTCTGGGTTTCATCCAGCGCTAATCCTTTTTTCAATACACAAGGACGTTTTCTAGGTTACCGCGGGACCGGGACCAACATTACCGAAGGCATGCGCGCGCGCAAGGAGCTGGAGCTCGCCCGAACCCGGCTGCTGGACGCCATCGACAGCATCGCCGACGGGATCTTTCTATGCGACGCCGACGACCGGCTGGCGGTGTGCAACGAGGCTTACCGAAGAGACCATAAGAATTACCCTCAGCTGCTGAAACCCGGCACCCGCTTCGAGGATCTGCTGCGTCACTGGGCGAAGCGTCAACTTCGGGATGAAGAATCTGTGGAGCGGTACGTTCAGGAGCGAATGCGTCGTCACCGGAATCCGGAGGGATCCATAGAGGTGAGGCCGTCGAACGGGCGCATATACCGGCTCACCGAACGCCGCACAAAGGAAGGCGGCGTAGTCGGCGTAAGTACCGATATCTCCGAGATCCGCCGCCAGTCGGACAGGCTTCGTCAGAGTGAGCGGCAGTTCCGCGCGATTTTCGAGAATGCCGCCACAGGCATTGCAACGCTTTCATTGCGCGGTCGCATGGTTGCCGCAAACGACGCCTTGTGCCACATGCTCGGCTTTGAGGCAGAATCCCTGATGTCAATGCGGCTTCACGATCTCGTCAATCCCGATCAGTTCGAAAACGTCAACGCGTTGCTGAAACCGGCAGCGAAGTCGACCGAACGGGAGGCCGTCACAGAACTCACTTTTCAACGTGCCAACGGAAGCGAAATGCTGGCTCAGCTGAGTTGCGGCACGGTACAGGGACCCGACGAAAAGCCAAGTCATTTCGTCCTCACGGTCACCGACGTTACCGGCGCCCGCGAGGCCGAGAATCGCCTGAGGCAGGCCCAGAAGATGGAAGCCGTGGGTCAGCTCGCTGGAGGTATTGCCCACGATTTCAACAACGTGCTGACGATTATCCGGGGCAACTTGAGCCTGCTAGCGCGCGACATCAGTGGAACATCCGGCAACACGGATTGGCGTGAAATCATCGAAGACGCGCTGAGCGCTTCGCGGCGCGCCAAAGATCTCATTCAGAGCCTGCTGTCCATTTCGCGTAAGGAGGCGCTCCGGCCGGTGGCCCTGGACGTGCGCAACGTGGTCACCGAAGCCCAACGACTGCTGCGCCGAACTCTGCCCGGCAACATTGAGGTTTCTGTGGATCTTCAAGGCGATCGATTCACCTTACGAGCCGACGAAAGCTACCTTCATACAGCGATACTCAATCTCGGGCTCAATGCGCGCGACGCGATGCCAAACGGCGGCCGGCTTCGCATCAGCGTAGCTTCAGCCGACGTTGCCCCCGGAGAGTTGGGAAGTCTCTCGCTATCTCCCGGCCGCTACGTCACCGTTGCGGTAAGCGACAACGGCATAGGTATGCGCCCGGAGATCAGGAAAAGAGTGCTGGAACCTCTGTTTACCACCAAAAGCCGCGGCAAGGGCTCGGGGCTCGGTCTGACGATGGTCAACGGTTTTGTTCGCGAATGCGGTGGCGATATATCAATCGTCTCAACGCAGGGCGAAGGGACCACGGTTACGCTCTACATTCCCTACGCGGAGGCGAGGATGGAGACCGCCAAACGCGTGGAGAGCGTATCGGAGGGCAGGAACTTTAACGTTGTGCTGGTGGACGACGACGCGGAGATACGACGTTTTGCCCGACGCATTCTTGCCCGACTGGGTCACGGCGTCGCGGAGGCGGCCGACGCGGAAGCAGCGCTGTTACACATCCGCGCCAATCCCGGCCTATGCGCCCTTATTACCGACATTCAGATGCCGGGGGGGCTCGATGGCATCGATCTCGCCCGACGGGTCCGCGAGACCTTCGCACGGCTGCCGATTCTACTCATCACCGGCTCCAGCGAGGCGGCGAAGCGCGCCGCGGCCATGGAGGATGGGGAAACCCGCGTGATTCAGAAGCCTTTCCAAGCCGAAGAGTTAGAACGGGCGCTGGAAGCGGTCGGCGTTCACAAGGTCCGGCGAACGGCTTGACCGCATGCTGGCGGTCGGACTTCAGCAACCGGGTCGGCAGTCTCTCGAAAACTCGCTGATGTTTTCCGGTCTGGCGAGAAATCGTTGCCCGTAAACTTCTACTGATTCCCCGACTTCGGACTCAAGACGCAGGCGTATGGCGGCAACATCTCCGCCTCGCTGGCATCATCTTCCTACCCTTCTTGGCGGTGGTCATTCGCG
>JBFHVA010000318.1:0-3870 GCA_041589735.1 Gammaproteobacteria bacterium | reverse complement strand
TTCCGACTGACTTTCATTTCCTATGCCTCGAACACGCGATGGTTATCCTCCAACGAAGACCGCGGAAAAGTCGAGACGCCGCAGATCACGGAAGCATCTGTTCCATGTTCCGCAAGCAGGGAGTGGGTGAGAGGGGATCAGTGCCGAAATATTAAAAAGTTGAGCCGGTTTTTTGGCGGGGTATTTTGGCCCCGTCGCGTCTTGTGGGCCGATATTGGCCTTTTTTCTTTTATCGACGTCTAACCCGTTCTGCGGGAACCTACCTTTTGAATCTTTCAACGGCTTCGAAACGTTGACTTTGGTCAATCCTGTGGCCGTCAGTTCTCCCTAGGATGATAGTATGTGTGGCTTTTCCCTCATGCCACGAACCAATTGGAGACTGCCCACCATGTTCCGATTACAGAATCGTTGCGACGTTCGCGCGATCCTCTATCTTTTGGGGCTGCTTGCCGGCTCGAGCCTACTACCAGCGGGCAACGTCGTGGCGCAGTCGCCGGGCGCCAAGGTAACGGAGGTGAAGACGGTTTTGCCGGCCGCCACCCAGGAAGGAGCTTCCGCGGATGCGCTCAAGGCTCGACTGAAGGACCTGGAGGGGCAGCAGGGAATCCCCGCGGATGAGAAGGCGAAGATTGTCGAGCTTTTAACCCAGGCGGTCGCCGCGGCCGAGCGTGCCGATGCGCTCAAGGTCGAGTCCGAACGATTGGCGCAGGAGCTCCGTCTTTCCCCCGAGCGGCTCGCTGAGATCCAGAAAGCACTTGCGCTGTCGCTGCCGACCTTTGATAGCAACGAGCTCATGGCAAAAACCCCTGCCGCCGACGCCGAAACCAAGCTGCGCGAGACCGAAGCCGATCTTGCGACTGCACGCCAAAAGGTGAATTCGTTAAACGATGCTCTTGCGCTACAACGACAGCGTCCGGAGGTACTCCAGGCGAGTCTCGCCGAGGCTAAGGAGCGGCTTGCGAAGATCGCGGAGGAGATCAAAACGCCGGCAGTCGCCGGCGAACCGTCTGGCGTCTTCGAAGCCCGGCAGTCGTTTCTCGAGGCGCGGCAGCGAATGAGAAACGCCGAGATCGGGCTGTTCGAACAACAGCTCGCCTCTCACGATCAGCGCCTTGCGCTGCTTTCTGCCGAGCTCGAGCTTGCCCAGCGCGAGGCCGCCACCGCCGAGAGCGCCATGGCTGCCTGGCAGGATGTTGTCCAGCGCCATCGCGAGATTGAGACCGCGGTGAAGATTAAGGAGGCGGAGGCTATTGAGCAAGCGCTGGCAACGATGCCCGAGCAGATACGGGCGGTGGCCGAGCGCAACACCGCGCTCGCGGCGGAGCTCCAAGAGCTGCGCGCAAAAGAAGCTGATCTAACTCGGCGGCTTACCCTGACCGAAGCTCGGCTGAACGAGGTCGCAGAGGATTTCACCGCCGTGCAGGAGCGCGTCAAACTCGCCGGCCTTAACGATACGATTGCCCTCGTGCTGCGCAAGCAGCGAGATGCGCTGCCGTCCATGAGTGACTATCGGTCCCAAGCGCGCAAGATCCGTGCTGAGACCAGCCGTGCATCCGGGCGGCAGCTCGATCACGAAGAGACGCGGCGTGAACTGGCAGACCCAGCGCAAGCAGCAACACGCATCATCGATGGGATCCAGCCGGCAATCGCCGAGAGCGTGAAAACGGGCATGCTTGCGCGCGTGATTGAGCTGCTGAAGAAGCAGCGTGAGCTCGCAACGAGCCTTCACATGGATTACGGCCGTTACATCAAGCAGCTTGGCAGACTGGACAATGCCGAGCGGACTCTTGTCTCCAGGGCCGAGGAATTCAATCGGCTGATTGACGAGCATCTTTTGTGGATCCGCAGCGCTCCGCCGGTGTCCGGTGCAACGCTCGCCCGCGCCGCGCCGGCGCTCGCCTGGCTCGCCAGCCCCGCGCGCTGGGCAGGCGTCGCGCTTGATTTGTGGCGATCCGTGTCGGCTGCGCCCTTTGCCTGGGTGGCGGGAATAGTCGCGCTCGTGCTGGCGTTTGCCCTTCGCGGTCGTGCCAGGCGCGAGCTGGCGACGACAGCGCCGTTGGTCGAACACGTAACCACCGACTCGCTATTTCTGACGCTGCGTGCATTGATCGCCACACTGGTGCTGGCCTCCGCATGGCCATTGCTTGCAGTCGTGGCTGGATGGCCCCTTGTCGCTTCTGAGACGAGCGAGTCGTTTTCTCGCGCCATCGGCAGTGGGCTGCTCGCGGTCGCGCTTATGGGCTTCGGTTTCGCGCTTCTTCGAGGGCTGGCTCGAGACGGCGGTTTGGGCGACGCGCACTTCGGCTGGCCAGCCGCAGCCAGGCAGGACCTCCGCCGGAACCTGCGCTGGCTTGCAATTATCGTGCTGCCGATCGGCTTCGTCATCTGGACCTTGGAGACCTTCGACGACGAGACATATCGGGCCTCCCTCGGACGGATCATGTTTGTCCTGGCAATGCTCGCGTTGACGGTTTTCATAGCCCGGGTGCTTCGACCGCACGGTGCCCTTTTGACGGCGCTGGTAACGCGTCATCCGGCGGGTCTCGTAACCCGGCTCAAGTACCTTTGGATACCCCCTGCGGTAGCGGCACCGTTGGCGCTCGCGGTGCTCTCTGTATTTGGCTACTACTACTCGGCGGTGCAGCTACAGAATCGACTTCAGGCTACCGCCTGGATCGTGATCGGGCTGGTCATCGTGAGCGAGTATCTGATGCGCTGGCTCTACGTGAGTCACCGCCGCCTCGCGCACGAGCAGATGCTCGAAGAGCAGGAGAAGGCGCATCGTGATCAGGCGCAGCCAGAAGCTTCGATAGAGGATCAGGACGAGCTGGTGGAGTTCGAGGAGCCGGAGATCGACCTGGATGCGATCCAGACTCAGACGGGCAGCCTGATTCGTACCGTGATGGGCGTCGTCGCGATCATCGGGCTTTGGATTACTTGGGCATCAGTGCTGCCGGCGCTGCATGTTCTAGACGAGATTGCGCTTTGGAGTTACGCGGGGGAAATCGAAGGTGTGGAGCGACTCGTTCCCGTTACCTTGGTCGATGTGGGCTTCGCCCTGATCATCGCCGGCCTCACCTATCTTGGAACCAAAAACTTACCCGGGGCGCTCGAGCTCGCCGTCTTGAACCGGACGTCACTCGACGCCGGTGCAAAGTACGCCTTCACCACGCTGTGCCGGTATGCCATCGCGGGAACGGGCATCATTCTCGTGTTCAGCTATCTCGGTATGGAGTGGTCGCGTTTGCAGTGGCTGGTGGCGGCGCTCGGGGTCGGCCTCGGTTTCGGCATGCAGGAGATCGTCGCGAATTTCATTTCGGGTCTGATTCTGCTGTTCGAGCGGCCGATCCGTGTAGGGGACATCGTCACCATCAATGGCTCCAGCGGCACCGTTTCAAGAATCCGGATACGCGCGACCACCATCACCGACTGGGATCGCAAGGAACTTATCGTCCCCAATAAGCGATTTATTACCGGTGAGGTGCTCAACTGGACGCTCTCGAACGAGCTCAACCGCATTCTTATCAACGTGGGCGTTGCCTATGGCGCAGATACCGACCGCGCGCGAGAGCTTCTTGTGCAAATCGCGCAGAATCACCCGAAAATTCTCAAAGACCCCGCGCCGATTGCAAGCTTCGAGGGATTCGGTGACAACACCCTGAATCTGGCGCTGCGCTGCTATATGCCGACTCTCGACGGTCGGCTCGGGGTTATTACTGAGCTGCACTCCGCTATCGATGCGGCTTTCAAAGACGCGGGGCTTGAAATTGCCTTTCCCCAGCGCGATATCCACTTCGACACAAAGCAACCGCTGGAGGTCCGCATGGTCTCGGAAGGAGCATGGCCGCAGTCGCCGAAGAAAGCGGCGGG
>JBFHVA010000317.1:0-3889 GCA_041589735.1 Gammaproteobacteria bacterium | reverse complement strand
GAGTAGACCTAAGTGATTGATTCCCGGGGTAGGCATTTGGCAAAGTAATTTCCGCCCGCCTCGACGGACGGGGCTCCGGGTGCGTGAAGGGTTTCACAAAACGGGGAATCCGATTTTTAGCGACGCGACTCCGATGCAGTGAAACTCTCCTGCATCCGCGAGCGTCAAAGGGGTTGGCAAAAGGGCGGATTGAGGCACTGGAAAGGGAGCCGACGAGCGTTGTAACTTACCGTTGTCAAAGGTTTTTCTGCTGCCGGCGGGTCTGTTCGACCTTTCATGAAAGCCCCTTGGAGATAAGCTAGAATTTCGCTATGGCAGACTCGCCTGAGACCACACGTGAAGATGGGCTAGCCGTACAAGAGGCGAAGCCAAAGTTAAAACGGCCCCCCCTTTACAGCGTGGTTTTGCTCAACGACGACTACACTCCAATGGAGTTTGTGGTACACGTATTGGAAAGGTTTTTCAGCATGGAGCGAGAGCGCGCAGTCCGCGTTATGCTCCAGGTGCACACCCAGGGAAAAGGCGTCTGCGGTGTTTTTTCAAGGGAGATAGCCGAAACTAAGGTCGCGCAAGTCAACGATTATTCTCGGGAGAATAACCACCCGCTTCTGTGCACGATGGAATACGCTTGAAGCCCACACAAAGGCAGCCACGCATATGTTGAGCAAAGAACTGGAGCTGACGCTCAATTCGGCTTTCCGCGAAGCCCGCGAGAAACGGCACGAATTTATGACCGTGGAGCATCTGCTGCTGGCGCTGCTCGACAATCCTGCCGCCAGCAAAGTGCTCAAGGCATGCGGAGTGGAAATCGACAAGCTGCGGGAAGAGCTCACCGAGTATCTCGGCGAATCAACTCCGGTGCTGCCAATCAAGGATGATCGTGAAACTCAGCCGACGCTCGGCTTCCAGCGCGTGCTGCAGCGCGCGGTCTTCCACGTGCAGTCGTCGGGGAAAAAGGAAGTGACGGGCGCAAACGTCTTGGTTGCCATATTCGGCGAGCGCGAATCCCAGGCGGTGTATTTTCTCAACCGCCAGAACATTACCCGTCTCGACATCGTCAACTACATCTCTCACGGGATTTCCAAGGTCCACGACAACGAGGACGCGGATGCTTTTGCGCCGGCGGAAGAAGAGAAACTCAGCGAATCTTCCAATAAGTCGCCGCTTGAAGCTTACGCCATCAACCTCAATCAGCAGGCGCTGCTCGGCAAGATCGACCCGCTGATCGGGCGTCGCGACGAGATCCAACGCACGGTACAGATCCTGTGCCGGCGGAGAAAGAACAACCCGCTTTACGTGGGCGAAGCCGGTGTCGGCAAGACCGCCATGGCCGAAGGGCTGGCGAAAATGATCGTGGACGGCGAGGTTCCTGACATCCTCCAGGAAAGCACCATCTACGCCCTCGACCTCGGCGCCCTCCTGGCCGGAACCAAATACCGCGGCGACTTCGAGAAGCGCCTCAAGGGCGTCCTTGCTCAGCTAAAGAAAGAACCCGGGTCCATCCTGTTCATCGATGAAATTCATACCATCATCGGCGCCGGTGCCGCGTCCGGCGGCGTCATGGACGCATCCAATTTGATCAAGCCGATGCTGGCTTCAGGCGATCTGCGCTGTATCGGTTCGACCACCTACCAGGAGTACCGCGGCATATTCGAGAAAGACCGCGCGCTGTCTCGTCGTTTCCAGAAGATCGACGTCACCGAGCCTTCCGTCGAAGAAACGGTCAAGATCTTGAAAGGTCTCAAGTCCCGATTCGAGGAGCACCACCAGGTCAAATATTCGCACCAGGCGATTCGTATCGCCGCGGAGCTCTCACACAGGTACATCAACGAGCGTTACCTCCCCGACAAAGCCATCGACGTAATCGACGAGGCAGGCGCAACGCAAAAGCTGCTCCCGCCGTCACGGCGGAAGAAGACCATTGGCGTCGGCGAAATCGAAACCGTAATCTCGCGCATGGCGAGAGTGCCGCCGAAAACAGTGTCGACCTCTGACAAGGACGTGCTGCGTAACCTTGATCGAGACCTCAAGATGGTGGTCTACGGGCAGGACAGCGCTATCCAGACATTGTCCGCGGCCATCAAGATGGCGCGTTCCGGTCTCCGGGATGCGGAGAAACCCATCGGCTCATTTCTTTTCGCCGGGCCGACCGGCGTGGGTAAAACCGAGGTCACCCGACAGCTGGCCCGCATCATGGGCATCGAGCTGGTGCGCTTCGACATGTCGGAGTACATGGAGCGGCACACGGTTTCGAGGCTCATCGGCGCGCCGCCGGGATATGTGGGCTTCGACCAGGGTGGACTGCTGACCGAGGAAATCAACAAGCATCCCCACGCGGTTCTGCTCCTGGACGAGGTCGAAAAAGCTCATCCCGACGTCTTCAATCTGTTGCTCCAGGTCATGGACCACGGCACTTTGACCGACAACAACGGACGCAAAGCTGACTTCCGCAACATCGTTCTGGTGATGACCACCAACTGCGGCGCCGAGCAGATGAGCCGTCCCAGCATTGGTTTCACTCAGCAAGACCACACCGGTGACAGTCTTGAAGTCATCAAACGCACCTTTACTCCGGAGTTTCGAAACCGGCTCGACGCCATCGTCGAATTCGGCGCGCTTGACGAAAAGAC
Source organism: Gammaproteobacteria bacterium (assembly GCA_041589735.1). Taxonomy (GTDB): domain Bacteria; phylum Pseudomonadota; class Gammaproteobacteria; order HK1; family HK1; genus CAMYJH01. The sequence goes on along the minus strand of JBFHVA010000317.1, from coordinate 1,259 downwards.
CATTGGTCATGTGGTAGACAAGTTCATCATCGAGCTGGAAGGCCAGCTGGAAGAAAAGCGGGTGACTATCGATGTCGACGAAGATGCCCGCAGGTGGCTGGCCGAAAACGGCTTCGACCCGAAAATGGGCGCCCGCCCGATGGCCCGTGTGATTCAGGAAAATATCAAGCGTCCGCTTGCAGAAGAGTTGCTGTTCGGGCGGCTGGTAGGCGGCGGCACAGTGCGCATCGGGGTTGAGAACGGAGCCTTGAGTTTCGGATTCGAGCCGATAGAGGCCAACGTCGAAGCCGGCGAAGCGACCTAATCGACTCAAGTCACTTTCTCGTCTAATCTCCGGCGAAGTCCACTTGGCCGGCCGAAACCTCGCGGCACTGTCTGGAGCGCCCATGAGAATCATCCTGCTCGCCCTGTGTATCGGCCTCGCGCCGATCACGTCTCACGCCACGACCCATGGCCGCGGCCCAACGGGCGGTTGGGCCCAGGACTTTGCCCAAACCCCGGCAACGCCGGACCAAATGCTGCGGCAAGGCCTCGATCGGCTGATCGGTTATCTCATCGGTGCCGGCAACCCAAGCCCCGAGGCGCTACGGACTTTTCTCTCTCACGAGATTGCGCCTTACTTCGATTTTGTCTACATGGCGCAATGGGCGGCAGGACCGCTTTATCGCCGCTTAACGCCTGATCAGAACCGACGTCTGGCGCAAAAGCTCGAGATCATGTTCCTCGACGCGCTGGCGAGAAACCTCGGCACCTACGCGCGACCGCTGCCGCAAATACAGATTTTTCCGGCCCGCGCCGGCCACAGCGGAAACGAAGCATCGGTAGACATTCGCGTGATCACAGATGCCGGCGGAATGGTGCATCTGCAGTTTCGCTGCTACTGGGGCGGCGGAGGCTGGAGGATTTACGACGTCAGCGCCAACGGCGCCAGCGCGGTGGCTTTTTACCGCGGTTATTTCACCACTCTGATTCGACGCTACGGTCCCGAAGCAGCGTTACAATGAGTGCCGCGTCACGCGGGTAAGAATGAAGCCCGCTTAAGTAGCCGGCTTTCGGTCGAACTTTTACACACCCTCAGTAAGGTTCTTGCCCAAGGGCGTCCCCCGCATTATCGCTAGCGGGCAAGATTTCGGGATTGAAATCCGACAGACCAAACACGACATACAAATCGCTTCTTGACCTCCTGGAAAAACCCGCCTGCTGATCTTCGCCTGAGTACCGAGCACGTCGACGTGTGGCGGATCTCCACCTCGCTGAAG
>JBFHVA010000316.1:0-3900 GCA_041589735.1 Gammaproteobacteria bacterium | reverse complement strand
GGTCACGGTGCGCTTGGCCATCTTGCCTTCCCAGTCGACAATTCCTTTGCCGTGGGTGGTGGTCACCGAGACCTGCTCGCGGTCCCAGTCCACCGCCACGGATTTGATCTCCTCCAGATTTTCGATGAAGCGCTGGTTGCGCAGGTAGCCCAGCGTCAACGCTTCGGGATAAGTGCCCAGCGTCATCAGGGTGACCACCTCCTTGTCGTCCACCTTGATCGTGAGCGGGAACTCTCCGGCAATCTGCATGTCCCGGTGATCCCCGTACTCGTCCACCGCCACCACCGCGTGGGTGGGGGCGAGGCCGGCCTGGGTCATTTTTGGACGATAGGGTTGTTTCGTTTTTGCCATGTAATCGTTCCGGGACGGCCGGATAGAAGCTGGGAGAAGAAGAGAAGTCGCCGACCGACCGGGGGATTTTAGCAAGACCGGGGCCACCCGCGTGCGCAACCAGGTCAACTTCCCGGGCGCCGGGTGCATTTTCCGGCACGGCGCATGGTATGTTACTCCAGATAAACCTCCGGCATCGTCTGTAAAACCAAGAATGAGCCAGGAAGCAAAATCAGAAACAACCTCCGAATTCCCGGTCTCGGTGCTCATGGAGCGCCGCCTCGCCAAAGTCGGTCCGTGGACCCAGCCTCAATGGGAAGCTGTTGCCGTGGTCGCCGGCGAGGATCTGAGCCGTTCGGTGCGGCGTACCCAGGTTCACCACGACGACACCCGGAACCAGTATCTATGGTCGGGACTTAAGGTGGAATTATTCAAGGACGGTTGTGAGAGCTACTGGTACAACCTGCAAAGCGATAATCCGCGTTTGTTCGTGGTCTGCTACGTCGAGGATGAACATGATGAGGACGAGCTCGAGGTAAAACCCGTGTTCGTGACCGCCAACCAGGACGAGGCCAACGCCCACATGGAATCCGACGACCCCGTGTTCTCGGTACCCATGCCGGACAAGGTGCTTCAATGGGTGGAACGTTTCGTCATCACCCACTATGAGCCGGAGATCAAACGCAAGAGAAAACGTAAGGACTGGGTCGAAGATTCGGAATATGCGAAAAGAGAACGCGAAGTCCTCGGACGCAATCGACGACACTGAAAGCCCTGGAGAAGGCAGCTTTTTCCGGCGCTGGTCGTCGCGCAAACGGCGCGCGCGCCGCGGCGAGGCCGAGGAGACTGCTGGCGTCCCGCAGGCCGAGGACTCAAAAACCAATGAAGCTGACGAGTCCGCCGAGCCAGAGCGCGTGCTTACCGACGACGACATGCCCCCGATTGAATCTCTGAACGAGGACAGTGACTACAGCGGGTTCCTGTCCCCGGGAGTCAGTGAGTCGCTGCGAAAACTCGCGCTTAGAAAAATGTTCTTGAGCTCGAAATACAACGTTACCGATGGCCTCGACGATTACGCCGACGACTTCACCAAGTTCGCGCCGCTCGGCAATATCATCACTTCGGACATGCGCCACCAGATGGAGATGGAGGCCGAGCGGACCAAGCAGAAGCTCGAGGATGAGGCTCGTGCTGCCATGGAAGAGGCGCCGGCGGTCGAGGACGCCGAGGCTGAAACTGTTACCGGCGAAGCCCTAGAAGGCGAAGCCCGTGATCAGGACAGCGAGACTGTCGCCAGTGACGATCAAAACGCCGGCGAATCTAGCAGCGAAACTTCCACCGGCAACGAGCCCCGCAGCGGCTGATCCATGAGCACTCCCGAGGGCAACATCGCGGGCGGCGGACCGCCCCCCAAGATCCTGCTTCCCGAAGAGACGCTGAACGGGAAGGCGCGGCGCGTGGCGCTGGGCCACGCCCGCGACAGCCAGCGCCAGCCCACCTCGCTGGTGGCCTATGAATCCTTGGGACGTGTCGCCGTCATAGGGCATGCGGCAAATGCGATTCCGGCCGCGGAGCGTCTTTCAAACGCCCTCCAGTGCAGCGCAATAATCACCACAGGCAAGGCGCCCGATGAAAGCGACACCGACGTCGAGCCGGCGACAGCAGGCAAGGTGCGCATCATCGGGGCAAAGGTGGCCGAGGTGCGTGGCCACCTCGGTGCGTTCTGCATTGATGTCGAGGTCAAAGGCGAAAAGATCCCGCTTGCGCCATCGCTGGTTACCGCCCATAAGCCTTTCGACATTGTGCTGGACTTGAGCGAGCGGCCCTTCATCCGCGCCGAGGTTCCACCCGCTGGCTACTTCGCGCCGCGGCGGGATGCAGACGCGCTGGAGCGTGACCTGGGGCAAATCCCCGAGTTCGTCGGTGAGTTCGAGAAGCCCAAGTACTTCAGCTACGACGCGGACATCTGTGCTCACGGCAACAGCGGGCTCACGGGCTGCACCCGATGCCTTCAGGCCTGTCCAACCGACGCCATCCGCTCGCTCAAAGATTTAATCGAGGTGGACCCATACCTTTGTCAGGGAGGCGGCAGCTGCGCCACGGCATGCCCCACCGGAGCCATCACTTACGCCTACCCGAAAGTGGCCGACCTGCTGTCGAATTTGCGCGCCATGCTCAATGCATACCGCGAGGCGGGCGGCGAAGCCCCCGGCGTTCTATTTCACGACGGCGATGCGGGCCTTGCGTGGCTAGAGGGCAACGCGGAAAAGCTTCCGGAAAATCTCATTCCGTTCGAAGTCGAGGAGATCGGCAGCTTAGGCCTGGACGCCTGGCTTGCTGTGATCGCTTACGGCGCGCATCCCGTGGTGCTGGCTTGCCCCGAAGGCGTGCCCGGCTCGGTCAAGGCCGAGCTCGAGCATCAGCTCGGGGTGGTGCGGGCGATTCTGGCGGGAATGGGGTACGCCCGTGACCTGGTGGTGCTTGCCAGCGACGCCGAGTCGGCGACTGCGACGGGTAATGACGCGGCAATGACGATTGAGCCGGCGACCTTCGCCGCTGTGGATGAAAAGCGGACCAGCATCCGAATGGCGGTGGACCATTTATACGCGTACGCGCGCCAGCAAAAACGGGACGTGGCGCTGCCCGAGGGCGCGCCTTTCGGTCAGATACACGTCAATGAAAAGACCTGCACCTTGTGCATGGCCTGTGTCTCGGTATGTCCCGCCAGCGCCCTGGCGGCCGGCGGCGAATCGCCAGTGCTCAAGTTCATCGAGTGGAACTGTGTGCAGTGCGGCCTCTGCGAGACCGCGTGTCCCGAAGACGCCATTACCCGATCGCCCCGCTTCCTGTTCGACGCCGAAGCCCGGCGCGCGGGCCGGGTGTTGAACGAGGATAAACCTTTCCACTGCGTCTCCTGCGGTAAAGCCTTTGCAACCACGCGGGTCATCGAACGGATGCGAGAGAAGCTGAAAGATCACTGGATGTTTCAAAAACCCGAAGCGGTCCGACGAATGGAGATGTGCGAAGATTGCCGGGTCAAGGACATGTTCAAAGACGGCGGCGGCCTGCTGGACGTGCATGACCGCTCATGAGCCAGGCGGCGCGACGGGGCGCCCGTGCGCGAGTCATCGTTGCGGCCAGTAATACGCAGGTCACGCGTCAAAATGTCTCAAACTTTTTGTTGCGCTGCAAAAACTTTGCCGCGCGATGTGTTCAATTTGTGCCGATTTATCCCTGAGTGTCGGAGCTTAGCTGGCGTGAATGTTGCAACTTCAAGCTGGTACGCAGACGTTTCGGTCGCGTCCCGTGCGGGGCGCTGAAGCAATGGCCGAGGCGAATGCGGCGGTGGCGGAAGGCGAGGCGGTAAGAGCCAATGCCTACAGCCTGCTCGGAGCCCTGCTCGGCAGGCCGCCCACGGAGGAGATACTCAATCTGCTCAGGCAGATCGAGCCGGATTCAGGGACCGACGGACGCGACATGGCATCGGCCTGGGCGTGTTTGAAGCTCGCCGGAGAGCGCGCAAAGGTCGGTCCCCTGGATGACGAGTACCACGACCTCTTCATCGGCATC
>JBFHVA010000315.1:0-3901 GCA_041589735.1 Gammaproteobacteria bacterium | reverse complement strand
ATTGTGTTCAACAACGGCCTCACCGGCAGCGTAGGCAGCGGTTGCACGGAAGAGTTTCCTGCTCCGGGCTTTTGAACAAAGGAAATCGCCGGCCGACTTTCGACCGGCGTGCTCTTTTAAAGCAACCATGAACGTTGACCGTAAGACCGGCGCCGGCAGGATCGCATTGAGGTCCCGTCCCAAAGCTCGGGCCGGAAGCGGCGACCTCCGCTTTCGACGATGCCGAATCTAAGCCGTCGAGCTCGCGGGACCCTTATGCAGTCGAACCAAAACCCAGCCGTACTCGTGGTGGGAGCCGGTCCGGCCGGTCTTGCAGCCGCGCTGGAGCTGGCCAGACTACGCGTGCCGGTGCGCATTATCGATTCGAGGCTTGACCCTTCTACCCGCTCCAAGGCCATCGGCGTCAACGCGAGAACGCTGGAGCTGCTGGAGGACTCGGGCGTCACGGAACGGCTGCTTGCCCAAGGACGCAGAATAAAGCGAGCGGATCTTCGTAACGAGCAGCGGGTTATCGGGAAAATCGACTTTTCTCGTCTCGATCACCGATACAATTTCATGCTCGGTCTTCCGCAGAGCGAGACCGCCGCGATCATCGAGTCGCGTCTGAACGAGTACGGAATTCAGGTAAACCGCGGCGTGCGCTTTCAGTCCATCGAACACCACGGCCAGTCCGTGGTGTGCCGCTTGTATAACAAAAGGGGGGCCGAAGAAACGGAGTCCGCCTACATGCTCGGCGCGGATGGCGCCCAAAGCGCGATCAGAAATGCGCTCGGAATCGAGTTCGCCGGCAGCGACATGCCCGGCGACTGGAGCCTTGCCGATGTTCGCATGAACTGTCCCTGGGACCGCGATGCGGTCAATCTCCAGTTCCGCCGGGATGGCCTCTTATTCGTGCTTCGCTTTTCAGACGACCTGTTTCGGATCGCAAGCAATCGTTCCGGCCTGCTCAGACGACTGCCGTCGGAGTTCGAAGTGGACGATATTGTCTGGCAGTCCCGGTTCACTGTCAGCCACCGGCAGGCCGCCAGCTACAATATCGGCCGGATTTTTCTTGCTGGAGACGCTGCCCATGTCCATTCTCCGCTGGGCGCAAGGGGAATGAACCAGGGGATCGAGGACGCGGTGACTTTCGCCCAGCGGATCGCTCATGGACATATCTACCAGTATTCCACGGAGCGGCAGCGGGCCGGAGCGGAAACCATTCGCATGGTCAGGGCGCAAACACAACTGGCGACGAGCGATGCTCCCGGGTTAGGGTTGCTTCGCAATCGGATACTTCCGCTCGCGCTCAAAATCGGCGCGGTGCAATCCTGGCTCGTGCGGAAAATGGTCGGGCTTGACTGAATGGGAGAAGTGCATGCAACTGGACGGGTCGTGCCATTGTAAAAAGGTCAGGTTTAGCCTCGAATCGCCGCACCCCTATCCATTCAACCTTTGCTACTGCTCCATTTGCCGAAAAACCGCCGGCAGCGGCGGATACGGTATCAACCTGGGCGGTGATTACGCCACGCTCAAGGTCGAAGGCAAGGAAAGTCTCAGCGTGTACCAGGCAAAGCAGCTAGATCCGGAAAGCGGCGAAGTATATTTGAGCCCTGCCCGGCGACACTTCTGCAGTCACTGCGGGAGCGCGCTTTGGGTCTGGGATCCGCGCTGGCCCAAGCTTGTGCATCCTTTTGCCTCGGCTATCGACACCGCGCTGCCGGAACCCCCGGAACGTACCCACCTGATGCTGGGATCGAAGGCGCCGTGGGTGTCGCCCTGCGTGAACCCATCCGACAAGCAGTTCGACGAATACCCGCAAGAGTCGATCGCCCAATGGCACCAGCGACTGGGTCTGAGTTGTTGACTCGATTACGCAGGCGGGCCGGGTTGCTGCGATCATTTTTCACACTGCGCCATCCGCGTCGGGATTTGACCCTGTGAGCGCCGACGCGCGACCGTTCGACGGTCTCGAGCCGGGCGTCATTCTCGAGGCGGCGGAACGCTTTGGCGTGCAGTGCGACGGTCACTTGCTGGCGCTCAACAGCTTTGAAAACCGCGTTTACCAGATCGGGGTCGAGGACGGCCCCTCCGTGGTGGCCAAGTTCTATCGCCCCGGTCGATGGTCCAACGAAGCCATTCTCGAAGAGCACGCGTTTTCTCTCGAGTTCGCCGAGCATGAGATCCCGGTGGTGCCGCCGCTTCGTGACAGCGAAGGGCGTACCCTCCTTGAGCATGCCGGCTTCCGCTACGCGCTTTATCCGTCCCGGGGGGGCTACTGGCCGGAGCTTCAGGAAGCGGAGGACCGCCGTCAGCTCGGTCGTTTCATCGGCCGCATGCATGCTATCGGCTCGCTACGCGTATTCGAGCATCGGCCCGCCATTGACGTGCATAGCTACGGGGAAGCGTCGGCCCGCTTTCTGCTGGAGAACGATTTTCTGCCGCCGGGCACTGACACGAATTACGAGCAGACCGCCGGCGCGCTGCTCGCGCATGTGCGAGAACGATTTCAGCAGGCGCCCAAAGTGCGTCACATTCGACTACATGGCGATCTGCATCGCGGCAATATCCTGTGGTCACCGGCGGGACCTGCCATCGTAGACCTGGACGACTGCCGTACCGGACCGGCGGTGCAGGATCTGTGGATGTTGCTCGCCGGAAGCAGCGACGAAATGCAGCTTCAGCTGTCGGATTTTCTCGCCGGCTACCGCACCTTTTATGAGTTCAGCGCGAGAGAGCTGGTGTTGGTGGAGGCTTTGCGCGCCTTGCGCATCATGCACCACGCCGCCTGGATCGCCAGACGCTGGTCAGACCCGGCCTTTCCCAAGGCCTTTCCCTGGTTCGGCACGCCCTCTTACTGGGAAGGGCACGTGAGCGATCTCAGAGAGCAGATTGCCCAGCTGGAGGAGCCTCCGCTGGACTTTATTTGAGGCGTCGGATCGGATTGCGTTACGCCGTACGGGCGGATTTCCCCTCCGCCAGCGGATCCTGATATAAGGGGTCCGCCCCCTCTATCTCATCTGCTGACATGCTCAAGACCGCCGCTGTTGCCTTCGCGACCTTTTTCGTCACCATCGGTCCCATCGACGTAGCGGCGATGTTCGCCGCGCTCACCTCCGGCGAGACCCCCGAGCGACGCCGTCAAATGGCAATCAAGGGGACCGTCATCGCTGCGGGTATCCTGCTCGTGTTTGCGCTGGCAGGCGAGACGCTGTTGTCCCACCTCGGCATTTCCCTGGCCGCCCTTCGCACCGCGGGTGGCATTTTGCTTTTGCTCATCGGTATCGACATGGTTTTTGCTCGAAGCTCGGGCGGCGTCTCCACGACCGCGGACGAGTCCGCCGAAGCGCAGCTTAAAGAAGACATTTCGGTGTTTCCGCTGGCGACGCCACTGATTGCCGGTCCCGGCGCCATGGGCGCGGCCATCCTTCTGGTGGCAAACGCGGAAGGCGATCTTGCGCGCCAGACGGTGGTGGTCATTATGATGCTCGGTGTCGTGCTGTTGACCTTCTTTGCGCTTCTCGGGGCGACTCAGGTGCAAAAGCTCCTGGGGGTAACCGGGCTGCATGTAATCACGCGCGTATTTGGTGTGCTGCTTTGTGCCCTCGCGGTGCAGTTTCTGTTCGACGGCATTGCCCAGAGCGGACTGCTCGACGGCGGCGCCGTGGGCGGATAGTCATCGGGAACCCAGGGTGCAAAGCCCTATTCGCAAGCCGAAGCCCAAGCGGATTTACCATGAAGCCGAAGCGACCGATGGGTGCCGAGTGCTGGTGGACCGCGTTTGGCCTCGGGGCCTGTCCAAGCAGGAGGCGCAAATCGATCTGTGGCTGAAAGACATTGCGCCATCGACGGAGTTGCGCAAGTGGTTCGGCCACGTGCCCAGGCGCTGGGACGCATTCAAGCGACGTTACTTCGAAGAGCT
>JBFHVA010000314.1:0-3912 GCA_041589735.1 Gammaproteobacteria bacterium | reverse complement strand
GTTGGGCAACTCACCGTAGAGCAGCAGGTAGCAGACCTCCAGATAGCTGCTCTTTTCCGCCAGCTGCTCGATGGGATATCCGCGGTAGAGCAGCTCTCCTTTTTCACCATCTATGTAAGTGATTGCGCTGCGGCAGCTGGAAGTCGATGCGTAGCCGGGGTCGTGGGTGAAGAATCCAAGCTCCTTGGGCACGCCTCCTATGTCTATGACCGGGTGTCCGTGGGTGCCTTCGTAAACCGGGCACTCGATGGATTTCCCGCTGGCGTTGTCCGTGATCGTGACGGTATGCTGCTTTCCCATGGAGCTCTCCCCTATTTTGAGCTGAACGGCTCATTGCCCGATCTTTGGCCTGGAGCCACCGGATTTCGCCTCGAATCGAATGGGCGCCGACGGGTCAGGCCCGGCAAATCGAATTTGCGAAGCTCATTATTATAACGGCCCGGTCGCGTAGCGCCCGAGTGGGCGTAAAATCGGCAGCGCATAATTGCGTCGAATCGGGTCCGGACTCGGTGAGGGACTTGGCGGCCCGCCGAAAATCGGGCTCGACCACCCAGCGATTCATATTGGCATATGCGCGAAGCCATTGGTACCACTTGACTTACGATATCGACTAAACTACCCAGGAAATCCACAATTAGAAGAGTGTCCCGAGTCGTCCGCCCCCGCCCGGCCCAAGAGTTGGCGGACGCCTGCTGCTCAGATTTGATAATGCTGCTCCGATTCCGTAGCTACTCGGGACCCAATAGGATTCGCCAATGACGGATATCTCCCTTCTCCACGGCCAGAATTCAGCGTTTCTGGACGACCTTTACCGCGCTTTTCAGGACAATCCCGAGAACGTGCCTGAGGAGTGGCAGAGATTCTTCTCCGGGCTGGGCCAGGCCGAGAGTAAAGGCAACGGACCCAGGTCCGAACAGGCCCACTTGCAGCAAGTCTCGGCTCACGCCGAGGAGCAGGTCAAGGTTCTCTACTTGATAAACGCGAACCGCTACCGGGGTCATCGGGAGGCGGACCTCGACCCGCTACGCCTCTACGAGCGGCCCAGAGTTCCCGATTTGCATCCGGAGTATTACGGCTTCGGCGAAGCCGACATGAACAAGAGCTTCAACACAGGTTCTTTGTTCACCAGTCCGGAAGCGAAGCTCAGCGAAATCATCGATCTGCTTGCGGCCACCTATCGCGGATCTATTGGTACGGAAGTCACTCACATCACGTCGACCGAGCAGAAGCGCTGGATCCAGGAGCGTCTCGAGCGCTCCCGGGGGCGCCCCAGCTACTCCGCCGAGAAAAAGCGCGACATTCTTCGGTGGACTACCTCTGCAAGAAAGCTCGAGGACTACCTGCACAGAAAATACGTCGGTCAAAAGCGATTCTCCCTGGAGGGCGCCGAGAACCTCATCCCCTGCATGGACGAGATCGTGCAGCGGGCCGGCGAACGAAGCGTAAAAGAGATCGTTATCGGCATGGCTCATCGCGGCCGGCTGAACGTGCTGGTCAACATTCTCGGCAAGCATCCGAAAGTGCTATTCGGGGAATTCGAGGGCAAAATCGACGTTGGTACGGGTTCTGGCGACGTCAAATACCACCTGGGATTCTCTTCGGACGTCGAGTCCCCGGGCGGCCCTGTGCATCTGGTACTCGCGTTCAACCCTTCCCACCTGGAGATCATCAATCCGGTGGTGGAAGGTTCGGTGCGGGCACGCCAGGAGCGGCGGGATGACAACGAGCGAAACGAGGTGCTGCCGGTACTGGTTCATGGCGACGCCGCTTTCGCCGGCCAGGGCGTGGTCACCGAGACGCTGAACCTTTCGGAAACCCGGGGCTACGGCACCGGCGGCACGGTCCACGTCATCGTCAACAATCAGATCGGGTTCACTACCAGCGACCCGCTGGATTCTCGCTCGACGCTTTACTGCACGGACGTCGCCAAGCTGGTTCAGGCGCCGATTTTCCATGTCAACGGCAACGACGCCGAAGCGGTGGTATTCGTAACCCAGCTCGCGCTCGACTTCCGTATGCATTTCAACAAGGACGTGGTCATCGATATCGTCTGCTTCCGGCGCTACGGCCACAACGAAGCCGACGAGCCGCTGGCGACCCAGCCGATGATGTACAAGAAGATCAAGGAACAAAAAGGTCCGCGTCAGCTTTACGGCGAGCAGCTGGTAGCGGAAGGTGTAATGAAGAAAGGAGAACCCGAAGCGCTGTCCGAGGAATACCTCAAAGCGCTCGAAGAGAACAAAGTGGTCTCTCGGCCCCTGGTCAAGGACAACAAGAATCCCTTTCTTGCCGACTGGACGCCGTACCTGGGGACCCACTGGCGCGATCCGGCAAAAACGGCCGTGTCGATGAAAACCGTCGAGGAGCTGGGCTTCAAGCTGACAGAGTTCCCTGATGACTTCGAGCTCAACCGGAGCGTCAAGCGGATCATCGACGCGCGCCGGGAAATGGCCAAGGGCGATCGCCCCATGGACTGGGGCTTTGCCGAAAACCTGGCTTACGCCACCCTGCTCAAAGATGGTTTTTCAGTACGGCTATCCGGCCAGGACAGCCAGCGCGGCACCTTTTTCCACCGCCATGCGGTGATTCACAATCAGAAAAAGCGCGGAACCTTCACCCCGCTTCAACATCTCTACGACGGCCAGCCGAGATTTCGCGTCATCAACTCGCTGCTTTCGGAGGAGGCCGTGCTCGGCTTCGAATTCGGATTCAGCACCGCCGAGCCCGAGGGTCTGATCATCTGGGAAGCCCAGTTCGGGGATTTCACCAACGGCGCCCAGGTGGTCATCGACCAGTTCTTGAGTTCCTCCGAAGCCAAGTGGGGGCGCTTCTGCGGCCTCACGCTGCTGCTGCCCCATGGCTATGACGGCCAGGGCCCGGAGCACTCTTCAGCCCGGCTCGAGCGTTTCCTACAACTTTGCGCTGAAGAAAACATGCAGGTGGTCAATCTCACCACACCGGCACAGATTTTCCACGGGCTCAGGCGGCAGATGATCCGTCCCTACCGAAAACCGCTTATCATCATGAGTCCCAAGAGCCTGCTGCGTCACCGTCTGGCCACTTCGACCCGGGAGGACCTCTCCAAAGGGGGGTTCCAGGTCGTCATAGACGAGATCGACGAGATCAATCCTAAACAGGTGACCCGGCTGGTCATGTGCAGCGGCAAGGTCTTCTACGACCTGCTGGAGAAGCGCCGCGAGAACGAGCTCAAGCACATTGCCATCGCCCGGGTCGAACAGCTTTATCCCTTCCCTGAGGATGAAATCAGAGCGCTGCTGGAAAAATACTCGAAGGCGAATGAAATCTGCTGGGCGCAGGAAGAACCGCGCAATCAGGGCAGCTGGTTCCACATGCTCTCGCGCCGGCACCTCGCGGGATGCATCCAGGAACGCCACAAGATGATCTACGCCGGACGCACCTACTCCGCGTCGCCTGCGGTCGGCTACCTCAACGTGCATCTCGAGCAGCAGCGCGCGCTGGTCGAAACCGCACTGGGTCTGGACGCGCCTGCCGCGGCTCAGCTCAAAAGCGCGTGAGCCGGAATATATAAATGTGCCGAGATCCAGATCACTGGATTCAGGCGCCCCACATGAACTGTCTGAAGCTCTCGAGGAAAAACGGACGTGACCGTTGAAGTAAAAGTACCCGTGCTGGCGGAATCCATTCCCGACGCCACTTTGCTCGACTGGAAGAAAAGCGAGGGTGAAGCGGTTGAAAGGGACGAAATTCTCATCGAGCTCGAAACCGACAAGGTGGTGCTGGAGGTTCCTGCGCCTGAGGGCGGCGTGCTTGCCGAAATTCTCAAAAAGAGCGGTGACATCGCGGAGAGCGAAGAGGTCATCGCCCGCATCGACCCCGACGGTAAAGCCAAAGCCAAAGTCGTCGACAAGGCGGAAAAAGACGAAGGAAAGG
>JBFHVA010000313.1:0-3959 GCA_041589735.1 Gammaproteobacteria bacterium | reverse complement strand
GTTTCCTCCGCTGGCCTTGGGCATTCACGCCTTCGCCGACGCCTGGCTGGATCCGCCGAAGGCGGCATCCTTTCTTGCAGGGCGGGTGCGCAATCACGGTGGACGCATCCTCGAAGGCTGTGCGGCCCGGACTGTCATGAGAAAGAACGGCGCCATCGTCGCGGTGGAAACCGACGAAGCGCCAATAAGCGCTGAGAGTGTCGTTATCGCCGCGGGCCCGGATACTGCATCGGTGCTGGCGAGAATGAGCCAAAACCGAGCCTTCCGCACCCAAAGCCACGTCAACGCCGTCCCTGGGGCAATTATTCAAACTCCACCGACGGCGCCGTTTCACTGGGTCCGCTCCGTAGTCTATTCCGAGCACCATGGTTCGCTGCACATACGGCCCGCGGCCAACGGCGGCCTGCTGTTGGGCGGCGACGACACCGACGATTGGATCGCGACGGGATATGACGATGAATTGATGGAACGCATTGAGAAGCATCTCCTGGAGCGCGCGAGGTTGTTGATACCGGAGCTTCCGGTGCATTTGTGGCTGGGAAAGTGCACCCGCCGCGTCGGCGTGCGGCCGATGCCCTCGGACGGGCGCAGCATCATTGGCCCGGTGCCGGGAGAACGGGATCTGTATATCGCGGCGACCCACAGCGGCATCACCCTCGCCCCCATCATTGGCGAGTGCCTGGCAGAAACCATTGTCAGCGGAAACACCCCGTCGCTGATCGAGCCTTTCGCCTACGATCGATTTCAGCGTCCGGCATGAGCCCCTATTAGCGGAGCCTCTGAATGCCCCAGTTCGACCTCGTCATCAAGAACGGCACCGTGGTGACCGCTACCGACACCTTCATCTGTGACGTAGGTATCCGCGGCGAAAAAATTGCCGCCCTGGCGGAAGATCTTCGAGGCAAACGTGAGATCGAAGCCGGTGGGCGGCTGGTCCTCCCCGGAGGCATCGACAGCCATTGTCACATCGAGCAGATGTCGTCCTCCAAGGTCGTGTGCGCCGACGACTTCTACAGCGGCACCGTATCGGCGGTTTTCGGCGGCACCACGACTATCATTCCGTTCGCCGCCCAGCATCACGGCCAGTCGCTGCGTCAGGTAGTGAAGGACTATCATGACTGCGCCGGACCGAAGGCCGTGATCGATTACGCATTTCACCTCATCATCACGGATCCGACGCCGCAGGTCATGGGCCAAGAGCTGCCGGCGCTCATTCGCGACGGTTACACCTCTTTCAAGGTGTATATGACCTACGAGAACTATCAGCTCGACGACTACCAAATGCTGGACGTGCTGTCGCTTGCCCGGCGCGAGGGGGCCATGGTGATGGTGCACGCCGAAAATCACGACATGATCCGATGGCTCACGGACCGATTGCTAAATAAAGGCTACGCCGCGCCCAAGTTTCACGCCGTCAGTCACCCGAGGATCGCCGAGGGAGAGGCCACCCATCGTGCCATCTGCCTGGCGCAGTTCATTGACGTGCCGCTGCTCATCGTCCACGTCTCGGCAACAGAGGCCATTGATGCCATCCGCAATGCCCAGTCCCGGGGGCTCAAAGTGTACGGCGAGACCTGTCCGCAATATCTGTTCCTGACGGCGAAGGATCTCGACCGTGACGGCATGCAGGGGGCCAAGTATTGCTGCAGCCCCCCGCCCCGGGACGAGGCAGCCCAAGCGTCCGTGTGGCACGGAATTCAAAACGGCACGTTTCACGTTTTCTCTTCCGACCACGCGCCTTACCGCTTCGACGAGACCGGCAAGTTCGCCAAGGGTAAGGAGGCTGCGTTCAAGGACATCGCCAACGGCGTACCCGGTATCGAGCTTCGACTGCCGCTGCTTTTTTCCGAGGGTGTCAACGGCAAGCGGATCGATTTGAACCGATTCGTCGCCCTTTCATCCACGAACGCGGCGAAGCTCTACGGACTCTATCCGCGAAAAGGCACTATTGCCGTAGGCAGCGACGCCGACATTGCAATCTGGAATCCCGACAAGGCCGTTGAAGTCTCCTATGACCTGCTTCACGACAACGTTGGCTACACCCCCTACGAGGGACGCCGCATACGCGGCTGGCCGGAGACGGTCTTAAGCCGCGGACGAGTGGTGGTGGAAGGCGGCGCGATCAACGCGGATCGCGGCAGCGGCAACTTTCTTCCCTGCGCGCAGTCGGAGGCGGCGAAGCCCAGCGGGACGCTGTCGCCGGAGCTCGATCCGAAGAGGAATTTTGGCGCGGAGATATGATGGGTAGAAGGTAGATTGAAGATGGTAGATGGGGCACGAATTCTTAATCGCACTACCCTCTTCCCCCATCTACCATCTACCACCTACCATCTACGGCTGTTCCAGAGTCGGCCCGAGGACAAGAACTTCGAGCCTATACAACCTGACACGGAGCCTCCTCATGACCCAACACATCAAGGTCGCCGCCGCCCAGCTCGGGCCCATTCAGAAAGCTGAAGGCCGCCAAAGCGCCGTGAGCCGCATGATCGAGCTGCTCAAAAAGGCAGACGCGGACGGCGCAAAGCTGGTGGTTTTTCCCGAGCTTGCGCTCACCACTTTCTTTCCCCGCTATCTGATTGAGGATCCGGACGAGATTGATTCCTGGTTCGAGCGCGAGATGCCCAGCGCGGTGACCCAGCCGCTTTTCGATGAAGCGAAGCAGCGCGGTATTGCCTTTTGTCTCGGCTACGCCGAACTTGCCAAAGAGAACGGCGAGACGATGCACTACAACACCTCGATTATCGTCGATCCTGATGGAAACATCGTCGGCAAGTACAGAAAAGTTCATTTGCCTGGACACCGGGACTACGAGCCCGATTACAAGTATCAGCATTTGGAGAAGCGATATTTCGACGTCGGCAACCTGGGCTTTCCCGTGTGGCGTGTGTTTGGACGGGTCATGGGCATGTGCATTTGCAATGATCGGCGCTGGGCGGAGACTTACCGCGTGATGGGACTTCAGGGCGTGGAAATGGTGCTGCTCGGCTACAACACTCCATGGGGCAACGCCACCCACGATGAGCCCCTGCATCTCAAGATGTTCCACAACCATTTGTCCATGCAGGCAGGCGCGTACCAGAACGCCACCTGGGTGGTCGGCGCCGCCAAGGCGGGTTACGAGGATGGCAACGGCATGATCGGCGGCTCGTGCATCATCGCGCCCACCGGCGAGATCGTCGCCCAGGCGCTCACCGAAGAAGACGAGCTGGTGAGTTACGACTGCGACATGGACTTGGGAAAGTATTTGAAGGAAACCACCTACGACTTCGAGCGCCACCGGCGCATCGAGCACTACGGGATCATCACCAGTCAGACCGGCGCCACGCCGCCGCCCGAATGAGGTTGGACACAGCGATCGGTGGAGAAATCGCCGGAAGGTCTCCCGGCCGCTGAGCGTGCTTTAGTTTGCTTCGCCTTTCTTGAGCCTGCGGACGCTGGTCATGCGACTCGTATCACGCCTCACCGGAATCGTGCAAAGACGAACATAGTGCTGAAGTATGCTTTTGCCAGAGCCGACAAAGTTGAGAAAATGCAGCGTGAAGGTGACATCGTCTGGTGCAACCTGTTCGAAACGAACGATACTGCAGCGCGCGATAAGGCGCAGATCGGTGCTCGGCAGGGGAAGGTCGATGGCCACCTCCACCTTGGGTGGATTATCGATATTGATGAAACGTCCGGAAGGATGCAGCGCGTGGGCGGTGGTCCGGTTGGTGCGCAGTTTCATGCCGTCGCAGGTAATATCCCCGACCCGGGTGTGAACGATGGTGCCGTCTTCAAGCGTCACCATCACCGGATTGTCGATATTGAACTTTGGACGGCGCTCCGATACCTGATTTGCAACGGGATCGGCGCGCATGCGGCGTTCGCGGGCAATCCTGAAATTGATTACCGTCGCCGTGCTCAATTGTTCGCTCATGCGCTGACCCCTGTTTCAGAAACCATCACTGCGGTTTAC
Organism: Gammaproteobacteria bacterium; assembly: GCA_041589735.1. Lineage (GTDB taxonomy): Bacteria > Pseudomonadota > Gammaproteobacteria > HK1 > HK1 > CAMYJH01. The sequence continues at coordinate 4 of JBFHVA010000313.1, read as the reverse complement.
GATG
>JBFHVA010000312.1:0-3963 GCA_041589735.1 Gammaproteobacteria bacterium | reverse complement strand
TGGGTCTAAAGACGGCGTGCGTGGATGAATGGCTCGGCCCGGACGGCAAACCTTCACTCGGCGGGACCTGCCTGAACGTGGGCTGCATCCCCTCAAAGGCACTGCTGGACTCGTCGCACCACTACCACAATCTTCAGCATCTGTTCCCGGACCACGGCATCGAGGTAAAAAACTCCTCCATTAATGTCGCCAAGATGCTGGAACGTAAAGACAAGGTGGTACAAACCCTGACCCGCGGCGTTGCGGGGCTTTTAAAGAAAAACAAGATCGACGCCTTCCAGGGCCACGGACGGCTGCTCGAAGGAAAACAGGTGGAAGTTTCTCCGCACGGCTCCGGGGATAAAGAAACGCTCAAGGCCAAGAACATCATCATCGCCACCGGCTCGGCGCCGGTGGAGATTCCGGTGGCCAAGACTGATGGCGAGCGCATTGTCGACAACGAAGGCGCTCTCGCGTTTACCGAAGTGCCCAAACGTCTCGGCGTTATCGGCGCCGGCGTTATCGGGCTCGAACTTGGCAGCGTATGGAATCGTCTCGGCTCCGAAGTGGTAATTCTCGAAGCGCTCAAAGATTTTCTCGCCACCGCAGATCGTGACATTGCCAAGGAAGCGCATCGTGCTTTCAAAAAGCAAAATTTAGATATTCGCCTGGGCACCAAAGTCACCGGCGCCAAGGCCAATAAAAAAGGCGTCAAGGTGAGCTTTGAAGACAAGGACGGCGAGCAGTCCATCGATGTGGACAAACTGGTAGTTGCGGTCGGCAGGCGCGCGTTCACCGATGAGTTGCACCCGGAGGCCGCCGGCATCAAGGTGGACAACCGGGGACGCATCGAGGTGGACGGCCAGTGCCGAACCGCGGTGGAAGGGATTTGGGCCATCGGCGACGTGGTGCGCGGCCCCATGCTGGCGCACAAGGCTTCCGAAGAAGGCATTGCGGTAGCAGAATTCATCGCCGGGCAATCCGCGCACATCGATCACGAGATCGTGCCCTGGGTGATCTACACACACCCGGAAATTGCCTGGGTGGGCAAGACCGAGGCGGAGCTTTCCGATGACGGGGTCGAGTTCCGCAAAGGCAGCTTCCCTTACCGAGCCATTGGGCGCGCCCAGGGCGCCGGTGAGACCGACGGCCTGGTGAAAATTCTGGCTGACAAAAAAAGCGATCGGATCCTGGGCGTGCACATCTTCGGTGCGCAGGCCTCCGAGCTCATCGCCGAAGCTGTCACCGCGATGGCGTTTCACGCCAGCTCGGAAGATCTGGCGCGTACGATCCACGCGCACCCCACTTTAGCGGAAGCCATCCACGAAGCGGCACTGGCGGTGGACGGGAGGACCATACACCTGTAGCGGGGATTCGACCGCGCGGAAATCGATCACGTGCGGGTTGAACTAAGGACCGGGAACTAACATGTAACATGTAACATATGACAAGTAACAGGTAAGAATCGAAGTTTCATCGGCGTCGGAGTCCGAATTCTAGCAGGCGGCAGCCCAACGACTGGGTGAAAGACGGGACTCGGTACCGACTCCGCGGCCACTCTTGTTACATGTCACATGTCACTTGTTACGATTCCAGTGCGCGGACCTCAGCCCCCGGTGCTCGCCCCTCGAAGAACCACCTATCCCGCGCCAGCCCCATCGGCGATAATGCGCCTACGCAGAAAGATAAGATTCACGGAGTAGAGTCATGACCGATACCTTCAACGCGCGCTCCAAACTAACCGTCGGCAAGCGGGACTACGAGATTTTCCGGCTCGATGCGCTGAGCAAGCGGCACGACCTGTCCAAATTGCCCTTTTCGCTCAAGATTCTTCTTGAGAACCTTCTGCGGCACGAGGACGGCAAGGACGTCACCGTGGACGACATCGAGGCGCTGGCCGGCTGGAACCCTAAAGCGGAACAGTCTCAGGAGATTGCGTTCACACCCTCCCGCGTGCTGCTGCAGGATTTCACCGGCGTTCCCGCCGTCGTGGACCTGGCGGCGATGCGCGACGCCATGCGCGCGCTCGGCGGAGACCCGGCCAAGATCAATCCACTGTCGCCGGTGGAGCTGGTCATCGATCATTCCGTTCAGGTCGATAACTTCGGACGCAAGGACTCGCTGGATCTGAACACGCAGATCGAATTCGAGCGCAACAAGGAGCGCTACGCGTTCCTTCGCTGGGGTCAGAAGGCATTCCGAGAGTTCAAGGTAGTTCCGCCGGGTACGGGCATCGTCCATCAGGTGAACCTGGAGCATCTGGCGCGCGTTGTCTTCGATCGCAAGAGAAACGGCACCACGCGCGCTTACCCCGACACCCTGGTGGGCACCGATTCCCATACCACCATGATTAACGGACTGGGCGTGCTCGGCTGGGGCGTGGGCGGCATCGAAGCGGAAGCCGCGATGCTCGGCCAGGCCGTGACCATGCTCATCCCCCAGGTGGTCGGTTTCAAGCTGACCGGCAAGCTGCCCGAAGGCGCTACCGCCACCGACCTGGTGCTCACGGTCACCCAGATGCTGCGCAAGCGGGGCGTGGTAGGCAAGTTCGTTGAATTTTTTGGCAGCGGTCTGGCCGAGCTGCCTCTCGCCGACCGCGCCACCATCGCCAACATGGCGCCGGAGTACGGCGCCACCTGCGGCATTTTTCCCATTGACCGGGAGACCCTGCGATACCTGGAGCTCACCGGCCGCTCCAAGGAACAAATCGCGCTGGTGGAGTCCTACGCCAAAGCCCAGGGTCTGTTCCACGAAAAGGGCGACAAGGACGCCGATTACACCGATCTGCTGGAACTCGACCTGAAGGACGTCGAGCCGAGTCTCGCGGGGCCGAAACGGCCCCAGGACCGCATCGGCCTCCGCCAGGCGAAGCAAATCATCGGCGAGCACCTGCACGCGATGCAGGACGACCGCAGCGGTCGCACTTCCAAGGACAAGGAGGCGGCACGCTTCGCCGACGAGGGCGGTGGTACCGCGGTGGGCGGTGAGGAAGCTCACCACAACGGCATCGAGAAGGTGGAGCAGGATGGAGAGTCTTACCAGCTCAAGGACGGCGCCGTGGTGATCGCGGCGATCACCTCCTGCACCAACACCTCAAATCCTCAGGTGATGGTCGGGGCGGCACTGCTGGCGCGAAACGCCAGCGCCCGCGGCCTCAAGGTGAAGCCCTGGGTCAAAACCAGCCTCGCCCCGGGATCCAAGGTGGTCAAGGACTATTTGGAAAAAGCCGAGCTGATGGACGATCTCGAGTCTCTCGGCTTCCACCTGGTGGGCTACGGCTGCACCACCTGTATCGGCAACTCAGGTCCTTTACCCGAACAAATCGGCAAGGCCGTGCGCGACGGCAATCTCATCGTCAGCTCGGTGCTGTCCGGGAATCGGAACTTCGAGGGCCGGATTCACGCGGACGTGAAGATGAACTTCCTCGCTTCTCCGCCTCTGGTGGTGGCCTACGCTCTGGCCGGCACCGTGGATATCGATCTGCAAAAGGAACCGCTCGGCACGGACAAGAAGGGTAATGACGTTTACCTCAAGGACATCTGGCCTTCTTCCAGAGAAATCCAGGATACCATCGCCAAGTGCGTGACCTCCGGAATGTTCCAAAGCAGCTACAAGAACGTATTCGAAGGCGACGAACGCTGGAAGGGGATGGACGTGCCCGACGCCAATCAGTTTGCCTGGGACTCGACCTCCACCTACGTGCAGCACCCGCCCTACTTCGAGGGCATGACCATGACGCCCCGCGGGATCCCCGAAATCAAGGGCGCCCGGGTGCTGGCCCTACTGGGGGACAGCATCACCACCGATCATATTTCTCCGGCCGGCGCCATCAAGCCGGACAGCCCCGCGGGCGAGTATCTGCAGGAGCGGCAGGTGCCGCCGAGGGAGTTCAACTCCTACGGCTCCCGCCGCGGCAATCACGAAGTCATGATGCGCGGCACCTTCGCCAACGTGCGCCTGCGCAACCGCCTGGCGCCCGGCACC
>JBFHVA010000311.1:0-3969 GCA_041589735.1 Gammaproteobacteria bacterium | reverse complement strand
GACGCCAAGCTCGCGACTATCGCGATGCTCCGGTCCGTGGGCCTGCGCGAAGCAAGGCTGGTGGCGGTCTATCTCTGCCAGATTCTACTGCTGGCGGGATCGGCGAGCCTGGCCGGGACGCTGGCTGGTGGAGGCCTGGCATTCGCCGGAACGGCGATCGCAGCGGAACGCCTGCCGCTGGCGCCGGAAGTGGCGCAGCTGCTGTGGCCATTGATAGCCGCGTGGTTATTCGGGGTTCTGACGGCAGTGACCTTTGCCCTGCCCGCTCTCGGGCGAGCGTTGTCGGTAACGCCGGCGGCGCTCTTTCGCGGCATTAATGCGTCTGTGATAGATACGCCGGCGCGCTGGTGGCGATGGACCGCCGCCTGCGGCGCGCTGCTTGTCGGACTGGTGCTGGCCGCATTGCCGCAGACGATCTTTGGAGTAGGTTTCGTCGTGACTACGCTGTTGCTGCTTGCGCTGTTCGAAGGCGTCGTGCAGATGAGCCGCGCGGGCGCGCATCGCATCGCCGACCATCCTTACCTGAGCAGTCACTTTGCCCTCAAGCTGGCGGTGGCAAATCTCCACCAGCGGGGCGCCCCGATTCGCGTCATGCTGCTTTCCCTGGGCTCGGCGCTCACCGTGCTGGTTGCCTGTACTCTGGTCACCGCGGCCCTGCTGCGCACCATCGCGGACACGATTCCGGAGCGGGCCCCGGCGCTCGTGTTCTACGATGTCTCGTCGGATCAGGTGGAGGCACTGCGTGATATTGTCGGCAGCGCGAAGAGCCTGGATACGCTCGAGCTTGCACCGTTGGTCCTGGGGCGCCTGAGTCAAGTCAACGGCGAGCCGCTGCGTGACAGTTTTGACAGCCGCCGCGCCCTCGAGGCGCGCGACGAACACAAGCTCACCCATCGTCTTGGCAACATCGACGGGGTCGCCGTGGAGCGCGGCGACTGGTGGCCCCGGCGCTATGATGGCCCACCACTGGTTGCAATGGAGGATTGGGAGTCGGATCAGATCGGTCTCGAGATCGGGGACCTTCTGCGTTTCAATATTATGGGCGAAACGGTGGAGGCGAAACTCGCCGTGATCTATGGCCAGCGACGAATTGAAACTCGCTTCTGGTTCGAGGGAATCTTCTCCGACGGGGTCCTGGATCCCTACATCACCCGTTACGTGGGCACGGCCTATCTGGACCACGAGGAAGCCGTCGACATCGAGACCCGTCTCGCGCAGGCAATGCCGAATGTGATCACGGTCCGCACGCAACGGATACTGCGGGAGGCGAGATCGATGCTGGGGCGCGCCGCCGCGGGGCTCGCCATTGTCTCGGGCGTGAGCCTGCTTGCCAGTCTGCTGGTGCTGGTGAGCGTGGTCGCCACCAGCCGCGCGCGCCAGGTCTACGCGGCCACGATTCTGCACACCCTCGGTGCGAGAGTCACCACAATTCGATCGAGTCTGGCCATCGAATTTGCCCTCGTCGCGCTACTGGTCTCGGTCTTCTCTGTGGTGTTGGGTGGGGTCATTGCCTTCGGACTGCTGGAGTACCGACTGAAGCTGAACGCCGCGGGACTTTGGTGGACGGGAGCGGCCGTTGCGGTGCTGGTGAGCGCCGCGAGCCTGGGATTAGGTGCCCGGCATCTGTTGAAACGTCTGCGCCTCGACCCGGCCTTGCTATTGCGCTCGAGCGGCTGAGCCCGGCTTGGAGGGAAACTAAAAGTCTTAAAATGAGAACTGGCGGCTGTCAGTGCGGAAGCGTGCGCTACGAATGCGCTGATGATCCTGTGGCGCTCTATGTCTGCCATTGCACGGAGTGCCGCAAGCAATCGGCATCAGCTTTTGGGATTTCCTTCGAGGTGGATCGGGCGAACTTTCGGTTGACGAAAGGAACTCCACGGCTCTGGAGCAGAAATGCGGACAGCGGAAGAAAAGTGGAATGTGCTTTTTGCTCCTCGTGCGGATCACGGATCTGGCATCAATCCTCGTCCTTGTCCGAAACGCTTACCGTCAAAGGCGGATCGCTGGATGCTCCGGTGGACATTTCCGATGCGATCCATATCTGGACCTCACGCAAGGCGCCAGGTGTGGTCATACCCAAAGGCGTAAAGGAATTCGACCAAGAGCCGGAATAAAATTCCAACCCGGCTGATTGAACGCGGCGCCGGAGACAACATGGAACCGAAGTCCGAGCGTCTCATGCCAGCGTATGGCCGTAAATGCCGAGACCCACGGCCGCCAGGCACACTGCCGTGTGGATCTTTCCCCAAACTTTCCTGAAAGTATTCAGCTCTTCCTCCGATCTCACCATTTCGCTGGCCCCCTCCTGCACCACGCGCTTGAGCGTCGCCGCGACACCGATCTCGAATATCAGCAGCGGAATGATCGTCCACACCACCCAGTCGTAAGAGGATTCCCACAACCTCCACGCCGCTGATCCGGCGATGACCCAGACGATGGTTTGGATGATCTGAATGTTTTTGAGCCACATGGGGGTCTGCGCCCGAAATGAGGCCCGGGCGGAATACCAGTGCCTTTGTTTTAAACCTATCTTCCGGGCGCCGCCAATTAATTCTGTAAAATTCCCTGCGGGCCGTAGGTCTCGTCCATCAAGAAGGCATAGCGGTTGCTGTAGTCGAACCTTATCTCGCCGGTTCCTTTAGCGTCGGCGCTCGCGAGTTCGGCTTCGTTGAACTCGAAACCCGAATACAGCCGGATCATGGCGTAGTGCGGCTTGCCGGTCACAGGGTTCCTGATCGGTTCGAACTTCCCTTCGGCAACACCCGGAATGTGAATGCGTCCTGACCGTTTCGCCAGATCCCACTCCATCTCAATAGGTAAAAACAGGGTGTCAAGTTCTTCGGAGATGGTTGAGCCGATGATGTTGAACACCGTGGTCGGTTCCTGTTCCTCGCCGGAAAGAATGCTGATAATTGCCTTTCGCTGCGCCTCGTCGGCGCGCTCGTCGACTATACCCTGTGCAATCCCGCCACCTTCGTGCAGCGGCCCAGGCCAGCGGAAGGTTGCGCCGAATCGAAGACCGTCCAGGCGAACATCGCCGAAATGCCCGTCGAGGATCTCCGACGCCTCAAAGCCCTGGCAGGGCGTGCGCGTCGGGTGGGCGTTGAATTCGCAGGGACAGCCGTAGTCGCAGCTACAGGTGGAGAGTTTTACGGTGCGTATTTTCCAGTCCAAATGAGCCATCACCGCCTCCTGAGCCCGAAGGGGGTTGCCGCGTCGAGCTTGGATGGTTAACTGAAGTGATCGTGGCGCCCAGCGGGATCGATTCCCAGTCGATGGTAAATCGCGCCGGGAGTGAAGTGCAGTCTAAGAGTTCTTACTCAGCGGCGCAAAGCGCCGGGCTCATCTGCACAAATTGTGCGCAATGCCGCAGGATCCGAAAAAGACAAGCCCGGTGACGACGAGCTGAAAAAGGAAGGCGACTAGAAAAGGAAGTGATACGTCGGTGGGAAGTGGAAAGGCCGTAGGGACCGGAGCCGAAGTATTGCTATCCAATATTTCGGCCCGGACCCCGGGTGTAGTCTAAACGCGGATCAAGGCGCTCCAACGGTGAAGTCCTGCGAGGCCAGCACGTTGCCGATCTCGTCTCGAACCTCTACCCGCCAATCGCCCGACCAGTACGGCGGAATCGTCTTGCTGGAGTAGGTGCGCCAGGATGTACCGCCGACGTTCAACGGCACTTCCGCCATCTCCACACCGTCGCGCAGCCAGACGTGCTTGATAGTGGAGCCCTCGGCACCGCTGACGCGGGTCCAGCACCACACTTCACCGACGTCCACCGGGAAGCTTTCACCCTCGTCCACCGGCATCCGGTCGACTACGGCGCGGGCGACGGCGATATCCACCGAAACGTCCTGAGCGGAGACCGGGGCCACACCCACCAGCGCCAGAAGCGCCACCGCGGTCAGTGTTTGTGTCAGAGTTCGCATGAATCTCTCCTAGGGTTCAGTCCATTGGTTTCAATGCAAT
>JBFHVA010000310.1:0-3970 GCA_041589735.1 Gammaproteobacteria bacterium | reverse complement strand
TTCCCCCCCGGCATGTCGAGCGGGAGACTGAGACAAAAGCTCAATCCCTCTTTGACCTCCGCTGCGCCCTGGAGCACTTTCTCTGGTGTGAGCAGGTTCAGCCGGCCGCGCTGATCCTCGGGCCCGAAATCGCCCCAGGTGGACCCCTCGGGACGGTTAACCCAGCGTCGGTTCATTGTGCCTCTGCCTTGGACGCGTACGGGACCACTCTTTATTTCGCCAGGGCGACTTTCAGCGCCTCCACCCTGGGATCTTCCACGCTGACGAACTCACCCTTGAGCTCCACGGGCGGGTTCATGCCGATGGCGACGATTGCGCGCGCCACCGTTTCGGGAGACCGCAGCTCGCCGTTTTCGTAGGCGTCAACGAATCGCCGGTACTCGTCTTCAGGCATTCGCCCCTCCCCGCGCTCGCGGATCATGTGCTGCATATCCGTAGCCGTCATGCCCGGCGACACCGCTACCGAAACGATCTCCGGATATTCAGCGGAAATCATTCGATTGAAATGGTTCAGCGCGGCCTTTGAGGTGCAATAGGCTGACCAGCCACGTACGGCCTTGACCGCCGCCCCGCTGGAGATGTTGATGACGCAACCGCGCCGCTCCCTCAGAGAATCGAGAGCAAACTTTGTAAGCATCACGGGTCCGGCCACATTGACCATTAGATTTCGCACCCAGTCATCCGCATCGGCGGTGTCCAGCAGACCGACGGGCTCTAAAATTCCGGCATTGTTGACCAGCACGTCGACACCGCCAAAGCGATCTACGGCAGCCCTCACGATGGCAGTGCAAATGTCTTTGTCGCTGACATCACCTGCGACGGTAACGACATGACGGTTCGACGTATCGAGAGTCTGCGCCAATGAATGGAGCGCGTCAGCGGCGCGCGCGTTCAATACCAGGTTGAATTTATGGGACGCGGCTTCGCGGGCGATGGCCGCGCCGATACCCCGGGACGCGCCGCTGATGATCATAGTTTTTGACATCGGTGCTCCTCACTTCAGTCAACGAGAACGCAACTCTTACTGAAAATCACGGCGCTTGAAACTGAACCGCAAGTCCATCCACGACCTCCACTTGTGGCAGCGTTCGAAACAGCTCCGGGCCGACTTTTATCTTGGCGTCGCGAACGCCCGCGCCGAGTACCACGTATTCGGTCTGCATCACCCGAGTATCCACCCAAACCGGAATTTCTTCCGGCAGCGCGACCGGCGTCACGCCACCGATAACCATACCGGTCAAGCGCTGTGTTTCCTCGGCCGAGGCGAAAGAAACGCGGCGGGCGCCGAGACGCTTTCTCACTACGCGGTTCACATTCAGCTTCGAGTCGGCGAGCAGAACGCAGGCTGCATAGCGTTCGCCGCCGGTTTTGGCTTTGACAAGAATGGTGTTGGCAGAGTTTGCCGGAGGTATGCCGTAATGAGCGCAGAAATCCGCCGTGTCCGCGAGCGCCGGGTCACAGGGCATGATCTCGTATTCCTGACCTGAGGCATCCAGGGCCTCGCGGACGCGGCGCTGAACGTCTTCCTGTTGCAGATCGTTGTTCAAGATTTCCCAGTTCGCTTACAAGCCTGGGAAACAACGTGCCGCATGAGCAAAGCGTCCTGAGCCCAGGGCGTATCGGCGGACAACGCCGAGGCCACGGCGCGGGACATCACTGCGGAAGTTTCACCTCGACCTTGATACTCGAGTACCACGCGGCAAGATCGTCAATGTCCTCATTGGAAAGGCCCTTGGCGATTATGCTCATTTCGGGGTGCTCCCGCTCACCAGAGCGGAAGTGACGTAGTTGCGCGCTCATATAGATTTCACTCTGCCCCGCAATATGCGGTACGTCAGGCCGGCGGCTCAAGCCGTCCTTGCCGTGGCAAGCCGCGCACTGTGCGGCTTTCTTCAGTCCCGAGTCCAAGCTGCCCGCGGCATGCGCGACACAGGTCGCGGCCGTAAGAATCAGGCACAGTCCCGCTGCAAGAGCCCGCCTACTGCCGATCACCTCAGGCATGACACTTTCCTATTGTCAGTGAAAACGCGAGTCGCCTGAGTTGGCTCCCGCCGCCTTCTCGGCGGCGGGAGCAACAAGCCTACGGACCCTCGTAGGAGATCCGGTAGATGGCCCCGACGAGATCATCCGAGACCAGGATCGACCCGTCGATATACTGCACCACGTCCACCGGACGGCCCAGATACTCGCCGGTCTCGTCGACCAGCCAACCCTCGGCGAATGGCACCATTTCCTTCGCGCTACCGTCCTCATTTAACGAGGTGAACATGACGCGAGCGCCCACGGGCGTGGTACGGTTCCAGGAACCGTGCTGCGCGCTGAAGATGCCGCCCTGATATTTCCTCGGAAACATCTTGCCGGTGTAAAACATCATGCCCAGATCGGCCGCATGCGCCACCGTACTGACCTCGGGAAAGACAACGTCCAGCGGGGGATCCTTTTCCCCGTACATGACCGTGCGAGTGTCGCCGCCCCCATACCACGGGAAGCCGAAGTTCTGGCCCTGCTTTGTCGCCCGGTTGAGCTCACCCGGCGGGATGTCGTCTCCCATGCCGTCGACCTGATTGTCGGTGAACCACAGCTCGCCGTTGGCCGGGTTCCAGGCGTGGCCTACTGAGTTCCGCACGCCGTCCACGTAGACTTCTCGATTGGAGCCATCGCGGTTCATGCGGATGATGCCGCCGATGCCCCACTGTTTATACAAGTCCAGCTTCCCCGGCGGGGGCACGTTAAAGGGCTGCCCGAGAGTGATATAAAGCTTGTTGTCCGGACCGATGGTGCAGGTACGGGCGCCATGGTTGAAGGACTCTTCCTCGACGGGAACCAGCGGCTCAATGATGCCGTCGATGGCCACGTCCGGGCTCTCGTAGAAGAATTCAATCGCGGGCAGGATGAGGACGCGATTGTGCTCGACCAAGTAGAGTACGCCGTCGTTGGTCATGCACATCCCGTTCGGCACCTTCATCGCGATGCTCGGCACGAGAACCTTGACCTCGTCGGCGACGCGGTCCCTATCGCGATCGGTGACGGCCCACGCCTTGGATTTGCGCGTGCCGACAAAGACCACGCCGATGCTCTTGCTCACCGCCATGTGGCGTGCGTCGGGCACGATGGCGAACAGATCGATTTTGAACCCCGGCGGCATTTTCACCCGCTCCAGGTTCTTACGGATCTGCGCGGCCATTGCACCACCTTGCGGAACCGTCGGTATGTCGAGACTGGTGCCCGTCACGTTGAAACCGCGCATCTTGTCGATGTTGCTCTGGCCGAACACGGGGGTTCCCCCCGCCATCAGGCACGCCAGAATGCCTGCACTGATAATGGCTACCTTCTTTTTCATGCTTGCCTCCTAATCTCCTAGATGGAATCGCTGATATCTCCTGCCACTGGCGGTTGCTAGGACCCCGCCCGAAGTACAGGTATTCGCTTGCAAGGCTTTTTTCGGCTCTCTCTTGATATTCACGCAATGGCGCGACTTCAATCCGGTCAAGTAACGGCAACGGACGTTACCGTCGCTAATCGGTTTGAAAAATCTCCCGCGCCGCCACCTTAACCGCAGTTACGCCGGTGGCAAATAGAGTTCTGAGCGTTATTTCGAGCCTCCAATGGCAACTGATTTTTAGTTGTCAATTTAACTTAGGAGCCGAGAACGCCGTTCCCGGCGCCGCGGCGGATGTCAAGCTTACTGTCTGAGCGATGGGAAGAAAAGTCAGGCTGCAGGGTCGGATTCCGGGCCGCGGCAGCGGGACGCCGGAGCAAGGCGCCCCCGATCTGCATCCTCCTGTTTAATAACGAAATGGTATGCTCGCGCGCCATGGCCGGACGAAAAAAGCTGATCGGAGGGTTCGGGATAGGCCCCGCTCTGCTTCTCTTGGCGGCAGCGTCGCCGAGCGTGTCTGCCGCGAGACCACTGCAGGCACTCCAAAACCTGCGTCCGGCGCTGCTCATACCTGCCCAATACCCCCGAACG
>JBFHVA010000309.1:0-3976 GCA_041589735.1 Gammaproteobacteria bacterium | reverse complement strand
TTAAGTAATTCCAATTCATGAGCGACGCGTTGGAGCAGACCATGTCTTCATCCAGAAAAATGACAACGGCAATTCGGGCTGGCGCAGGCTTGGCCGTCTTGATGATCTGTTCATGGCTGCCTCCAACAGCAGTTGCGCAAAAGGCATACGACCCGGCGCCGATGCCGGGAGCGACCTACGCCGAACGCGGCGCGGAAACCTGCATGAAGTGCCACGACGAGGCGCCGGTAACGCATATTCTGTATACCAAGCATGCCCAGCGCGCAGACAAGCGCACGCCGTTCGCCTCTCACTCCTGCGAAACCTGCCACGGTCCGAGCCCGGAGCATCTGATCAAGCCCGCCGAGGGGGAAAAGCGTGCCTCGGTGGGCATCAACTTCGGGAAAGGCTCGAAGAACCCGCCGGAGGAGCAAAACGCCGTCTGCCTCGGCTGCCATCAGGGCGGACAGCACGTCGCCTGGACGGGAAGCCAGCACCAGTTTGCCGACGTGACCTGCTCATCATGTCATAACGTCCACGCCCTCAGAGATCCGATGACCGTCAAGAGCGCGCAGAACGAGACCTGCCTCCAATGCCACAGGACCCAGCGGGCGCAGATACTGCGTATTTCCAGTCACCCCATACGCGAGGGCCTGGTGGCCTGCTCCGACTGCCACAGCCCTCACGGATCATTCGGGCCGAAGCAGCTGGTCAAGGCCACGGTCAACGACACCTGTTACCAGTGCCACGCCGAGAAGCGCGGACCGTTTCTGTGGGAGCACGCACCGGTGCGGGAAGACTGCGGCACCTGCCACACGCCCCACGGGTCCAACCAGTCGAGGTTGCTCAAGGCGCGCAATCCCTGGCTTTGCCAGACTTGCCATGCCGCTGCTTTCCACCCAAGCACCGCTTACAGCGGAACCGGTCTTCCGCCTCCGGGGGCAAGACAGGTTATCGCCAAGGGGTGTTTGAGCTGTCACTCCCAGGTCCACGGGTCGAATCATCCGTCGGGCATAAGATTCATGAGGTAGGCCCCGGCGCTTTCATGAAGCACCGCGTCTGAGATGGAACAATAAAGGTGGCCAAGATGAACGCACGAACACTTCGTAACCTGGCGGCAGCAATGACCATCCCCATGTTGCCATCCACCGCACTGGCCCAAGGTGACGCCTTTACCCTTGAGGCGGCGCCGGAAAAAGAACCAGAGGTCATTTACGTCAACGAAATCGAGCTGGGTGCCGGCTACACCAACATCGATTCCTTCAAGTTCGGAGAGTACACGGGAATCGAGGACGACGGGGTGTTCCCCATCGTTAACATACTCTTGATGCAACGGCCGGCGTGGGACAGTGACGAGACGCCCCGCTACTGGCTCCTGGAGGGCAGCAACCTGGGCATCGAGTCACGCTCGGTCTACGGCGAGTACGGCGTCCAAGGGAATTACGAAACGTTCATCGAGTATCAGCAGATCCCGCGAAACCAGTTCAACGACGGCCGGACGCCCTATATCGGTGCCGGCGGCACTAGTCTGTCACTGCCGACGCCCTGGACGGCGGCGGGCACTCCTAGCGGCATGACCCAGCTTCTGCCGAGTCTGCGCGGTATAGAGGTCGAGACCGAACGGCAGAATGTCGGCGCCGGTTTTCTCAAGCACTTGGATCCTCGGTGGAAGATCGGCGTTGATTTTCATCACGACACGAAGGAAGGCATCGACACCATCGGCGGCTCATTCGCCGGCTACGGCGGAAACCCGAAGGCAGTTATTTTGCCGGAACCTATCGATTACGAAACCAACCGGGTCAACTTTTTCGCTGAATACGTCAACAAGACATCCATGTTCCGTTTCGATTACGAGTTTTCCGCCTTCAACAACAGGAAATCGTCCCTCACCTTTCAAAACCCGTACACTGCGCAGGGCGGATTTGTCCCCTGGGACCCGGCCGCCGCGCATCCAACTGGTTTCGGACGATTTGCGCTGGAACCGGACAATCTGGCCCACAGCTTCAGCCTCTCGGCAGCGCGAACTCTGGGCAAGACGTCACGTATTTCCGGAAGGCTGACCCACACCCGATACGAACAAGACGAGAACTTCCAGCCCTACACGGTGAATCCAGCTTTGGCCGCGCCGATTCCACTACCGCGGAATTCACTCGACGGGTTGATCGCAACGACAATATTCGATCTGGGCTATACGTCCCGGCCACTGCAAAAACTGGACGTGGCGGCGCGCTATCGCTTTGAGTATCGGGATAACGACACGCCCACCGACACGTTTGTATACGTTCTCGCTGACACGATCGATCAGGGCGGTGCCGGCAGTAGCTTCGCTAGAATCAATCTGCCGTACGGCAGCGGCAACACCCACAAGGTCAAGTTGGACGGCGGCTATCGGGTGATTCCCAACACCAAGGTCTCCCTTGGCTATCAGTTTGAGCAAAAGAAACGAAAAGTGTCCGAGGTCAACACCCTGCGGGAACACACCGTGTCCGGCAAGGTCAGCTCGAGCCCCTTTGAAAGTGCCAGCGGCTGGGTCAGATATGCGCACTCTTTCCGTAATGGGTCCACTTATCGGGATAATTTGCTGTATCTCGAGAGCCATCCAAACTCGACGTCTGGCTTCGAAAACGATCCCCGGCTTCGAAAATACTTCATTGCGGACCGTGATCGCGACGAGGTCAGGGCCGTAGTGCACTACATGCCGTCTCCACGCTATACAGTTACTTTAGATGGCGCGTTTAGCATCGATGATTATGATGAGACGGAAATCGGTCTAACCGAAGTTCAAATGGCTAGCATTACCCTGGATTTCACCGTAAATCCCCAGGACGACATCACCGCTAATTTTTTCGCTACCTACGAAAACGCCAAGTTCGATCAAGACGGCTGCTCATGGAATTCAGGCAACACAGACTGTGTTGATGTGCCGCCAGGGCCGACAGCCACGGCCCGATCGTGGACAACTACGATGGATGATCGCATCTTTACTCTCGGGTTAGGCGCCAAGTGGCAGATCAACAGCCGCTTGGGAATCGGGACCGACTTAAGCTTCAGCCGCGCCCTGACCCAAGTTGAGACGACCAGCCCCGGGCTCACTACCGAACCGCTACCGGATGTCGTTTCCCATTGGTACAGTCTGGGAGCCCACGCCAATTACAAGCTGAAAAAGAACCTCGAGGCGCGGCTGAGCTATGCCTACGAGCACCTGGAGACCGACGACTTCAGCGTGGACGGCCTCGGCGTAGACACATTGAACGACGTGATCACGCTGGGCGAGGCGAGCCCCAACTATCGAGGGCACATCATAGGGCTGGCGCTGAGCTACAAGTTCTAGACCTGCAAAAGCCGCCGTAAGGCGCAACAAGCGCCCTATTCGCCGTAGGGTGCAATGAGTGGAGCGAATTGCACCGAGTAATCGCAACCTGGCATTTCAAGGCGTGTGATCTCAAGGCTTGTGATCTAAGGAAAGAATTGTCTACTGGATTCCAGCTTCCGCTGGAATGACGGGTTGGGAACTACGCGACGTAGGGTTCGATCAATCGTAGGTTGCAATAGCGAAGCGTATTGCACCGGCTTAACGCCGCCCGCACCGCCGTCGGTAAATCTGAGGCCGTATTCGCGAGCCGGCGCTCGCTCCCACAAGCGGCCGTAGGGGGCGATAGCGAAGCGTATAGCGCCATCCTGATTACTCGGCGTAATCCGGCTCCTCGCGGTCCAGGATTCGTTTCAGCGCCGCGAAGTGCTTTTCCGGCTCCCAGCACTGGCGCCACTGCTCGGCGGTCTTTCTGGCCACTTCTTCCGGCATTCTCTTGAGCTTCTGACCGGTGGACAGCGCCAGCACCTGGTTACGGCAGGCCATCTCCAGGTAATAAAGATCATCGAAGGCGGCGGCGACGCTGCGGCCGACCACGGTGACGCCGTGGTTGGCCATGAACAGCACGCTCTTGTTACCAAGCGCGGCGCAGATGCGCTCGCCCTCGTCCACCTCAAGCGCCAGGCC
>JBFHVA010000308.1:0-3991 GCA_041589735.1 Gammaproteobacteria bacterium | reverse complement strand
GCATCGAGCGCGACCGGATCAGGATCGTGCATAACTGGTGCGACGGTCAGGCCATCCGCCCGCTGGCGCGCAGCCAGAATCCGTTGCGCGAGTCCTTAGGTCTTGGCGATGCCTTCGTGGTCATGTATTCCGGCAACCTCGGCAGAGCCCACGACTTAAACGTCATCATTCAGGCGGCGCGACTACTCAAGGAACGGCCAAGTGTGGTTTTTCTTGTGGTTGGCGACGGCGTGCAGAGGCCCTGGTTCGAGGCGGAGGTCGAGCGACGCGGGTTACGCAACATCCGGCTCGAAGGCTATCAGCCCCGGGAACGGCTGGGCGAAAGTCTGAGTATTGGCGACGTTCACATGGTGTCCCTGCGCGCCGAGCTCGAAGGGCTGATCGTGCCGAGCAAATTTTACGGCGTCGCGGCGGCGGGCAGGCCTACCGTTTTTATCGGATCCCAAGAGGGCGAGATTGCCCGAATTCTGAAAGAAGAAAACTGTGGCGTATGCGTTGCGCCCGACGACGGCGAGGCGCTGGCGGAACAGATTGCCGCGCTCGAATCGGATCCCGACGCGCGAAAGGCCATGGGGCGGGCGGCTCGGCAGGTCTTCGAGAAGCAATTCGATCAGCCCATTGCGCTGGCCGCGTGGCGGGAAGTGCTCGGCGTTTGAAGAAGGATCGCCGCCAGTGAGCCAGAATGTAAGCATGAGCATCGCGCTTGGCTTCGTGATTAGCGTCCTCATGGTGGTCCTGCTTAGGCCGGTGGCGCTACACATCGGTCTCATCGACCAGCCGGGCGAGCGCAAGGTCCACAGTGACGAGGTGCCGCTGGTTGGGGGTCTGGCCATGTTCTGCGGCTTTGCCCTCGCGGCGCTTACCCTGGATCTGGCGTTTACGCCGTATCGAAGTTTCTTTGCCGCGGTAGCAATACTGATGATTGTCGGTGTCCTGGACGACATGCGCGAGCTCACCTCGCGCGCGCGCTTTGCGGCGCAGATTGTGGCCGCCGCGATGATGGCCTGGTGGGGCGGTATCGCGCTCGACGATCTGGGTGGTTTGCGCGGCGGGGAGAGCGTCGTCGAGCTGGGACGCTGGGCGGTACCGTTCACCATCTTCGCTACCGTGGGCGTGATCAATGCGCTCAACATGATTGACGGCATGGACGGCCTTGCAGGGGGCTTGAGCCTGGTGGCGCTGTTAGGGCTCGCCTTTATCGCCCATGATGCTGGTCTTCAGGATCGTCGTGATTTGCTTTTGCTTCTTGCCGCCTGCGTGGTGGCCTTTCTTGTTTTCAACGTGCGCGCTCCGGGACGCAGTCTGGCGCTGGTCTTCATGGGCGACGCTGGCAGTATGTTTCTGGGTTTTGCCATAACCTGGTTCTTCATCGACATGTCCCAGGGTCCGGTGCGGGTGATGACGCCGGTCACCGCACTCTGGCTGCTATTGATCCCGCTGTTCGACACGGTCTGGCTGCTCATCCGGCGGCCGCTCACCGGCAGGCTGCCCACCGTCGCCGATGCCGAGCACGTGCACCACGTGCTACAGATGATCGGCCTCGGCGTGAATCAGACCTTCGGCCTGCTGATGCTATTGGCGACGGGTTTCGCCGCGGCCGGGATCGCCGCGCTTAAGGTGGGTATTCCACAGAACGTCATGTTCTGGATTTTCCTGGCGCTGTTCGCTGCCTACTGCGCGACCATGGGGATGGCCTGGCGCCGGATGCGCTTGTTCGGCATCTCGATGGAGCGTCGCGTGCTGGCGCCGGATCGGCGGGTGCGACCGGAACGAAGAACCGGCGAGCGGCGCAGCGGGGACGAGCGCCGTGGTCGGTCGGGTCGAAGAAGATTCGATGCGCGCAACCAGGCGGAGAAGGAGGAGGGTGGCGAGGACGACGCTTAAATATCTTTGATGCGGCCGGGTCGGTAATTTCCCGCGGACCAGATCAGGACGCTGTCCTGATCGTACCAATCGCCGAGCACGATGCGCACCGCAGACTCGCCGGCGACCTCGAGATCGTGCACCGCGGGACGATGGGTGTGTCCGTGAATGAAGTGGCGCACGTCGTGCTGACGCATTGCGTTCACCACCGCTTCCGGAGTCACGTCCATGATGTCTTCGGGCTTTAATCGCATTGCCTCTCGGGACTGCCCGCGCAGCGCCGCGACCCGCTCAATGCGCGCCCCAAGCGGCAGGCTCAGAAATTCACGCTGGACGTCGGGATCGCGGGTCATTTTTCGAAAATCCTGGTAGTCGGTATCCCGAGTGCAAAGAATATCTCCATGCATGAGCAGTATCCGGGCGCCATCGAGCTCGACAACGCTGGGATCGGGGATAAGCCGGCAGCGGCTTGACTGCTCGAAAGCGGAGCCCAGCAAAAAGTCATGGTTGCCGTGCATAATCCAAACCGGTACGCCGCTTTCGCTCAAGCGAGCAAGAGCTTCGGTGATACGTGGATGGGGCGCCCGATCGTCGTCATCGCCCAGCCACTCGTCGAAGATATCGCCCAGCATGTAAACGGCGTCAGCGCGTCGCGCCTGATCATCGAGGAAGTGCTCGAATGCGTCCACGATCTCGGGACGCTTGGTGCTCAAGTGGACGTCAGATAAGAACAGCGTCGCCATGGGCTCCGCTTAAGGTGAAAGTTTCAAATCTTGACCGCGCGGTTGATGATCACGTCTTCCTGCGGCACGTCCTGGTGTCCGGCGCGACTGGTGGTCGGCGACGCTTCAATAGAGGTGACCACGTCCATGCCGTCGATAACCTTTGCGAACACGCAGTAGCCCCAGCCGTCTCGGGACTTGGCCTTGAAGTTCAGGAAATCGTTATCCCGAACGTTGATGAAGAACTGCGCGGACGCCGAGTGCGGATCAGGCGTGCGCGCCATGGCGACGGTCCCCGCATCGTTACCGAGTCCGTTTTCAGCTTCATTTTCGATCGTAGACTTGGTGGGCTTTTGCACCATTCCCGGCTCGAAGCCGCCCCCCTGGATCATGAAACCATCGATCACGCGGTGAAAAATCGTGCCATCGTAGAAACCATCGCTGACGTAGCCGAGAAAGTTCTCCACTGTTTTTGGAGATTGCTCCTCGAACAGTTCCAGCGTGATGTCGCCGACCGAAGTCTCCAGTTTGACCTGCATGTGTACTACTCCGTTGATTTTGGGGGTTCCAGGACCGCGGATTCAATCACCACGGGCTTCGCGGGAACGTCGCGGTAATAGCCATAGGTTGTGGTTGGCACGACGCGTATCCGGTCAACGACCTCCATACCTTCGACCACCCGGCCGAAAACTGCGTATCCCCAGCCCCGCTGGGACTTGGCGCTGTGATTGAGGTTATGGTTGTCGTTGACGTTGATAAAAAACTGCGAGGTCGCCGAATGTGGATCTCCGGTTCTCGCCATAGCGATGGTGCCGCGCTCGTTCTTGAGTCCGTTGTCGGCCTCATTCGAGATAGGCGGCTGTGTCATCTTTTTTTCGAATTCCTGATTGAAGCCGCCCCCCTGTATCATGAAACCGTCGATTACGCGGTGAAAAAGGGTGCCGTCGTAAAATCCGTTCTTCACGTAGCCAATAAAGTTTTCTACCGTTTTAGGTGCCTTGTCCGAATCGAGCGCCAGCACAATCTCGCCCATGGAGGTGACCAGGCGGACTCTGGGCATCTCCGCCGCATTCGCGACGCTCGTTTGAAGGCCGAACACGAAAAACAGGATGGAAAAAAGACGGAACATTTGGAATTCGCCTCCTTTTATGCCGCGCACATGATAGAGAATTTGGTCCGCCGAGACAGTATTTCCCGGCGAATTCGTTGATTATAGACAGGCTGCGACGTATCATCCCGCCGCTTGCCCGTCGGCCGGCCAGCCCCGGCGCGCGCGGCGTAGGACAGCTAAAATACCGCTTGAAAACGTTGATCTCGGGGTATGGCGCAGTCTGGTAGCGCACCTGCTTTGGGAGCAGGGGGTCGGGGGTTCGAATCCCTCTACCCCGACCAGATCCGACTGATGG
>JBFHVA010000307.1:0-3996 GCA_041589735.1 Gammaproteobacteria bacterium | reverse complement strand
TTTTGGGGGCGGCGCAGCAACACTTTAAGCATCTGATTTTGAAGCAATTTTTTTATGGGTGAATTCGCAAAGGAGGTCCTCCAGGTCAACATCGAGGAGGAGATGAAGCAGTCCTATCTGGATTACGCCATGAGCGTGATCGTGGGACGGGCCCTTCCCGATGTGAGAGATGGTCTGAAACCGGTTCACCGGCGCGTGCTTTACGCCATGAGCGCGCTCGGAAACGACTGGAACAAGCCCTATAAGAAATCGGCTCGCGTGGTCGGCGACACGATAGGTAAATACCACCCCCACGGCGAATCGGCGGTCTACGACGCGCTGGTGCGCATGGCGCAGCCGTTCTCGATGCGGGTGATGCTCATCGACGGCCAGGGAAACTTCGGCTCCGTGGACGGCGATCCCCCCGCCGCCATGCGTTACACCGAGGTGCGCATGGCGCGCATCGCTCACGAAATGCTCGCCGACCTCGACAAGGAAACGGTCGATTTCACGCCCAACTACGACGAGTCGGAATCCGAGCCCTCGGTCTTTCCCACCCGGCTGCCCAACCTGCTGGTCAACGGCTCTTCCGGTATTGCGGTGGGTATGGCCACCAACATTCCGCCGCACAATCTCGGCGAGGTCGTGAACGCCTGCGTCGCCTATATCGACGATCCCACCATCGACGTGCCCGGACTGATGGGGCACATCCCGGGCCCGGATTTTCCGACCGCCGGCATCATCAACGGCGCCCAGGGCATTCGCGAAGCCTACGCCACCGGCCGCGGCCGCATTTACATGCGCGCCCGGGCGCACTTCGAGGGCGGCGACAATGGAGACCGCCAGCGCATCGTTGTCACCGAGCTTCCCTTCCAGGTCAACAAGGCGCGCCTGCTGGGAAAGATTGCGGAACTGGTCAAGGACAAGCGGATCGACGGCATCAGCGAGCTTCGCGACGAGTCGGACAAAGAAGGCATGCGCATGGTCATTGAGCTCAAGCGCGGCGAAGCTCCGGACGTAGTGCTGAACAATCTTTACCAGCACACCATGCTGCAGACCGTGTTCGGCATCAATCTGGTGGCGCTGATGGACGGTCAGCCGCAGCTGCTGAATCTGCGGCAACTGATCGAAGCTTTCGTGCGCCACCGCCGCGAGGTGGTTACGCGGCGCACCATCTACGACCTGCGCAAAGCGCGCGACCGCGCCCATGTCCTCGAAGGACTGGCTGTTGCGCTGGCCAACATCGACCCGGTGATTGCGGCCATCAAGGCGTCGCCAAGCCCCGCAGAGGCGAAGCAGACCTTAATGGATCGGAAATGGTCGCCTGGCGTGGTCGCGGACATGCTCAAGCGCACCGGCGCCAGGATGTCGCGCCCCGATGGTCTGGCGGAAGAATTTGGTCTGGGTGACGACGGATATCGTCTTACCGAGACCCAGGCGCAAGCCATACTCGATCTCCGCCTGCACCGCTTGACCGGCTTAGAGCAGGAAAAAATCCTCAAGGAATACGACGAGGTTCTTGCGCGCATCCAGGACCTGCTGGAAATCCTGAACAATCCGGATAAGCTCATGGCGGTGATCCGTGGCGAGCTGGTGGAGCTCAAGGAACAATACGGAGACGACCGCCGCACAGAGATCGTTCACGATCAATCGACCTTCAACCCAGAAGATCTGATCAGCCCGGAGGACGTGGTGGTGACGCTGTCCCACGCGGGCTACGTCAAGTGGCAGTCGCTGGATGCTTATGCCGCTCAAAGGCGCGGCGGAAAGGGCAAGTCCGCCACTTCCATGCGGGACGAGGATTTCGTCGATCGCCTTTTTGTCGCCAATACCCACGACACCATTCTGTGCTTCTCTAACCGTGGAAAGGTTTATTGGCTCAAGGTTTACGAGCTACCCCACGCGAGCCGGCAGGCCCGCGGTCGTCCCATCGTCAACCTGCTGCCTTTGAACGAGGGCGAGCGAATCAACGCCGTTTTATCCTTGCAAAGTTTCGAGCAACCGGGCTTTGTGGTGATGGCAACGTCAAACGGACTGGTCAAGAAGACCCCACTCAGAGATTTTTCGCGTCCCAGGGCGTCGGGAATCATCGCCATCGAGCTGGTGGAGGGTGACCGACTCATCGGAGTCGCCATCACCGACGGAAAGCAGGAGATCATGCTCTCCAGCAGCGGCGGCAAGATGATCCGGTTCAAGGAGTCGGAGGTGCGCCCCATGGGCCGCAACGCCCGCGGTGTCATTGGCATGCGTATTGGCAAGGAGGAGCAGATCATCTCGCTGATGATTGCCGACACCGGGCGCGTGCTCACGGCAACAAGAAACGGATACGGCAAGTGCACGCCTATGGAAGATTACCGTCCCCAGGGCCGCGGTGGCCAGGGACTGATCTCGATCCAGACCAGCGAGCGAAACGGCGAGGTGGTCGGCGCGCTGCTGGTGTCGGAACATGACGACGTCATGTTGATCACCGATGCCGGAAAGCTGGTGCGTACCCGGGTTGAGGAGATCAGCGTCATGGGACGGAACACCCAGGGTGTGCGGCTCATCAGTCTCAGCGAAGGCGAACGCCTGGTCGGCCTGGACAGGATTGTCGAGGAGACTTGAGCAAGCTTTAATCTCCAGGCTTTCTTCGAAGCCGGTCGCGCGCGTGATGGCACCCCTTGCCAGCGCCGGGGTCAACGGCGTCGGTGCTGGCGGTCAACGATTGCAGGGAGCAGATTTCAACTCAGGCCAGGGAACTCCATGAGCAGGGCATACAACTTCGGTGCCGGTCCGGCGGTTTTACCCCAAACGGTGATTGAGCGGGCGCGCGACGAGCTTCTCGAATGGGGCGACGCGCGCATGTCGGTGATGGAGATGAGCCACCGCGGCGCGCATTTCATAAAGATCGCCGAGAAGGCCGAAAGTCGGTTGCGACGGCTGCTTTCTATTCCCGATTTCTACAAGGTGCTTTTCCTTCAGGGCGGCGCCCAGCTTCAGTTCTCGGCCGTGCCGCTTAACTTGCTCCGGGGAAAGAAGCGGGCGGATTACGTCGATACCGGACATTGGTCCGTCAAGGCAATCGCGGAAGCCGGACGTTACTGCGAAGTGAACGTGTGCGCCAGCGCGAAGGACTGCGGGTATTCCCGCATCCCGGCAGAATCGAGTTGGGAGAAGGACAGCAAAGCGGCGTACCTGCATTACACGCCCAACGAGACCATCGGCGGGGTGGAGTTTCATCATGTGCCGGACAGCGGCGCCGTGCCGCTGGTGGGCGATATGTCTTCCAATATCCTCTCGCGTCAGGTTCCCGTGGAGCGTTTCGGGCTCATTTACGCCGGGGCGCAGAAAAACATTGGCATCGCCGGTTTGACCGTGGTGATCGTGAACGAGAATTTGATCGGTAAGGCGGAAAAAATCACGCCTTTCATTCTCGATTACAAGGTTCAGGCCGACGCCGGATCGATGGCGAATACTGCTCCCACCTTCGCCTGGTACATTGCCGGTCTGGTATTCGAATGGATCGAAGCCCAGGGCGGTGTTGCGGGAATGGCAAAGCGAAACGAGGCCAAGGCGAAAATGCTTTATGACGCCATCGACAGGTCCGGCTTCTACAGCAACCCCATCGACCCGGCGTGCCGATCCCGTATGAACGTTCCGTTCACGCTCGCGAGGCCCGAACTTGACGGCGATTTCCTGAACGAGGCGCGCGACGCAGGGCTCGAAGGGCTCAAAGGCCATAGGTCCGTCGGCGGTATGCGCGCCAGCATTTACAATGCGATGCCGCTCGAGGGCGTCGAGGCGCTGGTAGCGTTCATGGCGGACTTCGAGAACAGGAAGGGGTAAAAAAGTAGATGGCAGATGGTAGATAGGGTAGAGCGCCGCGGCTTCGCAGATCCCAGAGTCCCCCCATCTACCGTCTACCATCTGCCATCTACTGACGAAGCAACTGACGCAGCTTCCATTTGAAACTTCTCTGCTATTGGATTCATAACGTCGAACCAAATGTTCAAAATTCTCACTCTCAACAATATCTCG
>JBFHVA010000306.1:0-4035 GCA_041589735.1 Gammaproteobacteria bacterium | reverse complement strand
ATTCCCTGACGCTCAGAGTGGAAGCGGCGATGGCGACCATCAGCACGAGCACGATCCACGGCAGGCTGCCGATCTCCATCACGTCCAGCACCCCGCCGACCACGAACACAGTGACGATGAAACCCACCGAGCCCCATAAACGGATGCGGGTGTAGCGAACGCTGTCCTCGCCCAAATGGTTGAGGGTGACCGCTTCGAACTGGGGCAGAGTGGCGTTCCAGAAAAAGCTGAAAGCGGCGATGGATACTGCGATCCACCAGAAGCTGTCGTCCAGCAGCACCGCGCCGAAGGCGAGCGCCGCTGCCAACGCGGCGGCGCGCACGATGCCGATGCGACGGCCGGAGCGATCGCCGAGCCAGCCCCAGACGTTGGGAGCAACGATCTTGGTGGCCAGCATCACCGCGAACAGCGCGCCGACTTCAGCCGGTCGAAAGCCTATGGACTTAAGATACAAAGACCAATAGGGCAGCAGCGCGCCGAGGGTGGCGAAGAAAAAAAAGTAAAACGACGACAGCCGCCAGTAGGGAAGCTCCGGGCGGAGTAAGGCTTCCCGTTGCAAGCGACTGAGGTGATTGCGCCCGGGGCTACTTGCCCGGCGCCCGGGGCGGGATCACCGGAGTCTCGGAACGCACGTCGAGGTTCTGCGCCCGGTGGCGAAGCAGATGATCCATCAGCACCAGCGCGAGCATGGCTTCCGCGATGGGCGTGGCGCGGATGCCGACGCAGGGGTCGTGCCGGCCGGTGGTAACGACCTCCGCCGGCTCGCCGCGAACGTTTACGCTGCGGCCCGGAAGCCTGAGGCTCGAGGTGGGTTTGAGCGCCATGCGCGCGACGATGTCCTGGCCCGAAGAGATCCCGCCGAGGATCCCGCCGGCGTTGTTGCTCAAAAATCCTTTTGGCGTCATCTCGTCGCGGTGGGCGGTGCCTTTTTGTTCCACGCTGGCGAATCCCGCGCCGATCTCGACGCCCTTGACGGCATTGATGCTCATCAGCGCTTTCGCGATCTCGGCGTCCAGCTTGTCGAACACCGGCTCGCCCAGTCCCGGAGGCACGCCGGTGGCAACAACGGCCACCAGGGCGCCGGCGGAGTCGCCCTCTTTTCTGAGCGCGTCCATGAACGCCTCGAGCTCGGGAACCTTATCGGCGTCGGGGAAGAAGAACGGGTTCTGATCCACCGCGGCCCAGTCGAACTTTTCCGCCCTAATCGGGCCGAGCTGCTCCAGGTAACCCCGGATCACGATACCGGCCTGCTCACGCAGGTATTTTCTGGCCACCGCGGCCGCCGCCACTCTCGCGGCGGTTTCCCTCGCCGACGCCCGGCCGCCGCCACGGTAATCCCGGTGACCGTATTTCTGCTGATAGGTGTAGTCCGCGTGGGCGGGCCTGAAGATATCTTTGATCTTCGAGTAGTCCTTGGGCTTCTGATCCACGTTCTCGATCAGCAGCATGATGGGCGTGCCGGTAGTGCGTCCCTCGAATACCCCGGAGAGGATCTTTACCTGGTCCGTTTCCCTCCGCTGGGTGGTGTGGCGCGACTGACCCGGCCGGCGTCGGTCCAGGTCAGTCTGAATATCCGGCTCGGCGAGCTCCAGACCTGGAGGACAGCCGTCGACCACGCAGCCCAGCCCCGGCCCGTGGCTTTCGCCGAAGGTAGTCACGCAGAACAATTTTCCGAAGCTGCTTCCAGACATGGCGCGTCATTCTAGCGTGGATGTTTAAAACCTGTCTCAGAATCGCTCTGCTTGGCCTAACGGCGTTAAAAGCAGGATCAAAATGCTTATTAATGGGCAGCGAAGCCCTGAGACTTAGGCCGCTTTTAGCTCCGACCTGGTCAGCGCGAACACGTCGTCACCGCCGCGGCTCATCTCCAGCCAAAGAAATGGCAGCCTCGGATAGCGCCTTTCCAGCGCTTCCCTGGCCTCGCCGACTTCTACCACCAGCAGCCCTTTGTCGCTCAAATATCGGGGCGCATCGCGGATGATCTTGTCGATGACGTCAAGGCCATCGGGACCGGCCGCGAGACCGTCCTCGGGCTCGTGCCGATATTCTTCCGGCAGACGCTCGAACGAGGTCTCGGGCACATAGGGCGGATTGGACACGATGAGATCGTATTCCGGGCTGAGCTCATCAAATGCATCCGACTGAATCAGCCTGATGCGCTCAACCAGCCCGTGAGCCTCGACGTTCAGGCGCGCCACCTCCAGCGCGGCCGGGGACAGGTCCGAAGCGTCCACCTCTGCCTCGGGAAATGCGAACGCCAGGGCCACCGCGATACAACCGCTTCCGGTTCCGAGATCCAGGATCCGGGAGACTCTTTCCGCGCTCACGAAAGGCTCGAAGGCGCGCTCGATCCATTCGGCGATGGGAGAGCGCGGTACCAGAACGCGCTCATCCACTTGAAACTTGAGCCCGGTGAACCATGCTTCACCGGTTAAATAGGCCGCCGGCTTTCGGCTGGAGATCCGCCGCTCGATAATTGCCGCGATCGCCTCCCGTTGTCTCTGGCTGAGGTCGAGACTGGACAGATCCGTCGGCGACTGCAGATTCAGGTGTAACGCGTGAAGCACCAGCCAGCGGGCCTCGTCCAGGGCGTTATCGGTGCCGTGGCCGAAATGCAGACCAGATTCTGAAAACCGTTGCGCGCCCCAGCGGACAAAGTCTTCGGCCGAACGAAGCTCTTCGATGGCCCTGGCCATGGACTTGTCCAGCGGCTCGCTCGCTTTCATCGACAGAGTTCCTGCAGCTTCCACGCGCTGGAGAAATGTTGCGGGCAGCCGCCCCGTTCATTCAAGAGGCAAATTTGTTCGGCGTCGGTCCGTATCCGGGGATCTGGCGGTGATCGACCTCGTCGATCTGCTCCGGGTCGAGAAAGCGCCTGGCGTAATCCAGATACACCTTCTCTCGAACAAACACGTCGAACAAGTCGGGATCGACGTGGTTCCTCATTTTCATGCGGCCAAGAATCCTCAGCGCCTCCGAGAGCCTCATTGCCTTCTTGTAGGGCCTGTCTCCCGCGGTGAGCGCTTCGAATACGTCCGCGATCCCCATGGCCCGCGCCTGGATCGACATTTCCTCACGCTTGAGGCCGCGGGGATACCCCTTGCCGTCCATGCGCTCGTGATGTCCGCCGGCGAATTCCGGAACGCGTTTCAAGTACTTTGGATAAGGCAGGGATTCCAGCATTTTTATGGTGGCGACGATGTGATAGTTGATGATGTCGCGCTCTTCCTCGGTCAGCGTGCCATGGCGAACGGTGAGGTTGTTGATTTCGTCATCGGAGAGGAACGCGGCGTCCTCACCCTCCTCGTTCGTCCATCGGTAACGGCCGATCTTGCGCACGCGCTCCATATCTTGTTCGGACATGGACTCGGCGCCAATGTTGGCGTGGCGTAGAAACTCCAAATCCTCTTTAAACTTCCGGATCTGGCTGTCGCATTCCCGCACGGTCTCGTCTTCGTTCGAGATTGAGATGCCGTTTTCGGAGAGGACGCGTTCCAGCATGCGTATGCGGGCATCGCGCTTCAATACCTCGAAACGGGTACTCACCAGCTTGATCCGGTCGAATATGGTTTCCAGCTTGGTCGATTTGTCCACCACGTACTCAGGCGTGGTGACCTTGCCGCAGTCGTGCAACCATCCGGCAATCTTGAGCTCGTAGCGATCCTCGTCACTCATGGTGAAGTCTCTGAGCGGACCTTCAGTGGTCGCGGCGGCAGCGTCAGCCAGCATCAGGGTAAGCTCAGGGACCCGCCGGCAGTGGTTTCCCGTATACGGTGACTTGTCGTCGATGGCGCCGGCGATCAGCTCGATGAACGCTTCGAATAGGTTTCTTTGATCTTCCAGAAGCCGGCTGTTCGACATCGCGATGGCGGCCTGGGAAGCCAGCGACTCGACGAACTCCTGCTGCTCGCGGCTGAACTCGATGACTTTCCCGGCATCGTCCTTGGCGTTGATCAGCTGAAGCACGCCGATCACTTCGTCCTCATGGTTGCGCATGGGAACGGAAAGGAAGGACTTGGATCGGTAGCCGGTTCT